>CAYXGV010000025.1:14939-16097 GCA_964464685.1 uncultured Gammaproteobacteria bacterium | reverse complement strand
AATTACTGATGACGATGATGGTGATGGTATAAAAAATGAAGATGAGATAAAATATGGTACTAGTAGCGTGAGCACCGATACTGATGGTGATGGTTTGAGTGACAAAAACGAGATTGAAAAATGGGGGACTGATCCGACCAAGTGGGACACAGACGGTGATGGTTATCCAGATGGTTTTGAAATTAGCAATGGCTATTCGCCTTTGGGAGAAGGGAAATTATGATAGGGGGAGAGCATGGAAATTATATTTTCTATTTTAAATTTTTTAAATCTTAAAAAAATGCTATGTTTGACGATCAATTGCCCAAAACTCAAGGTCAAGTTCCTGGTAACTTGCCAATTGGTGAACCAGAAGATATGTTTTCTGGGGTAGATAAAACACCAGATATATCTGCGCCTCCTAGTGCTTTGGATGCAGGAATTTTGCGTCCAGTAGAAAAGGAAGAAGAAGTACCTATTTCTGAACCAGCTGTGACAGAAAATATTCCACCTGTAAGTAAAGTAGAAGAAAATTTGGGTATACAAAATAATACACCAGTGCCACCACCCTCCTCGGCTCATTCAACTGATATTTATACAATAAAAGAACCATCTTTGACACGTGGTTTGGTGACAGTGATTATTATATTGGTAGCAGTGGCCATTCTTGGTTCCGGTGGTTGGTGGATTTATAGTTCATTTATCAAAACAAATTCAACTGATGATTTGTTTGTTGTGCCACCAATAGAAGAACAACTACTTGATGAAGAAGAATTGTTTCCAGAAGAAGAAATAGTTGATAACACCAATACGGTTGTGCCTGAAATTTTAGATGAAGAAGTCCAAAGTGATTTGGGACAAGATATTATTGACGAACAAATTCTTTTTGGTGAACCGATTGATAAAGATGGCGACGGTTTGGACGATCAAAGAGAAATTGAAATTGGAACTGATCCAAATAATTGGGATACTGACGGCGACGAGCTTAGCGACGGCGATGAAGTTATTATCTGGAAAACAGATCCATTAAATCCCGACACTGATGGTGATTCCTTTTTAGATGGCGCGGAAATAAAAAGTGGTTATAATCCAGCTGGTCCAGGAAAATTATTTGAAATACCGGAGGAGAGTGAGTGATTGATATAAAAATAGAGATAAAATAGAGATAGTGTAGAGATA
>CAYXGV010000025.1:0-14839 GCA_964464685.1 uncultured Gammaproteobacteria bacterium | reverse complement strand
GGAGAGTGAGTGATTGATATAAAAATAGAGATAAAATAGAGATAGTGTAGAGATAAACAGAAGCAACGTGTCATTGCGAGGAGGTACGACGAAGCAATCCCATACTTTAGTGCAATTACAAGGGGATTGCCACGTCGCCTATATTTCATTAGGCTTCTCGCAATGACACACTACCACACCTTGATGCTAATTAAGACTTCCCTTAAAAGCGGGTACAGCGAAATGATAAATAGTTTTTAATAATATATTTACAAACTATAAATAACGTTATTATATTTTACAAATAGATATCTCTATTTATATCTATTTATCTCAATTTATTTTTAAAATTTCTATGTTCGGATTTGGAAAAAAGAAAATTCAAAAACCAGAAAAGTTTACATCGGAAATTAAAGTTATTCCAGATGAGTTTTATGGTGCAAAAGATCCGGTAATAAATTATGGAACAAATAAAAATAAGTTTGAACAAAGAAAACAATCAGCGTCGGCTAGTGATTTTGATGGTGGTGGTTTTTGGTCACGAATAATAAAAAATAAAAAAATACTTTATACGTTGGTTGTGGTGATTTTTATTGGTATTGTAGTAGTAATATCGTGGTATTATATTAATCAAGCTAATAAACAATTAGCACCTCAAGTGGATAATGTGCCAGTTGAAAATAATTTGAATGTGCCAGCAGAAGAGACAAATATAATTACAAATCCTACAGAAGAAGTGGTTGAAAATATACCTGAAGAAAATGAGCCAGTTGAAACAGACATTTTAACTGTGGAAAATATTGTTGAGGAAGATTTACCAGTTGTTGAAGAGCAACCAAAACAAATTTATTGGGAATTTCCGTCTATCTTTTTGGTTGATAGTTCAGATGTTGATAATGATGATTTGACCGATGCTGAGGAAGAGGTGTTTAATACTGATAGTGGAACTTGGGACACCGATACTGACGGTTATTATGATGGTCAGGAAGTATCTAATCTATATAATCCAACTGGTCTAGCACCAGTAAAATTAATTGATGCGGGTTTAATTCAAGAGTATGTCAATCCGACTTGGCAATATCGAGTTTATTACCCACTACAGTGGCTGATGGGGGAGGTGGATAGCTTGTCTAATCAGGTTTTGTTTAGCTCTGCCCCTGGTGATTTTGTGGAAATAGCTGTTCTTGAAAAAGATTCAGCTGTGACTTTTGCAACTTGGTTTGGTGCCAATGCCAAAGGTCAAAATTTTTCTGATTTACAAAAATTTACTAATAGATTTCAAGAGGAAGGTTGGAAGAGAAAAGATAATCTAGTTGCTTATTTTGTTAATAATAACAAAGTGTATGTATTAGTTTATAATTCTGCTTCTGGTGGGCCGGTGCTTTATCGTCATGTGATACAAATGATGATGCAGAGTTTTCGCCCCAACAAAACACTGGTGACAATTCCTGATCAAGTTGCCCTGCCCGCTTTTCCTGATTTTACCAATCAAACTGCCGAAATCCCGATTGAAGATTTATTAGTTCCAGGAGAGTTTGAAGATACTGAAGAAATTTTATAATTTTATGGAATGTTTAGTAAATTATTCTATTAAAAATTCTAATATTAGCGAAAAATTTGTTAAGTCGGTTGTCACTGAAGTTTTAGGTGGTTTTCCTAAATATAAGGGTTGTGGTTTGAGTGTTAATTTGGTTGGAGAAACAAAAATAAAAACTTTGAATAATTTGTATCGTCATAAAAATAAAGTGACAGATGTTTTGGCTTTTTCTTTGAACGATATAAAAACCCAAGGTGATTATGCGCAAGATTTAGGTGATGTTTTTATTTGTTTACCGCAGATTAAAAAACAGGCACAAGAATTAAAAATTAGTTTCAAAGAAGAATTTACCAGAATTTTGGTTCATGGTGTACTACATCTTTTGGGTTTTGATCATGTTGAAAAAAAGGCTGAGCAAAAGATGTTTCTTGTTCAGGAAAAAATAGTTTCTAAAATATTATGAATTTAAAGCACTTATTAAAAAGTATAAAGGATGCCAGTCGCGGAGTAGTTTATGTGTTTAAACATGAACAAAATTTTCGGGTTCAATTGTTGGTTGGAATTTTAGTTGTTTTGTTGGCTTGGCAATTTAAAGTTGGTAGATTGGAATTTTTGGTATTATTACTGTTAATTTTTTCAGTATTGGTATTGGAGCTTATCAATAGCGCGGTAGAAAAGTTTGCCGATGTTTTGAAACCACGACTTTCTTTTCAAATAGAAATAACAAAAGATATTATGGCCGCAGTGGTTTTGACCGCTTCTTTAGGTGCTGTATTTGTGGGTGTTATAATATTTTGGCCATATCTATCCAGCACCTTCTAGAATATCCCATAGCTCTGCTACGGGGATGAACCCTTGCAATAAAAAATAGTGCGGTGATGAATAGACTAAGATAATCTTTCTGTGGGTTTTAATCATCATAGGAAGGTGCTGGATTTATTTGCTTTAGTTTTGTAATATTGTTAAAATATAATTGTTATAACAGAATATTTTATGGTAGGGAAAAAAAGTAAAGTAGAGTTAATTACTGGTTTGGATATTGGATCCACTAGTGTTAGGGTGGCGATTGGTAAATTAACAACTGATAATAACGAGAATCCCGATTTGCAAATTGTAGGTTTAATTGAGGTACCATCAGAAGGTATAAATAAGGGGGTGGTTGGTAGTATAGAAGAAGCTGTTTCTTCTATTTCCAACTCTTTGGAGCAGTCTGAAAGATTAATTGGCGTACCAATAGAGCATGCTTGGGTTGGTATATCTGGCTCGCATGTCACTTCAATAAAAAATAAAGGGGTGGTAGCTGTTGCCAAATCAGACGGTGAAATAGAGGAAGAAGATATAGCCCGGGCAGTAGAAGCAGCCAGAGCGGTTGCCACACCATTGAATTACGAGATTTTACACGTTATACCCCGTAGTTTTGCTGTTGATGGCCAGACTGGAATAAAAGATCCGGTTGGTATGACTGGAGTCAGGCTAGAAGTTGATACACAAATTATTCAGGGTTCTAGTGCTCATATAAAAAATCTTACTAAGGCGGTATATCGGACGGGAATAGATATTGATGATTTAGTTATGTCGGTTTTGGCTGTTGGTGAGGTTGTCACTACCTCCAGACAAAGAGATTTGGGTGTATGTGTAGCAAATATTGGTGGCTCTACCACTAGTTTAGTAGTTTATGAGGAAGGTGAAATTTTGCATACTATAGTTTTGCCAATTGGTTCAGAGCATGTCACCAATGATTTGGCGATTGGACTTAAGAGTTCTATCGATGTGGCGGAACGAGTAAAAAAAGAGTTTGGACAATGTGTGAATGATGGTTTGGTTAAAAAAGATAAAGTAGATTTGGCTAGTTTAGGGGCAGATTTTAGTGAAGAGGTATCTATAAAATTTATTGCTGAAATAATCGGTGCTCGCATGGAAGAAATTTTAGAAAAAATAGATAGGGAGTTAATTGCTATAGGTCGTAGTCATTTGTTGCCAGCTGGTATTGTTTTTACTGGTGGCGGATCAAAAATACCGGGTCTAGTTGAGTTATCCAAAAGAGTTTTGGAGTTACCATCTTCTTTGGGTTGTCCTTTGAGTGTAAAAAGTGTTAATGAAAAAATAAATGATCTATCTTTTTGCGTGGCAGTTGGTTTAGTTGGGTGGGGTTCAAATTTGAGGCGAGGTAGTGAAAAATCCTCAGGTTTGAATATTAAAAATATGAATAAAGTTTCTCAGCAGGTTAGAAATTGGTTCAAATCTTTGGTACCATAATTTATAAAAAAAGTTTGACAATGTTTGAACACATTCCGCCCACCTCCAAAGGCGGTCATGAAGGCGGATCCGCCTTGGGCGAAAAACATCCACACCATGGTTGTTTTTTCTTTTCCACACCTAGATTAGTTTTTACTTGACAGGGAAGTGTATCCATTATAAAATATATGTATAAAGTTAAAAAATATTTTATTTGAATACAATTTGTGTTCAAATAATTTTAATTCTGTTTTTGTCTATAAAAAATTAATTATAAATTTATGCCACAAGTAAAGCCAGAAATTGAAACTTTTGCCAAAATTAAAGTTATAGGTGTGGGTGGGTCGGGTGGGTCGGCGGTAGATAGAATGGTAAAATCTGGGATTAGAGGGGTTGATTTTGTTGCCATGAATACTGATGTCCAAGCTCTCCATCACAATAGTGCTGCTCACAAATTACACATTGGAAAAACAGTGACGCGCGGTTTAGGTGCTGGTATGGATCCAGAATTAGGTAAACGTAGTGCTGAAGAATCACAAAATGAAATTAGAGAAAGCTTAAAAGATGTTGACATGGTTTTTTTAACCTGTGGTTTGGGTGGTGGTACTGGGTCTGGTGCCAGTCCAATTATTGCCGAAATTGCTCGTGAAGCTGGGGCACTAACCGTAGCTGTTGTCACCAAACCGTTTTCTTTTGAAGGACCACAGAGAAAATCCATTGCCGATAAAGCTTATGCTGAGTTGGTGCGTAATGTGGATACTATTATTACAATTCCCAACGATCGGGTTTTACAAATCATTGATAAAAAAACTTCACTTTTAGATGCTTTCAAAATAGTTGATGATGTTTTGCGACAAGGCGTACAAGGTATTTCTGAACTTATCACCGTACCAGGTCTTATTAACGTTGACTTTGCCGATGTCAGAGCAATTATGCATGATACTGGTTCCGCCCTTATGGGTATTGGTACTGGTACTGGCGAGAATAGAGCAATTGAAGCGGCCAAAGCAGCTATTTCTAGTCCACTTTTGGAATTATCCATAGAGGGTGCTCGGGGAATATTATTTACTGTGACGGGTGGACAGAATTTGGGTATGCAGGAAGTTTCTGAGGCAGCCAAAGTTATCACCAATTCAGCCGATGAGGATGCCAAGGTTATATTTGGTGCGATAATTGATGAATCAATGGGTGATGACATTAGAATTACGGTGGTGGCTACTGGTTTTGACGGACGAGAAAGAAAATTATCTCGGGTTGAAGAAGAAGCCCGTCCTTTGTTTGGTGCAACTAAGCCTTTTTATGCCAGTAGTATATTTGATAACAAAAAACAAAAAGATAATATTAGAGATGAAAAGGATAATAAAAATGAAGAGGAAGTTGAAGAAAAGGAAATTAAACGCCCCGGATTTATTATCAAGACAGTTTCAGCTTTGGGATCAAAAAGAGAAGAAGATAAAAAAGGAAATTCTAATATTTTTGTGGAAGAAAAAGACAAAGCAGACGATTTGGAAATTCCAGCCTTTATCCGTCGAAAAATGGATTTGTGACCACTAATCTACACAAATAAAGAAATAAAAAGTTTCACTTTGGTGAAACTTTTTATTTCTTTATTGTTATGTTATAATATTAGTGCTTATTAGTCTTATGATTAGTGTTTATGTATTGTCCAATTTGTCGTTCAAAAGAAACCAAAGTGATTGACTCTAGAGTCTCAAATGAGGGGTTGATGATTCGTCGACGTCGCGAGTGCATTAAATGCAATTATCGATTTTCCACTTTGGAACAAGTGGAACTTTTGGATATTGTAGTTATAAAGCGTGACGGAATTAGAGAAGCTTATTCGCGCAACAAATTAGAGCGGGGGATTTTGCATTCTTTGGCCAAACGCCCTTACACCCAAGAGAAATTTGATGGTATGATTTCAGCAGTTGAGCGAGATTTACAAAAGAAGAAAAAACGTGAGATTACCAGTTCGGATATTGGTGAGATTGTTATGAAACATCTTCGTAAGTTTGATAAAATTGCTTATATCCGTTTCGCTTCTATTTATCGTTCTTTTGAAGATGTTAAAAAGTTTAAAAGCGAGATTCGTTCTCTAGAAAAAGATAAAAAAAATTAAATTTATAAAATAATTGATTGTTAGAATTCTATGCTTAAAAAAATTAAGACAAATAAAAAAGTTGAAGAAAAAGATCTGGCTGAAGTTGAGGATATTCCAGAAGATAAAAATCAACCAAAGATTGAGGTTAATTTAAATACCAGCAAAAGTGTTGATCTTAAGGATTTAATAGAAAAAAATATAAAGTGGTCGCAGATAATTTATGAACAAAACAAAAATATAAAACGCCGTTTGACTTTGATGGTAATTGGTAACTATTTGCGTCTGGCGTTAATTATAGTTCCAATTATTTTTGCTTTGTTTTATTTACCAGCTTTTGTCAAAAATTTGGTTGGACAATATTCCAGTGTTTTGGGTGTTTCCGGTGTTCAATCTTCACAAGTAAATGAATTGTTGGGCAATATTTCTTCTGGTCAATTACAAAAAGTATTAGAAGCAATTGGAAATTATTAAGTTTCTTAAAAAAGTTTATGCAAAAAAAACGCACTAAAATTGTTTGTACAATTGGACCAGCCTGTGAATCAAAAGAAGTGCTTAAAAAAATGGTTGAAGCTGGCATGAATGTGGCTCGGCTTAATTTTTCGCATGGGAATTTTGATAATCATGAGATACTGATTAAAAATATTAGAGAATTAAACAAAAAAACGGGATCAGCAATCGCGATTATGCAAGATTTGCAAGGTCCTAAAATTAGGGTTGGATTGTTGCCAGAAGCTGGAATTGATTTGAAGGAAAATGATCTGGTTACTTTTGATACATCTTTGGATAAGTATGTTAAAGATATAATCCCAATTGATTACAGTGATTTGCATAAATTTTTAAAAAAAGGCGAACGTTTGCTTTTGGACGATGGTCGGATAGAAACCAAAATTATTGAAGTAGCTGGTACCAAAATTATTACTAAAGTTGTTGTCTCCGGACACATCGTTTCTCACAAAGGTATCAATGTTCCAGATTCAAAATTAACTGTCCGTGCTTTGACAGAAAAAGATAAGGCCGATGCTAAGTTTGGTGTGGCTCATAAAGTTGATTTTATTGCATTATCTTTCGTCACTAGTGCTGAAGATATTTTGGATTTACGTTATTTAATAAAACAATTTGAAAAGGAATTAAATATCGTATCAGAACAGCCAATTAGAATTATTGCAAAAATTGAAAGAAGTGAAGCAGTAAAAAATATCAAAGAAATTTTAGCAGTGGCCGATGGTATTATGGTGGCAAGAGGGGATTTGGGTATAGAAACGCCGGCCAAAGATGTGCCGTTAATTCAGAAAAAACTAGTTGATTTGGCACTTGATTATGCCAAGCCAGTTATTGTGGCCACCCAGATGCTTGATTCTATGCAAAATAATCCTCGCCCAACTCGAGCCGAAGTATCAGATGTGGCTAATGCGGTAATTGATCATACTGATGCGGTTATGCTTTCCAATGAAACAGCGACTGGTAAATACCCGGTGGAAACGGTCAAAACCATGGCAGAAATAATTATTGGCACAGAAAAATCAGTTTATGACGATTTGTTAATGCACGAGCCAAAAAATAAGAATACTAAGGTTGATGAGGTAATTAGTCAGTTTTCTCGTTCTTTGGCTGAAAAAGTTGGTGCTAAGGCTATTTTGGCCGCTTCTTTGTCTGGTGAAACCGCTCGCCTGATTAGCCGCTATAGGCCAGAATTGCCTATTGTAGTGGCGACTGCCACCGATAGAGTAAGATGCCAACTAAACCTGTCTTGGGGGGTCTTACCGTTCGTTTTACAGCCCTGCCAGACTATAGAGGAGCTGGTAGAGAGAGCAGTGTCTCAGTTGAAGAAATTGTCCTTAGTAAAGGCGGGTGACCGATTGATTGTAGTAGCTGGAGAGCCAGTCGGGCAGGCTGGTAATGTTAATTTATTGGAAGTGAGAGAAGTTGAGTGATTTTTTAAAAAATTATGTTGTAGTACGTATTTTAGTACGTACTATTTTTATTTAAAATTTTTTTGGGGTAGACATGTTTTTAATTTGATAAGAACAGTCAGACTAGACTAATTTTTTTATCACCGTTGTACTTTTACTTTTTGTAACCAAAAAGTAACAAAAAGTTTTGGGGATAAAAAACTCGCCCCATAGCTACTAAGTAAATAATCATTGGCAATGCACTGGGGGCTCAAACAGTTTTACCCCCAAACCCCCAAGTTTTTTCTGCATCTTTTGTTTAAATTAAATAGTTGATAAAATAAAAAATACGAGCATAAGCTGGTAATTTTTATTTAACGATGTTTAGTAAACATCACCATTTTCTTTTACTTTCACATCTTCGTAAGGTGCGATTTCACGGCGGTAGAATTCTAGCTTGGCTGATTCTAGGGCGCCGATTAGTTCGTTGTAATCTTGATATTTTCCCGCACCTTTGAGGGTCAATAAAAGTTTGGTGATTGTATAATTTAATTCACCGGCTCGTTGGTTGAAATCAATTGTTTTAGCCAATTCTTTTATTTTTGGATCCAAACGGTCACGATTAGATTGTAAGATGTATGGCATATAGTAGATAATTAGTTTATTGTTTTTTAGTTTTTAGATATCGTTTAATGATTTAACACTTTCGTTATTATGAATTCTCTTTATTATGTCAGCAAAGCGTTTGGCAACTGAGATAATCTCTAAATTTCTTAGTCCAAAATGCTGTGATGGTATTGTGTCTGTTGTTAGGAATCTTTTTATTGAAGAGTTATTTAATTTTTCAGCCGCACCTTTTCCTAAGTTTGCATGAATAAAACAAGCATCAACTTCTATTGCACCAGCAGTATTTAATAAAAATTCAGCATCTTCTACCAGAGTTCCACCACTTAGAGTTTCATCATCAATAATCAAGACTTTTTTACTTGTCACATCACCAATTACGCCCTTGATTTTTACTTTTTCTTTATTACCGATCCTTCTTTTGTCCATCATGGCAATTGGCAAATGTAGTGCATCAGCGTAAGGTTCCATCATTTTGGTGGCACCACTGTCACCGGCGACTAGTACATAATTTCCCAAATCCCAATTATTTTTTAAATGTTTTACAATATCTGGCGCACCAACTAGGTGATCACAAGGAATATTAAAAAAGCCTTGTAGTTGTGGTGAATGCATTTCCATGATAAGTGCTCTATTAGCACCGGCTTTTTCCAACATGTCGGCTATTAATTTTGCTGTAATACAAACTCTAGGCTGATCTTTTTTGTCTGAGCGGGCATAAGAGAAATAGGGTAGAACTGCTGTGATTCTTCCAGCCGAAGCATCGCGTAGAGTTCTAATATAAATAAGTAATTCCATTATATTAGCATCAACGGGGGAGCTGTGGGTTTGAATAATAAAAATATCATCGCCACGTACTGGTTCATCAATAGTAACAAAACGATCTTCATTGCTAAAGATAAATGATGAGCTTTTTGTTTCTTCAATTCCTAAGTGTTCGCAGATTTTTTTTGTAAATTCTTTGTGACTAGAGCCACCTATGATTTTAAGAGACATATGTTTAATGTGGAATTATAAATAAAGTTTAATCCATGTAGTGAATATTTTTTTAATTTTTGAGAGATGTTTGGGATTTTTGAAAGTGTGTGGAGCGTTCTTTATATTTTTTATAAAAATCTTTTTCATAAAATATTAGTGTAGATTTGTGTTAAAGATTAGTGGGCAATCTTCCAATTCGGATTAGCTTGTAAGTTTTTCCAGTTTGTAAACCCAGCACTACTTTTTTTTGATGAAAAAAAGTGGTGCTGGGTAAAGTTTTTATTTTTTGCGTGGGTGTAAGCTGCGACGGCGATCATGGCAGCGTTGTCCATTGAATATAAGGAAAAAGGAATAAGGAATAAGGAATTTGGTGATTGTAATTTTATTTCAGATCCTAATGTTTCACGGAGTTTTTTGTTGGCACTAACACCACCGCCGAGGATGACAGTTTTTGGTTGGTATTTTTTTACTGCCTTCAATGTTTTTGAAACTAATAAATCTACTATTGCTTGTTCAAAACTGGCACAGAAATCATTTATAGTTACTTCTTCTTTTTGTACACCAAAAATTCCTGCTATTAAATTTATAGGATTAATTTTCATGGCGGATAATTTGTGGTCGCGTAACCAATAAAGAGCGGAGGTTTTGAGTCCAGAAAAACTAAAATCAAAATTATCAGAGTCAATCATGGGGCGAGGGAATTTGATAGCTTGAGGATCGCCAGTCTCGGCGAATTTAGAAATTTTTGGTCCACCTGGATAATCAAATCCGAGTAGTTTGGCGACTTTGTCAAAACATTCACCGGCTGCATCATCCTTGGTTCCGCCAACACGTTCATATTTTCTTTCCTCGGTACTTAAAATAATTTCCGAATGACCGCCACTTGCTATTAGAGCGAGAAGTGGGAAGTGGGAAGTGGGAAGTGGGAAGATCGTATCGTTATTAATAAACGGAGAGTAGATGTGACCCTCAATGTGATTAACACTTACAATAGGTACATTCCACAAATATGATAAGGTTTTGGCTGATTCAATACCAACAAGTAATCCAGTAATTAATCCCGGTCCAGAAGTGACAGCAATTACATCGGGTTTTTTTATTTGTGTTAATTCGTGAACCGTTTCGATTAGTGGGGTTATTTTTTCCGCGTGAAGTCGTCCAGCAATTTCTGGTACGACGCCACCATATTTTTTATGTATCTCAATTTGACTAGCAGTACGTTCAGCTAGGATTTTTATTTCTTTATCAGTTATGTCCAGCAAGGCGACGGAAGTGTCGTCGCAGGAAGATTCAATACCTAAGATAATCATAATTTATTCTCCTTCAAATTCTATTAAATTAAAAACTTTATATCCTGCATCTTCTAGTTTCTTTTTTCCCCCCAATTCCGGTAGATTGATGATGACTGAACATTCTAACACGTCTGCACCAAGTTTTTTTAATAAATTGCAAGCAGCGAGTGCTGTACCTCCGGTAGCAATTAGATCATCTACAAGTAGTACTTTCGCACCGACTGGTATTGCGTCTTTGTGGATTTCAATTTTATCTGTTCCATATTCAAGTTCATATTCCTCTGATTCTGTTTCAGCTGGAAGTTTACCTTTTTTTCTTATTGGCACAAAGCCAATGCCCAAGCGATAAGCCAGAGCCGAGCCAATTATAAATCCTCGGGATTCAATTCCTACGATAAAATCAATGCCAGTATCTTTGTGGTGTTCATAAAGCAAGTCAAGTGTTTGTTTGAATCCTTCTGCGTCTTTAAGAAGAGTAGTGATATCCCTAAACATTATTCCTTCTTTGGGCCAGTTAGGAACAGTTCTGATTTTGGATTTTATCATATTTGGCATATTATTTGATTTTTGTAATTGTATTAATCAATAAATTAGTGACATTATTCGCATTCTGCTTAAAGATTTTTAACACCACTTCCCAAGTTACAGGTTTTTCATCTTTTTTCCAGCAATCATAATCAGTAGACATTGCAACGGCAGCATATGGAATACCTGCCTCATTAGCAAGTGCTGCTTCTGGTGCAATGCTCATATTAATAACATCTCCTCCCCAGATTCGGAACATATTGCTCTCTGCTTTTGTTGAGAATCTTGGTCCCTCAATAGTTATTACTGTGCCGCTTTTGTGGTGTGCAAGGCCGAGTTCATCACAAGTAGTGTTTAAAAGTTCCCTAAGTTCGGTAGAAAATGGTTCTGCCATGGGACAATGTTCTGGTTTGTGTGGTTGAAATTCTTCGTAGAATGTTGAAAATCTATGGCACGTAAAATCTATAAATTGATCAAGAATAACTAGATCACCTCGGCCAATTTTTTCACGAAGAGATCCAACAGCAGTACTAGCCAATATATGTGTACACCCCTCTTCTTTGAGTGCATGAATATTAGCTCTGAAATTTACTTGTGTGGGCGGTATGGTATGTTCTCGTCCGTGACGAGATAATAAAACGACATCTACTCCTTTTATTTTTCCTAATTTTAAAGAAGATGTAGGTTCGCCATAAGGGGTATTAACTGTTTTATTCTCTATATTTTCTAAAATATTTGGATCTTCTAGTCCAGATCCTCCAATAATTCCGATTTTAGGCATAATTTTAAGTTAATTATTATTAATAATTTGGATTTACTTGTGAATGTATTCTGCTAACTTAAATTAGAGTAGAATCAATTATTATGTTTGGGATGATATTATCAAACAATATCCAAACTAATATCTAAACTTTTTACCGAATGTGTTAGGCTACCCAAAGAAATAATATCCGCGCCAGTTTTTTGGTATTCTTTAATATTTTTTTCATTAATACCACCAGAGGCTTCGATAATAATATCTTTTATAGTTGATGAATATTTTTTTAATATTTTTTTAATATTTGTTGGCGTAAAATTGTCTAGCATTATGGCATTAGGTTTTAGTTTTATGAATTCAGCAAATTGTTTTTCTGTCTTGCATTCAACTTCATAAAAACTTGTAACTTGTAACTTGTAACTTGTAACTTGTTTCAAATGGTTATCTTTTATTAAAATCCAATCATAAAGTCCGAGTCTGTGTGTGCCACCACCACCGAGTGTGACAGCTTTTTTATCAAGAAGTCCCCAGTGGGTTTTTCGGGTAGGGCAGAGGAGGGGGGTATTTTTTTTAACAAGTTTATTTGTTTGGGTAGCAATGCCAGACATTCGTTGTAATATATTTAGAATAGTTCTTTCTAGTTTTAGAATATCTTTAATTGTTCCTGAAAGTTTAATTATTTTTTCTCCCTTTTTTATTTTTTCTCCATCGTTCTTGTAACTTGTAACCTGTAACTTGTAACTTTTTGTAAGCCAAGTTATTTCTTCCAATCCAGCCAATATACCAGTTTCTTTTGCAATAATATTAGCAGTAACTTTGGGATTATTTTTGATGACAGTATTGGTGGTAATATCACCTTTGTTATCAAGATCTTCTTTCAACATAAAATCAGTAAACCATTTTATTTGGTGTTTGTATTTGGGATTTTTGATAGATAATTTTTCTTTTTGATCAAAGTATTTTTTTATGGTTTGTTGTTTGGTCATAATTTTTTTGTTTTTAATTTGGCTCTAATTTTTGTACCTGATATTGGAATATTAATTTTAATATCTTTGACCAATATATTTTTTTCTTTGAACAACTTTTTTACCCAATCATTGCCAGTGTAAACAACATCAAAATTACCAACAGTTTTTTTGACATGTTCTACCCAATTGATCTCATCATGAATATCGGGAATGGCAATTATTTTATAGTTTATGTTTTCTTTTTGTAAAGCATCTACAATCATGTCTTTTCTCTCTTCAAAACTATATGGATTTTCATCTGTTTCACTATACTGTGAACTACCAATACCAATAATGATCTTGTCTTCTGAGATTTGTTTGATGGCATCTAGGTGGCCGAGATGGAATGGTTGGAATCTTCCAACAAAAAGTGCTTTTAACATAATTTAAATAGATACGCGGATTGAACTGATTTAACGAATTATTACGAATTCGTTTTGATTTGTTAGATCCGTTAGATCTGTGTATCTATCTGATCGCACATACTGGTGGCAAAAGCCTTTTGTGTTCGGAATTTTTGATTAAATTTTTTACTAGTGTTACATCATCATTATTAAAATCAGCCAAACTTTCATTATTTTCTATTGCCATTAAAATTTTATCAAGCATATTATAAGTTATTCCCATCTCAGCTTCGTCAGTTTGTCCTTCCCAAAGTCCGGCGGTCGGGGGGCGATCAATTATTTCTTGGGGAATGCCAATGTATTTGGCCAGTTTGCGTTCTTTTGTTTTGTACAAATCACCAATTGGTAGTAGGTCAACTCCGCCATCGCCGTGTTTGGTGAAATATCCAGTCATAATTTCAGTTTTATTGCCCGTTCCCAAAACTAGTCCGTTTATTTCATTGGCTTTGGCATAGAGCAGGGTCATACGGATGCGGGCTTTGAGGTTGCCGAGAACTTGCTTACTAAAATTATCTTCTAATGTTTCAGCGTATGATTTGATGATAGAATCAAGCTGTAAGCTGGAAGCTGTAAGCTGTAGGTTTTTTGTTATAAGCCCAGCCAACATAAGATCTTCGTCTGTGTTGGTAGGGGAGGGCATAATCAACCCATGTACTTTGTCAGCCCCAAGAGCTTCGACAGCCAGATAGGCAACTACTGAAGAATCTAGCCCACCGCTCAAACCCAAAACTACCGGTTTGTCACCAGCTTGTCTTTGTATAAAGTCAACAATATTTTTTTTGATATTATCTAGTTCCATAATTAATTACTATTCTAACAAAAAAGTTGATTTTTGGCTAGTGTGTAGAGTTATATTAATTATCAACAAAAAGGTATTGACTTATTGTGTGTGATATATTATAATATTCTCGTCATTTATGGCCCGTTCGTCTAATGGTTAGGACACCAGGTTTTTCACCCTCGCGGGTGACCACCCGTAGGGTGGCATTCTATCTCGGAGTATGTTTTATATTTATGTGTTAAAAAGTAAAAAAGATAGTAGTACTTACATAGGGTATACTGCTGATCTTAAGAAGAGAATTTTGGAGCACAATCAAGGTAAAACTAAATCAATAAAACATAAATTGCCGATGGAATTGATTTATTATGAATCATATCTAGATAAAACATTGGCGAGAAAAAGAGAATTGGAATTAAAAAATAATAGTTATAAAAAAGAAGAATTGTTCAAAAGGATATTCAACATGCCGCCATCGTCTAATGGTTAGGACACCAGGTTTTCATTCTGGTAATCGGGGTTCAATTCCCCGTGGCGGTACAAAATAACCCATTGGGAAACAAAAGGACACCAGGTTTTTCACCCTCGCGGGTGACCACCCGTAGGGTGGAATTCTGGTAATAGGGGTTCGATTCCCCTACGGGCTACAAGTATAAAATAATTATAAAAAAACAGCCACTTTTGATCCGTACCCCAAAAAGTGGACACGGTTAAAAAACCACTAATGGACTTC
>CAYXGV010000024.1:0-17051 GCA_964464685.1 uncultured Gammaproteobacteria bacterium | reverse complement strand
AAATAAGCGATTTTTTAATTTATTTTTTTTCACTAACTCCTGTATTATAGCACATTTTGGCACTTTTGTCAACCTTATACCACAAAAGTACAGGACAGACTTACTACTTATGGCTTATGTCTCATTACTTCTTCCTACCAAGCACCACATACCCCTGTGCCTCTACCCACTTCCCTACCAAATACATTTCCACCAGACCATATAATTCACATAAAGCCGTAGAATATGGATGCGTTTTTTTCTTCACCCAATATAAAACTTTATTCAATGTTTTCAATATAAAAAATCTGCGTCGATCTGCGTCTACAGATCTGCGATTTAATCCGCGATAAAACTCGTCTGGATGCACCAAAAAACTCGCCCAAAAAGCTGTGTACATTTTTTTTATTTCAAAGTTAGAACTTTCTAAAAATTCCTTTAAAACTTTTTTAGAATAAAGCGAGATGTGAAATTCGGCATGTGGATCAACATTTAAACCGCGTTTGAATAAATAATTACGGATAAACGCGTGCTTGCCTAATTTTGATTCAGAAAACATTGCCAATACTCCCCCGCTTCTTAAAACCCGATTCAATTCGTCCAACCAATTTCTTACATTTTCTACATGTCCCAAAACATCTGACGAATAAATTGCATCAAAACTATTATTATCAAACGGCAACTTTTCTCCATCATACAAAAAAACTTCTGCCCAAACCGCGCTTTTTTTTATTTTTTCTTTGGCCAAGTCCACTTGCAAACCCACCACATCCACGCCAACTACATCCACTTGTTTACCCAAAAGTTTTTTCAAATCAATCACACTAGCTCCGGTACCACAACCAACATCCAAAATTCTATAAGGTTCATCCAAATGTCTAAATTTTAATTCTTTTTTGGCATCTTTGTAAATATGACGATACAAAAAAAACTTTTTGGGATAAAACAAAAGTTTCAACTTGTCTTTCCAAGTGACAATGTCACCTTTGAAAACCGGATCTGTGTCCCAAATCTCGGATCCCTGATTATCAGTTTTTCCCCAAAGCTTATTTTCTTTCATAGTCCAATTTATCTCGAAATTACACGAAGTGAATGAGAGATCTTTCAAAGAATAAAAATAATAATACAAAAAACATTAGATATTATTAAAAATTGATTTAATCACAAATATATTGTACCATATCATCGTATAATTTGGTACCTAGTAAATTTATTAAACAAATGGCAGGGATCTCCGAAAGATCCCTCGTCGCCCATCTGCGCTCACGCTTGATGGTCTCGCTCGGGATTTATGTATAAATTTATCAACAAACCAAAAGACTGGACCAGTCACGATGTAGTCGCCTATATTCGAAATCGCATCCGTAAATCTGGATTATCCGAAAATCCGAATATAAAAAAAATAAAAGTCGGCCACGCTGGCACGCTTGATCCCTTTGCCACTGGCTTACTTATTGTTGGCATTGGACGCGAAGCCACCAAACGATTGGACGAATTTAAAACAATGCCGAAGACTTACATTGCTACAATAAAATTAGGCGCGACTTCGGATACACAGGATTCTACTGGAAAAATCACGACCCACGACCCACATAACACGACACTTTCGAGCTCTCCCCCTATCAGGGGGAGCAGACACGAAGTGACGAGGGGGTCTGATTCACCACCAAGCTTGAAGAGAATTAAAACTGTCTTACAAAATTTTGTCGGCAAACAAGAGCAGATTCCTCCGATGTATTCAGCAAAGAAAGTTGGTGGAAAAAAACTATATGATCTGGCCCGACAAGGAATTGAAATTGAGCGCCAGCCAAATGAAATTGAAATTTATGATATAAAATTATTACAGTATACCCCCTCTCCTTTACAAGGAGAGAGCTGGGGTGAGGTAACAATAGAAGTAGACTGTTCAGTTGGCACTTACGTTAGAACCCTTGCCCACGACATTGGCCAAAAACTTGGTTGTGGAGCCTATTGTGACGAGTTGCGGAGAATTAAAATTGGTGAATATGATGTGGAACAAGCCTTAAGCCCAGAGGACGTAGATTTTCATAACACACTACCAACTTAACACAAAACACAAATTATAATAATGTAACTCAAACCTTTAGGTTTGACCTTTTAAATTGTTAACGTTATTCCCTCCGACGTCAAGCCTAAAGGCTTGAGTTACATTTCTACTTTTTATTGACAAAATCCTTTTAAATTGTTTTAATATAAATAACTTCTACTATTTCAAGGAGGAACACATGTCACTAATGCCAAGACGTAGTGGGGACCCGATGGTTCGTAGGTGGGAAAGCAGGTCAGGACCAACAGAAGCCGACCTTATCTTAGAAGCCCTTGCCAAACACTATCCTGATTCTAACCAAGAAGCCGAGCAAGAAAGAATGAGACAACTGGAAGAATCAAGAAAAAAGGCAACAGTGTCATCACCCGAAAAAAAAGGGGGGGAAGAAGAGTGACCACCACTCGAACCAGTAGAAGTAGCAGGGCGACGCCATCCGGCTTCGCCCTGCCACCTACACTATATTTTTATAGTGTTTTTTAATTAAAAATTAGAAAAAGGAATTTGGTTATTGGAGTTTGGGGTTTAGAACAAAAAACTTATCCACAGTACCCAAAATTTGTGTAGATTAATGTTAAGATTAGTGGACATTGACAAATTCTCCCAAATGTGGTACAATACATTTACACTTTAATCATTAAAGTGATGAAATCGATATTATTTGACGGGAAGGAACATCAAGAAAAAACTGTTTTATTGAAAAAAATAGGAATAATTATGCTCAAATTAGCTAAATTATCACTTCTTCAAGAATACAATTATTCTCTTCAATCTGACTATTCAGATTGTTTTGGTCTAAACAAAATTGATTTGTTTTTGGCCTAATTTCTTCTCACAATTTTAATAATCGAACTCATCACGTATGGGAAATTTTTTATATGCAAGACTTACTTATACTAGCAATCGCTGGTGGTGGCCTAGGTATCTTTGTGGGTATTCCTTTGGGCTATCTTCTGCGTAAACAATTAGCTCGAGCTCAAGCCAACTCAGTTGAAGTCAAAGCTGAAAAAATGTTATCTGAGGCCAAAAATAAAGAACAAGAATTATTAATTAAGGCCAAAGAAAAAGCCATCAAGATGATGGATGACGCCAAAAAAGAAGAAGATTTGCGACGAGTTGAATCACGTAAAACTCAATCTAGATTAGAACAACGAGAAAATTTATTTGATAAAAAATTACTTGAATTTGAAGATCGTAAAACTAATCTACAAAAAAAAGTTGAAGAAATTCAGGCCATCAAACAAAGAATTGATACGGCCAAAGAACAAGTTGATAAAAAATTAGAACAAGTTGCTGGTTTTTCCAAAGAAGAGGCAGTTGACGAGTTATTTCATCGTGTTGAAGAACAAAGCGCTGATGACTTGGCCATGCGTATTATGAAAATGGAAAAAACCAATAGCGAAACTTATGAAGAAAAAGCTCAAGAGATTGTCATGGACGCTATCCAAAGATGCTCCACTGATCATTCTAGCGAAACCACTTCATCTTCTATCGCTATTCCAAGTGAGGAAATGAAAGGTAGAATTATTGGAAAAGATGGTCGTAATATTAAAACCATTGAAAAACTTACTGGCTGTGAACTTATTATTGACGAAACTCCAGAAATGATTTTGATTTCCAGCTTCTCCCCTATTCGTAGACGAGTTTGCTTTTTAGCTTTAGAAAAATTAATTAAAGATGGGCGCATTCAACCAGCCAGAATTGAAGCTTTTATTGAAGAAGCAAAAAAAGAATTGGCCATTGATATTAAAAAAACTGGCGAAGAAACTTTGTACAAATTAGGTTTTACTGGAATTGATCCAAAATTAGTTTCAATTGTTGGTCGTCTAAAATATCGTACTAGTTATGGTCAAAATATTTTAAACCACTCAACTGAAGTCGCCCAACTATCTGGCTTGATTGCCGAAGAATTGGGTGCTGATGTGGCCAAAGCCAAAAAAGCTGGTTTTTTCCACGATATTGGCAAAGCTGTTGACCAAGAAACCCAAGGATCTCATCCAGAAATTGGTGAAATAATTCTTAAAAAATTTGGCCTAGATGAAGACATCCAAGATGTTGCATTAAACCACCACGAAGATAAACCTGAAAAATTAATTACTCAAATTGTAAAAGCAGCCGATGCTATTTCTGGTGCTAGAGTCGGTGCTAGACGTGATACTTATGAACAATATGTTGCTCGTTTAGAAGAATTAGAAAATACTGCTAAACAATTCCCAGGTGTTGAGAAAGTTTATGCTATTCAAGCTGGTCGTGAAGTTAGAGTATTTGTCAGCCCAGAAGAAATTGATGATTACAAAGCTTATAATTTAGCCAAAGATATTGCTCGTAAAATTGAAAATGAATTGCAATATCCGGGTGAAATTAAAGTTTGTGTAATTAGAGAATCAAGAGTGATTGAGTACGCGAAATAATCACAAAAACACCCACCCGCCGACTCGGCGGACTCAAAACACAAAAACACATAAAACACTTCCTAAAAAAGGAGGTGTTTTTGTCCACAACTTAATTTTAGCTTTGTTGACATCTTTTTATAATAAAGCTATAATATAAATATAACAATACACGACCCACACAACACTACCCAGACGATTGTATTGTGTTACATGGGTCGTGTATCGTGAAAATCAATCTTAGATAAATAAAAATAACTTTTAATTTTCCCAATCTATTAAAGCAAACAGATTGTGAATCAGGAGAATTTTATGAACAAAGCAGAATTAGCGGCAGCTATTGCCGAAAAAGTCGGTGTTTCAAAAAAAGAAGGCGAGGAAATGGTAGCCACTTTCACTGACATCATTACCAGCACTCTAAAATCTGGTGGTGAAGTTTCTATTGCTGGCTTTGGTGCTTTTAGTGCCAAATTAAGAGCCGGACGAGTTGGTGTCAATCCTCAAAACCCAACTGAAAAAATTCAAATTCCTCCAGTCACTGTACCGAAGTTTAAAGCTGGCAAAGCTTTGAAAGACGCTTTAAAAAAATAGCAGTGATTTATCCGCCAGAGGACGGATCAGCCTTGGGCTGAAACTGATTTAAAAACATCCCGACCAAAGTCGGGATGTTTTTAAATAAAGAAGGGGTGAGGTAAGGGGGTGCAGTCCCTTACCTCTGTGATTTTCTGATCATCCGAATAGCCCTCGGGTGCGGGGCTGTAGCTCATTAAGAGATGTATGTGAAGAAGATATTCCACACAATCCCCAGCCAAGTCTTGGCTTAGACGGCCTTAAATGCACTGTGCACCGCATTCGAGGAGGTTTACCGCTGACCGCATCAACATACTAGATGTCCATTGGTCAAGCTACTGGAATTTACTCCACAACGGACGGCTGATGGCAACAATCATGCCCGGGCATGATTGCCCCGATATTACCGACTAGAAGTTAATCAGGAAATCATTTCAATATTATGCCAGAAACAAAAATTTGTCAAGTGCCGTATATATTGTTGTATATATTATTGTTTGACAAAAAACCAAAAATATATTATAATTTTTTCATCTTATCTAGCAAGCCGCCATCGTCTAACGGTTAGGACATCGGGTTCTCAATCCGGTAACCGGGGTTCGATTCCCCGTGGCGGTACTCCGGCTTCACTGCGTTATGCCGGACAAGTTTCAAACCATTAATTGTGCGTAAAAGTTTATCCGGCGTAGCTTTAGCGGAGACGGAATTCCCCGTGGCGGTACTGGTGTTTCCATTGTGAAAAACAACAAAAAGGCGTATACTGAATAACAAGATTTAAATCAAACAAAAATTCGTTAATACTTTAGAAATTTCTCGTGGTGTTTTCGTCAAAAAATAAACTTGTGTATGTTAGACACTAAAAAAATAAGAAAATTTTTTCCGGCAATAAAATCAGGGAGGATTGTTTCTAACAATGCGGCGAGTACACAAGTCCCCATCCAATTATTGGACTTGCTGAAAAAACTTGTTGTCCAATACGACAATGTCCATCGTGGCCAATCGCGCTGTTCACTCCTAACTACCGCGGAGTTTGAAGCATCCTATGACACCATCGCACAATTTATTGGCGCAAAATCGCGTAAAAATATTGTTTTGTACAGAAATACCACCGAAGCAATTAATTCGGTCATGTACTCTTTGATGACTGAATTTAAAAATGGAGATAATGTGGTCACAACCTTCATGGAACATAATTCAAATTATGTTCCTTGGTACGGATTGTGTAAAGAAATACTGCCAAAATTCGGCATTAACATAGAATGTCGGATCGCTAAATTTAATAAAGAGACTGGCGAGCTTGATCTAAATCATCTAAAATCTTTGGTAGACCAAAAAACTAAATTAGTCTGTTGCACCGGGGCGTCAAATTTTTTAGGCATAATCAATCCGATTAAAAAAATAAAGGCCATCGCCGACTCCAGCGGATACATTCAACCCAATGGAGAAATGAGATCATATCTTTTAATTGATGGCGCTCAAATTGTCCCTAATATTTTTGTTAATGTTAGCGAGCTGGACGTGGATTTTTTCGCTTGGTCTTTCCATAAAATGCTGGCACCTTTTGGGGTTGGGGCTTTATATGCCAAAGAAGGATTGCTTGAAAAAATGAGACCATTTCTTTATGGTGGCGACATGATTGCCGAAGGAATGGTTAGCCCGGAAAAAGTTAGCTACAATTCGTTGCCGTGGAAGTTCGCGGCCGGTACGCCAAACATTTTGGGGACGATACTATCTGCTCAGGCCATTAGATTGTTAATTGATTTTGCTATCAATCCGAGAAAACGCCAATATTTCTTGACCAATAAAAAACTGGAAGCATCCGACATTAAAACAGCGATGGAAAATATCAAAGCTCACGAACAAATATTAATTGGAGAAGCGTTGAAGTTGTTGGGAGAGATACCATCATTAAATATTTTCGGTCCCAAAGATCCAATAAAAAGGACATCTTTAGTTGCTTTTACCTGTAAAGATAAAAGTCCATTTAAAATTTCGGAAGAATTATCTCAATTTGGGATAGAATCCCGTGCCGGATGCCACTGTGCCACGTTGGCGCATCACTATTACGAACTTGATCCGCCAGCCAGCTGTCGTTTGAGCTTTTACATCTACAACGATCTGAATGATGTACGCAAGGCGTGTGCAACCGTTAAAAAATGTATTTAATTTTAATCAAATATTTTTATGCAACAATGTCTAATCTACAATGAATCATTAAAATTTTCACGAGCGACTTACGGGGTATTATTATTTATTGCAATTTTAATTCATAGCCAATGGTTGGTTTTGGCGGTGGCTATTTTGACGATTTTGGGGGCTTTTTCGTTAAAATTAAATATACCATATCAATTACATGTTTTAATCTCAAAAAAGAAGTCTGCACCAACACCAAAAGAATTGGGGGAATTAAATTTTGTGGCCGGTGCTACCGGATTACTTTTACTCGTTGGTTTTGCTTTAATTTATTATAATAAATTTGTTGACATTGCTTGGATTTATCTTTTGGTAGTTGATCTGATGATATTTTTAGCTTGCTTTGTCGGTTTTTGCGTAGCGACCTTAATGTATGTCTTCTTCAAAAAATTATTTAGCAAAAAATAATTCATAATTAGCACCATTATTAAATATGGAGGAATGTAAAAAAAACCAAAACGGAAATGGAAAAAAAGAAATCGGCGGACGCAATTATCTTAATAAGAATTGCTGGCTAGTTAAAAATCTTAATTACGCACCCTACAAACGTTGTCAATATTGTGAATTCAAATTTCACCATTGTTTGTTTTTGCAATACCAAGTAATCAGTTTGATTTTATTGGCCTTGTCTTTCACGCTTTTTCTTATATTTGAAAAAGGACTTTCGACCCTAACTATTATTGTGGTATTCAGTTTAATTATTGTCTACGGATATTTCTTCAACAGTAGCACCGAAAAAATCATCAAGTCCAATTTTATTTTAAAAAAAACCGAGGACGCTTTGAAAGATTTAACAGACAACCTTGAAGATAAGGTGAGAGACCAAACCAAAGACATCCAAGAGAAGGGTCGTTACCTTCAAGAATTATTAAATATTAAATCGGATTTTTTAAGAGTAGTCAACCACCAGCTTAACACGCCAATTTCTGTGGTAATGGGGGCTTTTTCCATGATGGACGAAAAAATTTGGGATCCTGATAAATCCATGGAAGCAATCAAAGCCGGTTTTGAGCGCATCACCCAAACCGTCCAAGACTTCTGGGACGCTTATGAATTAGAGGGCGAAAAAATGGAAATGAAACCGGATCAAACCGATATTTCCGCTATTGTGAAAAAATTGATTCCCGAAAAACAAAAAATGCCACTAGCAATGCAACGTAAACTAACCATCTCCGCCAATAAGCCGTCCTTTAAAATTCCAATAGTCTGGTGCGATGGTAAAAAAATAACCCATGTTATTTCCAACCTTTTGGATAATGCAATTTATTACACCGAGCAAGGTGGGGTTACTGTTAGTTACCAATTAGTTGACGGAAAATATTTTAAGATTGATATTACCGATACTGGTGCTGGAATTTCCGCCGAAGACAGAAAAATATTATTTCAAAAATTTTCCCGTGGTCGCGGTGCCAGCTCGCTACGCCCAGACGGTTCCGGTCTTGGCCTTTATATTTCCAAAAAAATTGTGGAGGGCAACAATGGAGAAATGACCTGCACCAGCAAAGGCGTGGACAAGGGTTCAACTTTCAGTTTTACAGTGCCAATTTACCAGAACCAACAATCCGGTGCGTCAACGGAATCAATGATTAAAAAAGATAAAATTGTGATTTTTGAAAAAAATAATCCCTAAATATATGGAAAAAGAGATAACCAAAATAATAAGATCAAATAAAGGACTGATTTTATTTGTAGAGGATGAAAAAAATTTGGTTGATATTTACCATGATTATTTTGAAACCAATGGCTATGACTTTTTATCAACCAAGGATATCGGACAAGCCTTACAAATTACGGAATTTGAACAACCGGATATAGTTCTGTTGGATATAATTATCCCGAAAGAGGAAAGGGGTATAATTAATTTAATGGCCGAACAGGGCTATGATTATTTAGAGGCGGTTAAAAAAAATCCAAAGACAAAAGATATTCCGATTATTGCTTTTACTAACCTCGATACAGTTCAAGACCGAAGAAAAAGCGAAGCTATGGGTGCGACTGCCTATATTTTTAAACGAGATTGTTCACCCAAAGAAGTTTTGAATATGGTGGCCAAAATTATTGAAAGGCAACGTGAAAAAAAATCATAAAACTGTGACGAGACGCATAGGAATGATACAAAAAAATAATTTATCACGTCAGGGTAGCTCAGTTGGTGAGAGCGGAGGATTCATAACCCTCAGGTCGGGAGTTCGAATCTCCCCTCTGACACAAAAAACACCCGCAAGGGTGTTTTGATATTGTTATATTGTTATATTGTCAAATGTCAGTTGTCAAATGTCATCTCCCCGGTGGCACTTGATAATATTCTAAAATAAATTTAGCAATGTCAGCAAATATTGGTGCGGCTGTAGAAGAAGAATATTGTCGCCTAGGTTTTTCAAATTTTATTATCAAGGCAAACATGGGATCATCCACCGGACCAAATCCGACAAACGAATGATTGGTATCTTCAATATAACCACCATCGCCGGAAATTTGTGCAGTACCGGTTTTGCCAGCCAAATAATAACCAGCGACTTTAGCAGCTGAGGCCTGTCCCCTATCTATCACATTTACCAACATACCACTCAAAAGCATAGCACTACGGGCATCCACAACTTTTCTAATTTCTTTGGGATAAAATCTGTCTATTTTTCCGTCTGGATAACGCAACTCTTCAACTATATATGGCTTCAGCAAAGTACCACCATTGGCAATCGCGCTAAAAGCTGAAACCAATTGCAAAGGTGTAGCTGTCAGACCTTGACCAAAAGATGCCGTGGCCGTATAACAATCAATTTTATCGCCTTTATTTTGACTAAGCGAATCAATTGTACCAGAGGCCTCGCTATCCAATTCAATGCCAGTTTTTATACCAAAACCAAAACCTTCAACATATTGAATAAATTTTTTCTTACCCAAAATATTTACCACCTGTACCATACCCACATTGATAGAATTTTCTAATATACCAGTCATAGTTTGATCTTGATAAGCTTTTCCGCCAGCATTTTGAATTGGTTTGGTACAACCAGCATCCACTGAACCGCTATCATAAAAATAAGTATTTGGCGTGATTAAACCCTCGTTCAAGGCCCCAGACATCGCAACTGGCTTAAAAATTGACCCGGGTTCATAGGGGGTAAAAATACTACTATTATTGTATATATCAACTGAATCCACCTGATTATATTCGTTAGGATTAAAATCTGGCAAACTACACATGGCCCTTATTTTGCCCGTAGTTGGCTCCATAACCACAAGAGAGGCCGATACCGCCCCAAACTCTTCCATCGCCTGCCTAAGGTGCTCACAGGCCTTAAATTGTAGGGTACGATCAATGGTTAGAAGGATATCAGCCCCATTTTCGGCTGATTTAAAATTCCAGCCAGCCAAAGGAATTCTACCTCCACTAACACTTTCCGCCCCCTCAAAAAAACCACCACTACCAGCCAGCTCTTTTTGCCAATAACCCTCTATACCATAATGCCCCACATCATTGCCAGCACTATCTTTTCCCAAAAATCCAATCACATGAGCAGCCAGATTACCTTCTGGATAATAACGCAAAGATCGTCGGCTAAAAGCAATTCCCAACAAATTTAATTCTTTTAATTTATCTACCACAGTCTCATCCACTTTGTTTTCAATTGGTTCATAAGGATCACTACGTTTATTTAATTGTAAAAAAACTGCCATTTTTTTTTCCTCGTCATAATTAAAAACTTCTGCCAGCTTGACAGCAATATTTTCTGCCTCTTCGTCGGTCTTGATAGCTCGTGTATCAGCGTAAACAATAAAGTAATCACGATTCATCGCCAGTGGATATTCTTCTCCTGTCCGAGAATCTTGCATATATACTTGACCACGCACGGGAAACAAACTTTTGTAAACTTCTCTTGAACCAGTTGCTAAAGCCGTATAAAAACTATGTTGAAAAATCATTAAAATAATTAATTTTCCAACAATTATTAATGACAAAAGAAAAAAGAAGCCTAAAACAAATCTAAGCCGAGAATCACTGGTTTCTTTTTTATTGGCCTTAAAGCCAAGATTGTCGCGTGATGTTATTCTAATTTGGCGCATAAAAAAACATGAAAGCTCCTCCCCTATCAGGGGAGGCAGACTGCGACGTAGGAGCAGACGGTGGGGTCTGTCGGAGCTGTAGAGCTTGTATTATATTATTTAGCCAGCAAAGCACTCTTCAAACTTATCCAGACCCCCTCCCCGACTTACGTCGTGGGCTCCCCCTGGTAGGGGGAGAGCTAAAATTTAAAATTATTTTATATCCGTTTCTGTCTCCCCATCCTTTTCTTCGCTGTTTCTTCGTCAATTAAATCTTCTTTTAGCAAAACTTTTAAAGAATTTTCTAAAGTTGTCATACCATCCTTTAGACCAGTTTGGATTGAACTTGGAATTTGCGCAATATTATTTTCTCTGATCAAATTGGCTACAGCCGGAGTATTTACCAAAATTTCGCGGGCTGCCACTCTTTTTCCTTGTTTAGTTGGAATTAATTGCTGAGCTACTACTCCACGCAATACTGCTGCCAACTGAATCAAAACTTGTTTTTGTTTGGCACCATCAAACACATCCACAATTCGTTCAATCGCCTCACCAGCACTGGAAGTATGCAAAGTGGAAAAAACTAAATGCCCAGTTTCCGCAGCAGTCAAAACTGTGGCAATTGTTTCTGGATCACGCATTTCCCCCACCAAAATAACATTGGGGTCTTGGCGTAAAACATGCTTCAGAGCCTCGGCAAAAGATTTGGTATCGGTACCAACTTCGCGTTGTTCAATCATACTTTTTTTATCTTCAAACAAAAATTCAATCGGATCTTCAATCGTAATAATGTGGGCTTTTCTATTTTTATTTATTTCTTCAATCATTGAAGCAATAGTTGTAGATTTGCCATGACCGGTTGGCCCCACCACCAAAACCAAACCATCAAGTAAATTTGTAAAATCAATCAAGATTGGTTCAAAACGAAGATCAGCTGGACTTGGAATTTCATGTGGAATAAGACGAGCTGCCATGCCAATTTTCCCAGTCTGCTGATGCAAATTAACTCGAAAACGTGTGTCACCTACTTGATAACCAAAATCTAATTCTAAATTTGTTTGATATATCTTTTTTTGTTGGGAATCAAGCAAAGACAATAATTCTGTTTCTAATTCTTTTTCAGCCAAAGATTTTTCTTCCATATCTACCAAATTACCGTCTATGCGTAATGTTGGCTTTTCTCCTGCTACTAAGTGTAGATCTGATGCTCCTTTTTCTATTGCTAGATCAAAGTATAATTTAATTGACTTCATAAATTTATTTATTAGTGTAGATTAGTGTTAAGATTAGTGTTTCTATTTTAGCATATAAAAAACCAAGCGACAATGCTTGGTTTTTAACTGTTTAATTTTTAATCTGTCTTAATATCCTTAAAATCTTTTTACCAACAAACCTCCACATCCTCACCAATCTTTTCTTTTAAATATTCTTTAACATCATACATTCCTCCAATTTGATCAATAAATCCGTTTGTAAAAACCTAAAAAAATGACTTATTTATTTCTTTTTACTTTTACTAATCAACTTAATCGTTTTATTGGCAAAATCATCAAAGTCTTTATCCGCCTTACTTGGCTCCTTTAAACTTTTTTTATAATATTTATCATACTCTTTTTCTGCCAGTTCTATAGCAAGTTCGTGTGAAATTTTTCCTGCATCACGCAAAATATTTCTATCGTTAATAGTCAAAAAACCATGAAGCTTTTTTATCCAATCATTCATCGTCATCGGCACCCTGCGACGTGCTTGCTCTGTGGCAAATACCAAATATTGTTCAACCAATGCGTTGAGTTGCAGTAATTCTTCTTTGTTATAATAATTTTTAGCGATAACAATTTCTTCTTTTGTCGGTTTCACTCCTCTAAAATTATTTAGCCCAAGATTCTTTTTACCACTATCAATCCGCTCAACAACAATCTCAGCGGCGGTGTTGCCAGTAACCGCATAATGCACTTTATTCTGCACAGTTTTAAAAAATAAAATACTTTGATCATTTGTCGGGTCATAATCTATGCTTGTTGCATAAATATCTGTAATTTTACGATAAAATCTTTTTTCACTGGCGCGAATATCGGCAATGGTTTGCTCAAGTTCTTCAAAATAATCAAAAGGAAGATCGGGATTTTTGAGTCGCTCGCTATCTATCACAAAACCCTTAACAATATACTCTCGTAAATGCGCCGTCGCCCATTGACGAAATGCTGTGGCAATAGAACTTTTAACACGGTAGCCGACGGAAATAATAAGATCTAAATTATAATATTCTAATTCTCTAGAAACCTCTCGTCCTCCCTCTTTTTGAACTGTCAAGTAATACTTGACAGTTGCCCCATGTTTTAATTCACCCTCCTCAAAAATATTATTAATATGCAAGCTTATATTCTGCTTTGTAGTCTGAAAAAGCTCTGCCAACGCATTTTGAGTAAGCCATACGCTTTCATTTTCAAAACGCACATCAATTTTTGTCTCGCCATTTTGCGCTTTATAAATAACTATTTGAGATTGTGGTATGTTTTTCATAAAAATTCATTTGTATCTCTTTCTGTTAATACTTTAAATTTGTCCTGCCCGAGTATAGAGCAGGGCTCCATATTACCCCTCAATCACCCACCTACACAAACGCAATCCCACAATAACCACTCTCAATACCTCTATATTAGCATAAAAAAAACCAAGCCACAAGACTTGATTTTTTTATTGAATATGATAAAATGTAATTTGCAAACGGGCTATAGCGCAGTTGGTAGCGCGCATCGTTCGGGACGATGAGGTCGTGAGTTCAAGTCTCGCTAGCCCGACAAATTTTGTCAAACTAAAAAACTTAAGGTTCCCCGCCCAAGGCGGGTCCGCCTTGGGCGGAGAGTCCGCCTAGCCCGACAAAATAGTACTTACTATAGTACGTACCAAAGTACGTACTATTTTTTTAGTACCATAAACAAAAAACACCCTCAAACTCCTTCGATAATTTCTCAAAATATTTAAAAAATTATCGCAGGGAGGGTGGTTCTTGGGGAAAGAACTGGTGGGATTGTTGTCTCCACTGCTTGATTCTACTATTGGCGAACTGGCTTATTTTTTATATTTTCAACCAGCCATTGAAATACCTGACTTAGTTCGCCAGAAAAAAACAACAAATACCATTCTTCTCTACATTGATCAAAAGTCAACCTGTTATCTATACCAGAAGTTATACCGGTAGGAGATCCACTATTTTGACCAAACAGGAAGTATGTGCAACTACAATGTATCTGGGTTAAATCACGTGTTAGAATAAAAGGGTCTATTTTGATATACCGATCGTCGGCAAAAGAAACTAGACACATTTGTGTTCCAACTGGTAATTTCTGACATTCTTGCCAAACCAGAGGAGCAAACACTTTTTCATTATTAACCATCTCAACACCTCAAATAAGTAGGCAGTTAATAAAAGGACCACTAGTATAGTAGCTAACATTATTATTTTTGTCAAGAAATAGGTTCTGAAAAAAGTGATAACATATGTCATTGCGCGCGTCCGCCTTTGGAGGAAGAAAGCCGATTCGCATCGGCTGACGAATCAATCCCATACTTTAAATGTATTGAAGTGTGGGATTGCCACGCCCCGATGCGAATCAGGGCTCGCAATGACACGAGTATTCAATATCAAAATACAAAAGCATCACGACTAAGTCGTGATGCTTTTAATTTCAGTGTTTTCTTTTTATTCCGTGTCTTCTGTGTTATTTTTTTATTTCCCCTTTCAAATTTTTATATTGAGCCGACACAATTTTGACAACCATATTTTTAACATTTTCTGCCAAGCCATTGTCAATGGCATATTTATTTACCGCTTCTGTTGCCAATTTGACATATTGATTTTTGGTCAAATTTTTAAATTCCTCCGAAGCCATTACTTTGTCTTTTAGACCGACATAAACTTCGGCCGCGTGATCCAACATCTCTTCACGCATTTCTTTACCTTTTTTGGTGGTACTAAGCCAGACCAAACCAGCCCCTAATAATCCACCCAAAAACATACCCTTTTTAAATTTGCCCATAAATTTGATAATTAGATTATTAAAAACATGTAACTCAAACCTTTAGGTTTGACACCGAAAAAATAAACTAATCAATTTCTAAGGTCAGGCCTGAAGGCCTGAGTTACATACTTTATATAGTATACCAAAATATTTTTTTTTAAGCAAATAAAAATCCGCCATTTTCATGACAGGTCTTTACTTTATAAACTTTATGAACTTTCTACTTTAATCCCAATTCAGTAGCTGCTTTTTTATAGTTAGCTACACTCAAGTTACTAGCACCGGATAATTCAAACAATTTATCATGCATCTCATACCATTTGCCCTGTTCCTTGGCACACTCAAAGGCTTCAGCTGCTTTTTGAGAATTGGCATGAAAAGACAATGGGAAATGACGATAAGTAAATTTGATACTATCACCATAATCAGCCAAGATTTGGTGTACGGTTGGAGTAAAACGAGCACAATATGGACATTCAAAATCAGAAAATTCTACTAAACTAACTTTGGCATTTTTATCTCCTTTCCATTCTACATTTGGTAAATCTGGCATATCTACTTTTAACAATTCACCCATAGTTTCCGCATCCCAATTGATAGTTGGATCAACCCCAGCCAATAAATTATCAATCACTTGTGCTACAGCTTCATAAGGGAAAGCGCCACTAATTAAATAGCCATTAATAAATGTCGCTGGAGTACCTTGAACACCCAAACTGGCACCGAGTTGTAAATCAGCATTAACTGTACTGGCATATTTACCAGTATCCAAACACTCACTAAACTTTTCTGGGCCACTAACTGTCTCAGTCGCCGATAATGTCGGATTGTCCGAAGCTGTGGTACCACCACTCAACATCACAATTAATAATATAAAAAAACCTAGCGTACAAAGTACCAAAAACCCAGCTGCGATACCAAAACCAAAAGCTTGTTTTCCCCCCATATTACTAAGTGAACCTGACTTGTTATTTTCCATATATATTTTATTTAAGAATAACTTAATTTTATTTTAATATTTTATCACTGATTTAATTTTTTGGCAAGTTGTTGATAAATAGTCTCCAAATCTATAACAATTTTAGTCCAATCATATTTTTCTTCTGCCACTTGCCTGACATCAATCCCAAATTCTTTTTGATCAAAATCTTCAGTAAAATAATTATAAATAGCTTCGGCCAAAGCTGTTGAATTATTTGGTTCAACCACCACCCCGCCAGCCTGAGCCACAGATCTAACACCTGGCAAATTACTCGCTACGACTGGCACTCCACTGGCCATGGCTTCTAGCAAAACCATACCAAAGGCCTCGGCTTGATTGATGGATGGCAAAACAAACAAATCAGCCAAATTATAAAAACTAGGCAAATCTTCATTTGATACTTTTCCGACAAATTTGGTTAATTTTGTTAACCCCGAAACCTTGGCTTGCATTTCAAAATCAATTCGTAAATCGCCATCACCTACTAATACGCACTGGACTGGAGTTTCTTTCTTTTTTAATTCTTTTAACGCATGCAATAAAATTGGCACGCCCTTAAAATAGTGCGCTTTATCCATACCGCCTACAAACAAAATGATTGGTAGTTCTTGAGAAAGATCTAAACTTTTTAATAATTCCATTGGCTTTTCTCTGGGTGCAAATCTTTGCAAATCAACTCCAAACGGAAGTTCATGCCACTTTTCTGAATTGGCACGATAAATTTCAGATGCATCACTATTTTCAGCATAATCAAATGAACTAACAAAAATAGCATCAGCTGAATTCAAAATCCTTGGTAGCCAAAATTT
>CAYXGV010000023.1:0-17152 GCA_964464685.1 uncultured Gammaproteobacteria bacterium | reverse complement strand
CTCTAGTTCTTCGGGGGTGTGGATGAAGTATTTTGGTTGGTCGGGCATATAAATTAATTAATAATCTTAGTTATATTTTATCATATTGGAGAGAAAAGGCAAGACACAGATTTTATACAGCATTTTCTTTTTATAACCATAATTTTCTCCATAATCTAATACACCTTTAAACGACTGCCAGCTAGAATTAAGTGAAATCTGACTGATATTCTTATTTTCATAATTCTCTATTTTTTGTTCAAATTTAATTGTCATTCTTTTGTATGTTTTTGCACTGATTTTAATATATTCCGGAAAAAATGTTTGCCCAAGTATTGTCACACCAGAAAAGGTATTTTCTATTTGTTGATGATCCAGTGGAAAATCAAGAGAAAGTTTGTTTTTTAAAAAATTTCTGATATTATTAGCAATTTTTACACATTCGTCTTTTGATTCACAAAATATATAAAAATCATCAGCATACCTCAAATATCTTTTTATTCGCAATTCATCTTTTGCATATTTGTCTAACTTGTCAAGATAAATATTTATAAACAACTGACTCGTGAGATTGCCGAGTGGTATGCCGTGGCTATCACCATTAACATTGTTTACCTCATAACTATTGATAATTTCATCCAAAACTGCTAATGTCCCATCACATAGTAGTCGCTCACGAATAATCTTCTTTAATATATTATGACTAATTGAATCAAAACACTTTTTAATATCCCCATGCAAAACCCAGCACTGGTTATTTTCAAACTGACGAATGTATCTGCGAGCAAAATCCCAAGCTTTATACAAACCCTTACCATCTCTGCATGAACAAGAACCAAAACAAAAAGTCCTATCATAAAATCCATAAAGTATATTATAAACTGCTTGATGCAAAATATGGTCTCTTACTGATGGGGCAGAAATTACCCGTCTTTTTGGATCATGAACCAAAAAAGTTCTGTACCCACCATGATAATATTTTCTACCAAGTAAGTCATTTCTCAAATCAAGCAAATTATTTTCCAATTCAACCTCAAATTCGCTCACCGCCAGACGACCTCTTTTTCCTCGCCGATAAATCAACCATGCCCGCCACAAATTCTCCGGACTAATTGTCTCATCATAACAATTAATTAATTTTTTCATAATATGAATACAATAGTACTTCAAAAATCATTTATTCTTTATACCAAAATCTCCGACAATATAAGTCGCTTGCCAAAAATATCGCGCTACGGCATAGGTATGGCAATAGAGCGAAATATTTTATCTTTGTTGGAAACACTCGCACAGGCAGAGTACGCCGAGCCAGTACTCAAAAGCCGTGCTCTATTGGAAGCGAATGTCAAAGTAGAGGTTTTGAAACTTTTACTGCGTGCGCTGATAGAAAAAAAACTTCTCAAAGAAACACTGTATTTCGCTTTTTCCGCCGATCTCAATGAAATCGGAAAAATGATCGGCGGATGGCGAAAATCGCTTTTGAAATAGAGCGTAACCGAGAGACGGAAGCCGTTGTTGTCCCACCTGTTGCCACGATGGTCGTTGTTCACATAACCAGCACCACCGTTGTCGGAATTGCCAACAATCAAACGGTGGCCACCTCTTTTGGCAAAAACATTTTTCCAGACGCGTGCCAATCACCGCCCCCGCGGTTTTTGACTGCTATAATTCGGTTTTCGCGCGTTGCGCATTTCTAGCGACTGTTCAATTTTAACCGCTTGAACCAAACGTGGCAAGCGATGTTTACCCCGCACCATTCTGAAAATGCTCAGGATTTACCATAATAAAAGCCAGAAGGTGTCTCATAGTGATTTACCAAAAAATGTTGCCAAAATGGTGCTGGGTTTATGATTGAACAATTTTTGGGCGAGCCGTTATACAAAATTTATTTGGACCGGCTTCAGTAGCCCATTGACGAAAAAATAAAATTAAAAATAAAAGTAAAAAAAAGAAACAAAATACAAAGTTCAAGTGTTTTTGAGCGCAACCGAGAGACGGAAGCCGTCGTTGCCCCACCTGCTGCCACGATGGTCGTTGAACACATAACCAGCACCACCGTCGACGGAAGTGCCAACAACCAAACGGCGGCCACTATCAGTATTATCTTTTTTTAGTAATGTAGTTGAACTCCACTCACCTGTGCTTGTACTGGAATTTTCCGGATGCCTTAATGACATTTCCAGATTAGATATGATTGCCGGAGTACAGATTATATCAAATTCAGGAATAGGTAAATGTTTAGACCGAAAGCTATTAACTAATGCTTCTTTTACTTTTGGAATTAATTTTTGGTTGATTTGATCCCAGGTGAGATTGAAACGATTGGCAGTATTGCCAAAAACCTGCCTAATTATTGGTAATAATTTATCTTTGGTTGCGTCTGTGCCTTCTTTAGTACCGTAATACTGAGTACCGTCTATGTAATTTGGTTTTTGGATAGTTTCAGTAAAAAATATTTGCCCTTCTAATTCTTTTGTATTATTACTGATTGATCTCTCAAAAGCAGATTTTACTGTCTCTTTGCCACCCACAACATTTTTATCAATTTCATTTTTCCAATAATTTGGATTATGCGACACCAAATTAGCTTGTGTATCTTCCGGACGTTGCCTAGCCGGATACATTGTTTGAAAATATTCTTGCCAATTTACAACCTTTGGCACTGTAGACACATCTAATTTTTGACCAAAAATGTCTTCTAGGACTGCTAGATGTTCTTTGTTAAAGTCGGGTGGCAGTGGAAGGATGTCTAATTTTGGAGCTGATAGATTTAATTCAGAAAATCTTTTGTTTAGACCATCTTTAAGCTCGGTAAAATTCTCGGTAATCTCTCTATCTTCTGTATAGGTGTCGGGAAGTGTCGGTTCTTTGTCTAACCGGAATACAGGCAATCCAGTATCTTTATGCTTGCCAATATATTTTTTGAAAATTTTTCCATCCGGTGATACCAAAATATTACCCGGTTTAATTTCTTTTCCACCCAAATTATAATTTTCCAAAACAAACTCCACCCTATTTCCTTCTTGATCAATAAACCACCCCTCGTTAACTTGTAATTCGGTTCTTAAAATTTTTCTATATTCTACTCTTGGTGAGAGCAGACCAACTTCTATCGGGCTTAAATTTTTAAACTCCGGTTTATCTGTAAACGGAGAATCAACATCTATATCAAAATATTCTAAAAAATCTTTTACTAAATTACGGTCTTCTTTAGAATACTCTTCTTTGTCTAAAAAATTTTCTTTTAATTTTTTGCAGATAAAATCTTCGAGACATTCACCTTGTCCCATTTTTGCATATTCCTTAAGCCAACCAATAATCTTACCAATGTCAATAAATAAATTAGCCACAAACTGACCCTCTCCTTTGGCTTTTAAAATTGTATCCTGCCTTTTGGATGATTTATTCAATTCTCCCATAGCACTCGCAAACCGCCATAAAAATCCACCCGCCGATTTGATATGTCCTTCATCATCTGTTTTGTTTTCTACAATTCGCCTAACTCGCATGGTATTTTTTGTTTTTCTATCATCACTCAATTCCTCTTTTTCTTCATATTCATATTCGGGCGATACTTCACCAGCCGAAGCACGAAAACGACCATTCTTATCAATCAATGATGAAAGCATCATTTCATAAAGTTCCGGATCATCCATACTTTGTAAAGGATAATCAACATTCACTTTGGCAAACTTACGCAAAACCTCAGGTGGAATTTTCTTTCTTTCATATCTTTCTGATGCCAAATTCACCATGGCACAATAAAGAAGATTTTGTGCAACTTTTATTTCCTGATTTGTCACCGGCATTTTGACTTTTTTACCCGGAAACAAGGATGCCATAAATGCCAAACGACTGGTTTGTTCAGCTGATTCTAATAAATTAAACTCATCATCAGCCACGATCATTCCATCATGCTCCGGTTGTTCCTGTAAAGTATTTTTTCTACCGGTGACCGCTTCGCCAATTTCTTTGTATTCATAATATGACTCTCCATTAGGAGAAATTTTTGGTTTGGCAATCAAACTATCAAAACGAGTGTCTTTCCCAGGGGTTTTATTACAAACATGACCGGTTAAAATAAGTGATGCCTGCTCTACTAATACAGTTTTTCCCGTACCTGTCTCTCCGGAGACTAAAACCGGATCCCCACTCAAGGCGGCTGTTTTTAATTCGTCCAAATGCTTTCGTCTAGAGTCCGTCCAAATAAAATTTCCTTCACGCAATTGTTCATTATATTTACGCAATGTCTCATATTGTGCCAAGGCATTCAATTCTCCATTATTATGCAAAACATCTTTCATTTCCGTTTTTTTTACATCTAGCTGTCTTTTTCCACTTTCATAAAGCAAAACATCTACTTCAGATGCCCCTTTTCCACGAGAAGTAAAAATATTTTTGACAAAACTATCAACCTCACTCTCAATAGTTGCAATGCTGTGGGACAAATCGTGGTATTCTTCAAACTTACCATTTATATCTTGTTTTTCTTGTTTTTCCCGATTTGACTGGGTTAAATATATTTCACGTACGGTATCATCTTGGTATAATTCACGCAAAATACCAAGTATTAAATTGGATTTTTTCTTGTCTTTTGGCTCTTTTTTGGCAGATCTAGGACGCAAACGAAGTGCTTCGCTGTACAAAGCCCACATTGTCTCGGCCTTTTGTTCATTACTCAGATATGACAAATCCAAATCTGGAGGACTTTCTACTTTATCCAAATCAGGAGCTATTTTTTCTAAATAAGCTCCGATTGGATCAGCATCAAAAACAAATCTTTCTCTTTTTTGTGATTCATCCGGCGATCTTTTGCTTGATAAATCACCTTCTGCAAAACCATGTCTTTTTTCTGTCATATATTTTTAAACTTAAGTATATTAATATAATAGCACTTTATCATAAAAATGCAAGGTATCTACAGTAAAAGTAAATACAGTCACTTATCTGTAAATTTATCCGCATTATCCGCGTCATCCGCATATAATCCGCGTATCAGTATCATATTTTAAAATATCGCCCGCAAAGTCCCACCAGTAAATAAAGTAATAAGTGTCACCAAAGTAGCAGCCATACAAACTCCGACTAAAATAAGTGGAGCAGCGCGCCTAAATTTAATATTAAAAACAAATGAAGCCAAAGACCCGGTCCAAGAACCGGTAAATGGTAGTGGAATACCGACAAAAATAATTAAAGCTAAAGCACCGTATTTAAAATATGGTCCAGAAAATTTTCTATCAGCTTCTTCCAATTTCTTTGTAAGAATTGGCCCAAAAAATTTACGCTTCACAACCCAACCATGAATATGCGGAATCAAAGCCAAAATAATAAGAGCTGGAATAATATCACCTATCACGGCAATAATCCAGACCTTCCAAACAGCCAAACCATAAACTTCAATACCAATCGGAATTGAAGCTCTAAGTTCAGTAATCGGAATCATAGATATCCAAAACACTGCCCATTCATGAGGAATATTTACAAACCAATCAACTGGATTTAATCCAAGCATAAGCGCTATCTAAGTTATCTAGGTTTTATTTATAAAACAATCCGCATTATCCGCGTCATCCTCATATAATCCGCGTATCCGTATCATAACAGATCAATATACTAATCAGGCCACTCGTAATTTTCAAAAGCCCACTCAGACACATCGCGGGCTTCGGTAAAACGACCCTCATGGGTATCAGCTCCCAAAACTACCACGTCCAAGATTTTACCAGCCTCATTTGCAACCCGGACAGTAAAATTATAACCCGAGGCAGAAATATAACCGGTCTTACCACCATATATTTTATAAAAATCATTTGTCACCCAACCCAAGAGCAACCAATTTGTATTCCACATGTGATGACTCTGTCCTCTTTGGTCTGAATAAAGATTGTACTCAGGTTTAATTAGAGTATCTCTTATCCTCTCTTGCTTCATGGCTTCGTTTAACAACATGACAATATCAGAAGCAGTAGAAACATTTGTACTATCCAGCCCAGAAGGATCTGTAAAAAAAGTATCAATCATACCCAATTCTCTAGCTTTTTCATTCATACGCTCTACAAAAGCCGCTTCTGGCCAACCCAGAGCATTAGCCAGAGTTAGAATAGCTTTATTAGAAGAAGCAATCAAAGCTGAATTCCACAATTCTTCCAAAGTATAAATATCGCCCGCATACATATGAGTATCCAAAGAATCTGGCCCAATCACAACAGTACTAGTAGTCCAATCAGGTTTTTTTTCCAAAATAACCAATGCACTCATCAGCTTGGTAATACTAGCCAATGGTCGTTGTCCATATTCATTTTTACCCAAAAGCACCATCCCCGTCTCACGATCTTTGACAATAATTGCCTTAGCACTAAATTGTTCTAAATCAAGCATCTCTCCCTTTAATTGAGGAAGCTGTGGTCTCATATCAACTGGCGGTGGAGCTACCAAATCCCCTTCTCCAAGATTATTTAAAAAATCATCCACCTGTGTAAATGGTTCAACTAAATTTTTTATAGTTAAAGTCTCACCGTTTTTTGTTAAAGATTTTTGTAGAAAAAAACCACCTACCATAAATACTAACAAAAAAATTGTCAAAATATTTCTAAGTCGTCCACCCCGATCTTTTGGTAATTCTCCACCTTCTATATTGTGTAAAAAATTTGGCCCCATAGAATCTTAGAAGATCACTTAATTATTTTTTTACTAGAAATTAATTATTTAACAGTATTAATACTAAAAAAAGTAATTAGTAATTAGTAATTAGTAATTGTGTTACACTCTAAGAAAGGCTTTAAAAATGTGTAGCATTATTACTAATTACTTAATTACTTTATTGACCCTTCTTAAATACTCTAACACCTACTCTACAACTTTTACCTCTTTTAGTGCTTCAATTATATATTCATGCTTGTGTAAAGTATCATAATCGGATAATTCAGCCACTGTTTTAATTCCCAAATGCGCCAAGGCATCAACGGATAAATTATAAACTGGCAAAATTTTGTCTTGATTTTCATTTTCTTCAATCAATCCTCTAAGTAGTAAATTTCTCAATATCAAAGTACAATTTACGCCTCTAATTTGTTCCAACTCTGGTTTGGTGACTGGCCCACGGTAAGCAATAACTGTCAGAGTCTCTAGCTGAGCCTTGGTAAGCTCCCCACCAATCTCATCTTTTACAAACAATTCCACCACTTCACTATTAGCCGGGTTAGTGGCCATTTGAAATTGATCTGCCTCATGTAAAATATGAATACCGTTGTCTGAATCACCATATTTCATTTCCAAAGTTGCCAAAGCCTCCTCTACTTCAACCTGATTCTTCTGTGTAGCTTTCACTATTTGCTTGATTGTCAATGGCTTGGACGCCACGAATAAAACTGATTCTATTTGTGATAGTAATGACATAAAAGTATTACGTTCTAATTACGAAATCCACTTTGTGGTTCGAATTTTCGAATTACGAATTCAAGCACTAGTACGATATTTTCGAAATTCGTAAATTCGTACAGATTCGTAATTCGAATGTTAATTAAACTTTAAATATATTAATATCCTTAAAATTATTACTCTGTTTCAACCCAATAAAACCGTCTTTTACCAACTCCAACAAAGCCAGAAAACCAATTATCACCTCGGTGCGGTTCTTACTGTCCTGCAAAACCGAATTAAAACTTGTATTTTTACTGCTCTTTAAAATTTGTCTAATCCTTTCAATGGTTTCTTTGACACTTACATTTTTATCAATAAAAGTTTTTGGCAATGGTTTAGGTGGTTGAATTTTTTTTAGTAAAATCAAAAAACTGTTACGTAAATTATCAGTAGAAAAATTGTCTGGTGCCACAAAATCAGTTTGGCGTCTAGCCGGTTCATGGCGAACAAAACTATACTTTTTATCCAACCACAGATCATTGAGTTTTTTACTGGCTTCCACAAAAGCCCTATAGAGACGTAACTGTTCTTCAAGGCTCGCCCCCTCATCTTCCTCTGGAGCAAATTGAGGCAAAAGACGATTTGATTTTATAAATAAAAGTCTGGTGGCCACTACCAAAAAATCAGCCAGCTCTTCTGGTCTTCTTTCTTCAATCTTATCCAGGTAATCCAAAAATTGTTCGGTAACCTCTGATAAAGATAATTCTGATATATTGAGTTTATGTTCGCCTATCAAAGACAAAAGTAAATCCAAGGGACCAGAAAATTTTTCCAATTTAAATTCAGCATTCATAGTAAAGTAAGTCTATTTTACCACAAAAATGATATTTTGTCTCCCCTATCTAGAATCAACTAAAACATAAATATTTTTGTCCACATCCCAATGTACTACAACTTCACCAAGAAGAGGTTCTACAATCTCATCTTTTTCCAGAAAAACTACTCTATTCTCTGGAATTTGTGCTCTATACTCTAATAAACCAACCACATGAGCAAAATTACTTTCAAACGGCCTATTCCACTCCACAAAGATTCTATCTGGTGAAACAGCCTTTATTTCTTCAACCACAGCAAATAAACTTCTTCCAGAAGAATACACGTAAGAATATTCGCTTCTCAAAATACCTACCATATTATAGAATTGCAAAAAGACAGAAAAAACTAATACCCAAAACAGACTTTGTACAACACGAATATACCTTGCCTTACGAATAAGTTCTGTCAAAACTGCTGATATTATAAAAATTACACCAACTCTTACACTATATGTATACCTAGAAGCCAAAAGTTCCCACCAATCTGAGGAATTAAAAAATACTACCACACCAACAGCCAACAAAGACCACAAAAAACCAAATCTCACTAAAATATTATTTCTAAATTTATAAAAAACAAAAATCAAAAATACTAAAGATACAAAAAATATTGACCAGGCAGTTTTTTCTGAAAGCACATAATTGAGTGGAATAAATACATCCATAAGCACAATTGGAATACGTGCCAACAGCTGAGGAGAAAAAGAAAAAGCACCTGAAGTAAGCCAGACACTATGGCTTTGGGCTAGATATTGTTTTATTATATAAACAAAGGTAGTCAATAAAAATAATATCCAATATACACTAGATGCAAAATTAAATTTCTTTTTATTTTTAAGCCCAAAATATAAACCAATTAAAAACAAAAGTGGAGGCAAAGCCATAGCTATTTCTTTTGTACCAAAGGCAAGAACCAAAGATAAAAAAGAAATAAAAAGATAAATAATTTGATTTTTTTTGTCTGTTGTATAATATTTTACCAAATATAAACAACTAAGTAACATAAAAAAAACAGCAAAAGAGTGCATATTAGCCCCTATCCAAACCAAAGGCTCATAAGCACTACCGGCGAATGCAAAAAGTACAGCAGCAAAAAGACCTGTAATATATGATTTACTTATATCACGAGCCAAAAGACCAACCAAAAAAGAATTTAAAACATGGATAACTAGTCCGACGAAAAAATAATAAGCCGAATAAGAATCAAAAATAGCCACTGAAAAAGCATAGAAGGCATTCAAAACTGGTGAGTAAAAGGTGGACATATGAGCCCCTAATACAGTTATCTCACCGGCCAAAATTTTCCAACCATGCCACAACCATGTAAAATCATCTGAAAAGAAATAGCCAAATTTCATTGTCCAACCAAACAAAATAAAAGTTATAACAAAAGGAAAAGCAAAATAAAGAAAATTCCAAACTTTCTTTTTTATTACTAATTCTGAGATTAAACTAATATCCAAAAAATAACGCAAAGCATCTTGCCAACTAACACTAGAATCATCATTATGCTCCCAAGTTATTGGAATCTGTTTTGCTACTAACCCATTTGTATGCACAAGAGATAATAATTCCAAATCAAAAGAAAATCTTGTTCTCTCTACTTTCAGAGCTAGATCTTTAATTTTACTATTAAAAAATTTAAAACCACACTGAACATCTTGAAAAGGCAAACGAAAAATTGAACGAGAAACAAAATTAAAAAAAGTTGAACCTAGTCTCCTCAGACGTGAATAACCTGAAAATTCAAAATCCTGCCGTTCCCCTGCCACTATATCAGACTTATTATCATTTAAAATATTTAAAGCCTGAGGAATAGCCTTTTTATAATCTACAGATAAATCTACATCTAGATATCCATAAAAATCAGTATTGACATTCTTTAGTCCAGCCTGAACCGCAGCACCCTTGCCCTGATTTTTTTCAAGAAAAACAGATACAAATTTTATATTATTATAATTCTCCTTTTTATTTTTTTCTTCTGATTCCAATATCCTTTGTTTTGTAGAATCCAAACTACCATCGTCCACAAAGACCAAGACCCAATCAAAATCTTTTTGCTCCACACAAAAAACAGACAAATCAAGCATTGCTTTGTTTATCTTTTCTTGTTCATTAAAGCATGGAACAATTATTGCACAAGATTGTTTTTTTATATTTTCACTCATGAAGCAACTTCATCAACGAGATCAAAAACGACAAAACCGTCGTTTTCATAAACTCGAGTAAAATAAGTATCATTTTCAAAAATAGATTTTGAAAAATTAATTGAATCATCTTTGGCACCATGAGGAAATATATCTATATGAAAATATGCATGATAAACATCATTATCTTCAGCGTCTTTGAATAATACAAAACGATCAATAGGACCAAAATTAATATTTTTAGCTGTGTTATAAAAAACTTCTGGATCACTTTCCTCTGATAATAATTCCAATAATACTTTCTTCTCACTAAAACGTGTAGCAGGATGATTATTATGTTGATTGAAATAAATATACATGTTGAGCGGCACAAACCCATGTATCTCACCTGCCCCAGGTCCTACTACTTTTGGTCCTGGAAACTCACCATTATTTTCTTGTAAAAAAGTCACCAATTCGGACACAGGATCACGAAGCCAGCGAGACTCAAGACGACGCTCTTGTACTGCAGGATCGTCTATAAAATTTCCAAAAATCATACAGACTGACAAAAAAACTAGTCCTACTACCCCTGCTAAAATTCGCCATTCAATACTTGAATACTTTTTTTGTACAAACACATAAACTTGTTCAATTCCAAAAGACAGAGCAAAAGCAAGAATCGTGAAATGATAAAAATCAAATGGTTTAAACTCTTGCAACGGTGCAGCAAACAATAAAATAGTCGTCCATCCCATAACTTGCCAAATATAACCAGCAATAAACAAAAGTAACAATGACCTCATGTATACATTTTTTCTATACCCAATTAAAGCAACGAAACCAAGCAACAACAATATACCACGCCAACTAAACCACTGAATCATGGCAACATATAGGGCGAGACCGCGCATAGACATAAATGCTACAGCCCAATTTTCTGTACCAGCCTTATGGTATAGAGCAACGAGTGGTCCCAAATATGGCATAGCGACCAATAGAGTAAAAACTGCCAAAACAAAAAGGCGACTATAAAATTTCCACTGTTGTTTTTTTGGAACAAACAGACCAGAACAAGCAACAGCAATAGCACCAAAAATAAGCCACAAATAATACGTCATAAAAAGTACACCACCACTCACCGCATACACAAATAATCTTTTTTTGCTCCAAATATTGTGATGCAAATCATTGAGCAAATATGCAATCCACATCACGCTCCCTGCTGCCGCCAAAACTTCGTATGGTTTTAAAATAAACGCATCCCAATCAATAAATACAAATGTAATAAGGGGTACCAACATCCAAGCAATCTTGCCTGGTGCAACACACATTTGTTTTGCATAGGGTTTTACACTTTTCCAATACCAGGCTTGCACAAGATAAACAAAAGCAGGAAAAACTAAAAATGTAGCAGCGACACTTGCCTTTGCCATCAAAACTCCATTCCAATCAAAGATCCTTCCCGGAACTGCAAAAAACCAAAAAAATAGTGGTGGATACCACGGTACTAATTCTGGAAAAGCAAAGTCAGAGAAAAAACTTCCATGAGCAAACATTTCAAACATAGCAACAATCGTAACTTCATCTCCACGAAGTCCCCAAAATGTAAGACCTAAATTATTTACCAATAACAGATAAGAGGCACTTACCAATATACCTGTTCCTACCAAAAAAATCATTGGATGCCACTTTCGCCAAAGCGAAACAATACCCAATAAGAAAAAGATGACCAAACAGAGTTTAATCATCAAAATTAAATTTATATCCATCAAAGATAAATTTTGTAAACCCATATTTTAAATTATCTAAAAAATAATCAAAATCTACTTTTTAACAATCTTCAAACTCAATTCTTTCAATTGCTCCTCACTCGCTTCCGCTGGACTACCCATCATTGGTTCTTCAGCTTTTTGATTTTTTGGGAAAGCAACTACACGACGGATATTTTTCTCACCAAGCAAGACCATAACCAACCGTTCAATTCCTGGCGCAAAACCACAATGAGGTGGTGCTCCATATTGAAAAGCATTAATCATATGACCAAATTTTTTATCAACTACAGATTTATCATAACCAGCAATTTCAAAAGCCTTGTACATAACCTCCGGATTCATATTACGCACTGCCCCCGAAGATAATTCAAAACCATTGGCAATAATATCATATTGATCTGCCAAAATATCCAGAGGATCTTCTGTATTCAAAGCCTCCATACCACCCTTTGGCATAGAAAATGGATTGTGACCAAACTCAACTTTTTTACTATCAGAATCCCACTCATACATTGGAAAATCTACTACCCAAGCCCAAGCAATTACATTTTCATCTTTTAATTTCATCTTATCACCAGTAAATTCTCGAACAGCCCCCAAAGCTTTGCAAGACACTTCCCAATTATCAGCTCCAAAAAACAAAATACCATCTTGTTCTAAATTTTGAAGTTGTTGTAATTGTGAAAGTTGATCTTCGCTAAAAAACTTAGATACTCCCCCGTCAAACTTACCACCAGAATACTTCATCCAAGCCAAACCTTTGGCACCAACTCGCTTAGCTTTGTCTTCGTATTCATCAATCTCTTTGCGAGAAAAATCTTGCCCGCCAGGCACAAAGAAAACACGAACATGTTCGGCACTATTAAAAACTTTAAAATCAGTTTCTTTGGCCCAGTCAGTAATTTCATTTAATTTTAAATCAAAACGCAAATCTGGACGATCAGAACCATACTCTTCCATACAGGTTTTAAATGGAATTCTAGGAAATGGTTTGTTCATTACTTTTTTACCAGCAACTTTTTCTGTAAGCTCAATAAATAATGGTTCCATTTCTGTAAAAAATTCTTTTGAAGTTTTGAAACTAGTCTCCACGTCAAGCTGATAAAATTCTCCTGGAGATCTATCAGCTCTAGCATCTTCATCACGCATACAAGGTGCTATTTGATAATATTTATCAAAACCAGCCACCATCAAAAGTTGTTTGTATTGTTGTGGGGCCTGTGGCAAAGCATAAAACTTACCTGGATGGATTCTAGATGGTACCAAATAATCACGAGCACCCTCCGGAGATGAAACCGTCAAAATAGGAGTCGCTATGTTTATAAAATCATGAGCATCCATAAAATCACGGATATATTTTTCCATTTTGGCACGAAATAAAATATTATTTTTTAATTTTTCACGACGTAATTCCAAATAACGATATTTCAAACGCAATTCTTCATCTTCGTCACCTTTGTCAGTCTCAAAAATCTCAAATGGCATAGCTTTGGCCTTGCTCAACACTTCTACACTAGTTGCAATAACTTCAATCTCTCCGGTTGATATATTAGCATTTACGTTTTCTGCCTTTCTACTTTCTACTTTTCCTTTTATTTTAATTACATATTCATATTTTAAACCTTCAGCCACAGAAAAATCAGCCATATTGTCAGGATGAAATACTACTTGGGTCAGACCATAACGATCACGCAAATCAACAAAAATAAGCCCACCCAAATCTCGGCGCTTATGCACCCAACCAGACAAAGTCACTTCTTTGCCAGCATCTTTTTTATTTAACTGCCCACAAGTGTGTGTTCTATACATATGTTCAACTGTCATTCCGAGCGAACCCGATTCGCATCGGGAGAGTCGAGGAATCCCTTTCCTCTAAATTTATGCTCGTTTTTATATTTAATAATACCTCTATTCTACCAATTCTAGCCATTTTTGGCAAGCAAACAAAAAACACTCTAGAATTTAGAGCGTTTTTTGAGGTCCTCCTTTTTTTGACCTACTTTTGAATGAAAATAGACAATAGAACATTCAGGGTGACTTCTTAACCTGCTCATCGGCTGGCGCGGTTTTCCCCTGATGAGGATGGTAATCAAAATGATGATCATCATCATCCATACGAAAAACCACGCTACCAACGGACACGGTAGTCCTTGAGACACCGAGCCCATCCCTTTCCGCATAGTTGAGTTGAAAACACGCTTGTCTTTTTTCTTCAGCCATGGTCTGCCCCTCCTAAAGTTGCGTTATTATATCTAATATACTATCATCGTATTAAACTGTCAAGCAAAAACGAGCCTTAGCTCGTTATCTCAGTATAATCCCTGCCTGCCGGCAGGCAGGGCGGACAGGCATAATAATCAGTCTAAATCAGTGTTTTTTTAATATCTTCACCACAAAAAACCCCTCAATCTCCTTATCTGGCATGATTCGCATAGCTTTTTTAACTACTTCTGAATTCACTTTTTTACCCTTAAACTCTTTAGTTATTGGCAATGTCTTTAACTCTTTTAGCATCTCAATCGACATTACCTCAGCATCAACCACTTTATCCAAAAACTTTGTTATTTGCAATTCATTTTCCTCAGGAGCAAAAGTACAAGTAGAATATACTAAAATACCACCCGGTTTTAAAGCACCCCAAGCTGAAAACAAAAGTTGATATTGTTTATTTTTATTTTTGTTCTTTCCCATAATTATTTATAAAGTTGGCTATGTGTACCAAATAAAACAAAAAATAAAAGATCACCATTTTCTAATTCCACATATACAGCACGCCAATCTCCTGTTATATCTATACTAAAATAATTCTGGTACTTCCCACTTAATTTATGACGGCGCAAAATTGGTTGATTCGAGTCCAATATCAAAATTTTTACTCTTTCCTCAAATTTCTTTTTTACAATAACAGGAGCTTTCTTAAACATCTTATCAAATTTTTTGTTTGAACCAATTTTCATATTAACTTTATGTTCTATTTAAGTGAGCAATGAAATCATCTACATTGCTAAAGGAACAAAACTTACCTGCCTTGTAATCTCTCTCTGACTCTTCTAGATCTGCGACCGTGTGATCATTTAAAACTTCCGGCTTTTGAGTGAACTTAACTTCCCCAGTATTAACCACATTCAAAAGAAGGCCATTTACCAGCGAGCTCAAACTTAAACCAAAACTAGAAGCAAATTTTTTCGCTTCTACTTTCGTTTTTGGATCAATTTTTAAAGTTATTATTGCACTTTTCATAGTATATACAAAGTTAATACTTAATATATACTTAGTATATACAAAGTATTACTTTTTGTCAAGTTATTTATCCACAATCCCCTTTTTTTAAGGCTCCAACCTATTCAACATCCTTGGAAACGGAATAGTCTCACGAATATGATGAATCCCCGCAATCCAACGAGTTGTTCGTTCAATACCAATACCAAAACCACAATGTGGCACCGAGCCATACTTACGCAAATCTAAATACCACCCAAACGTCTCCACCGACAAACCGGCGGCTTTAATATTAGCCAAAATAGTTTCATAATCATCCTCACGCTGTGAACCACCAACTATCTCCCCAAAACCACGTGGAGCCAATACATCGGCATTTAAAACTAAGGTAGAATCAGTTGAGTGTCCTTTCATATAAAACGGCTTGATATTTTTAGGCCAATTTTTCACTATTACTGGTACATCCGAATCTTTTGTTAACAATTCTTCATCGTCAGCACCCAAATCATGGCCATATTCAATATCTGAGCCACGTTTTTTTAATTCGGCAATTGCATCGCCATATTCATAATGAACAAATGGTTTATCAACAATCGCCTGTAATTCTGCAAAATCACGCTCTAATAAAACCAACTCTTCTCTGCCATGATCTAAAACATATTTCACAACATATTTTAGACTCGCTTCTTGAATTTTCAAACTTTCTTCATGTTCAATAAAAGCAATCTCAGGGTTAAGTGACCAGAATTCAGTCAAATGCTTGCGAGTCTTAGATTTTTCTGCACGAAAGTTAGGGCATAAATCATAAACCTTGCCAAACGACATACACATGGCTTCTAAATATAATTGGCCATTTTGAGTCAAATAGGCTTTACGGTCAAAATACTCCACTTCAAATAAATCTGTTGTCCCCTCGCATGAAGTTGGTGTAAAAATCGGTGTATCTAATTCTACATAATCGTTGCTATTAAAATAATCCTGCAACCCAGCTTTTACCAAATGACGAATCCGTAAAATTGCCCATTGTTTTTTTGATCTCAACCACAAATGGCGATTATCTAATAAAAACTCCGGCCCATGATCCTTGAGAGCAATTGGATATTCTTGAGCGAGTGATTGTAACTTATAACTTGTAACTTGTAACTCGTAAACCCCGGACTGTTTTGGGTGTTTGGAAACAGTACCCGTCACTTCCAAAGAAGATTCTTGGGTAGTCTTTTCAATCTCATTCCAAACTTCTTCAGACAAACCTTCTTTCACTGCCACGGCTTGTACAAAACCAGTGCCATCACGCACTTCCAAAAAAGCGATTTTTCCAGAAGAACGCTTGTTATACAACCAACCTTTTACAGTCACTTCCTCCCCCACTTTTTGTGATAAGTTTTTTATAAATGTTTTCATAAATTAGTTTATTGGATTATTAATGTTATTCTACTAAATTTTGCTAAATTTAGCAAGGTTTTTTGACTGGATTTAAACCAGCGATATCCGCGTTAACAATCCCAACAAAAGCTCCTTGGGCAGGACTCGAACCTGCAACATCGGCATTAACAGTGCCGTGTTCTACCGTTGAACTACCAAGGAGCACTTGCTAGGATTACACTAATTGCCAGCCAGAGGCTGATCAGCCTTTGGCTAAAACTATCTGGGAATAAATAATTAAAAACACCCGTTTCTGACGGGTGTTATTTTGGCTAAGATAAGCGAAAAACTACACTCCGTCGGCGGGTGAATTATTGTTATTATTATTATTTTTTACGTGTAGCTTTATCATATAAATGTATTATAGCACATTTTTAGAATTTTGTCAAATTATCCC
>CAYXGV010000022.1:13583-17465 GCA_964464685.1 uncultured Gammaproteobacteria bacterium | reverse complement strand
TTGATAGAACATTATGCTGGTGCATTTCCAATTTGGTTGGCACCAATTCAAGTTCAGCTGGTTCCAGTATCAGAAAAACATGTTGAGGGTGCAGAAAAAATTAGACAAGAATTGTTTGATTTGGGAATTAGAGTCGGTTTTGACAGTGCTGATGAAACAGTGGGAAACAAAATTAGAAAAGCTGCCAAACTAAAAATTCCTTATCTAGTTGTAGTAGGCGATAAGGAATTAGAAGGCGAAGACTGGATGATTAGAATTAGAGGACAAGAGGAACAGGTGAGTATGAGTAAAGATAAATTTGTGGAGAAAGTATTAGGTGAGATTAAGAATAGAAAAAGCGAGTTAATAGACATTTTGGGGGTTTAAAAATCAAGATTTATACCCAAGTTTAGCCCCTAAATGACATAAAATTATATATTTACTTTGAATTACGAAACTATTTTTAGCGTGTCATTGCGAGACCTGATTCGCATCAGGGCGAAGCAATCCCAGACTAGTAGCAACGTTGCTAGTACACTGGGATTGCTTCGTCATCCCGTACTTCATCGGGATTCCTCGCAATGACACGCATTTCGTAATTCAAAGTATTTACTTAATTTGTGCACAGTTTTAATTAAGCCAAAAAAGTCACTTTTCAGACCCCCAAAATGTCTATTAAACCGAAAAAGCTAAGAGTTGTTATAAAAATAAAAAATCCCGTTTGATGCGGGATTTTTTTAAATTCTATTTTAGTAGTTAGCCATCATTCCATTTATTTCTGCTATTTCTTTATTATTTTTTCTTTTCTTTAATATAGCTGTCCAACCTAAAGTTTTATTTTCAGCTTCAAGATCTGTTATTCTTTTTTCGGCCAGTTGTTTGGTTTGTTTTGAATTTAACCATTGGGTTTCAGGTCCAAGGTATTTTAGTACGTCCAAACTAAGTAATTCATTAAATTTATTAAAATGAGTAATTAAATTTTCTGGTTTATTTCCTATTTGAGCCAAATCATCCATAATATGTTCAGGTAATCTAGTGGTACCTTCTATTTTGGTGGCTTTTTTAGCCCAGGCACTTGTTTCCGATATTTTGCCCTCGCTTATTTCATGGCGAACTTGAGCACGAGATGGACCTGTGTCTGGTTCACTATATTTTTCAAATTTGTGTTTGGCTTTGTTTTCGGCGGTTAGTTCTTTTTTTACCTGTTGGCCTTCACTGATTTGTTCTTTCAGTATTTTTTTATCAGCCACTTGTTCTGATTTTTGCATCATTTTTTCTCCTACTTTTTCCTCCTGCCTATCTTCTAAGATGGTGGCGATTTTATCGATACCACTCTGTAGTCCAGTACCAGTGTTGGCTGCGTTGGCAAATTTTGTCATGTCGCGGTCATACTTGGCCTCACCACTTAGAGTTTTTTTCAAACGTGCCCATAATGATAATTTGATATCGGCTGTAGCCGGTGTAACTGGTTCAGCAATGATGTCAGCAGATGGTATAGCAGATTCAATTTTTGGTTTTCTTTTTTCTTCTATCACGTCTTTGATTTTTTGATTTAAGGCGGCTTGTGCCTCCGCGTCTTTTCTTACTATCTCAGCCATTCTTTCTTGGGCTGTATCTTGGAAAGTTTGTTCGGGAACTTTATCAGAATAATCAGCAAAAATGCCAACTTTGTCAGGTTTGAGTTGATCTTGTCCTTCAATTTCGTCTATGTATTTTTTATATTTACCTTCTTTTGGTTGTTTCGCTTCTTGTGGCTTAAAAGCCGTTGCTTCTCGTCCCATATAGTTATTTTAAAAGTTATAGGTATATTATAGCATATTTGGGGGGTTTTGTCAACAGGTGCTATTGACTTTTTTAATACTGTGGTTTATAATGAAGAGTCATTTACCAACAACAATGGGGGGTTGAAATGGCAGGATTATTGACAGATGAAGTCCTCTGGGCTTTAAAGATGATTTTAGAAAGGGTGGAGGTTGAGATCCTTGATTCAGGGGTTACCTCAGATTCTGAACTTCTGTTTGTTAGGTGTAGAAGCCAGAGAGGAAGTTTCTCTATTCGAGACTCGGTTCAAATTCAAAAAAGATTACCCCAGATATTAGTTGCTGGGTTCAATTTATTTGGATTTGATTATCCCGTGTCTCGGTTTGAGAAATTGGCGGTGAGGGGTGATCAGATTTTTCTGTTCTTTCGGTTCTTGCCAGAAGACGAGTTAGCGGGGGACGGAGGAGAATTGATTCAATTTTCTTCTGCCAAGGGGTAAAAGCGCGAACATGGAGGATTCGCGCTTTTTGATTTTTAGGGGGTTGAAAAAAAAGTCAAAATAAGTTAAGATACGAGGGTATTTCAAAAAATATGAATTATAAATTTCACATAATTACCTTTGGTTGTCAGATGAACAAAAATGACTCAGAACGAATTGAGGCGATTTTGGTGAACATGGGGTTAGAAAAAGTAAATACTCCAGAGGAAGCTGATGTTATTATTATGAATAGTTGCTCGGTGCGTGATAGTGCTGAGGATCGTATTTTTGGTGGGGCAAGAAACTTTGCAAAATTAAAAAAAGAAAAACCAAATCTAATTGTAGCAGTAACAGGTTGTATGCCTGGGCGTGATAAAGAAAAAAAGTTTTTAAAAAAGTTACGAAGTGTTGACTTATATTTTCCTACGGCCGACATGGTTCATTTACCAGATATGCTTTGCAAATTAAATCCAGACTTTAGGAAAATAAATTTGGCTGGTGATTATTTAAAAATAGAACCAAAATATAAAAATAATTTTCAGGCTTTTGTTCCAATTCAGACTGGCTGTGATCATTTTTGTACTTATTGCGCCGTGCCTTATGCTCGGGGGCGAGAAAAGAATCGAGCTTTAAAAGATATAATGGACGAAATAAAAAAATTGGCAAAAAATGGTTGTAAAGAAATAACTTTACTCGGTGAAATAGTAAACCATTATAAAGCTTCTGATCCAGAATTTTTTTCTGATAAAAATATTTACAGTAAAAATGATTTTGCCAAGCTTCTTTGGGAAGTAAATCAAATTGATGGGATAGAACGTATTCATTGGACAGGATCACATCCAATTTATATGGATGATGAAGTTATAGACGCTTTGACATTGCCAAAGCAAATTAATTTTCTTCATTTGCCGGTTCAATCTGGCAGTACAGAAATTTTACGCAAAATGAATCGTAGGCATGATCGAGAATTTTTTATTGATTTGATTAAAAAAATTAAAATTAAAAAACCAGACATAGCAATTGGAACTGATTTTATTGTTGGTTTTTGTGGCGAGACCCTACAAGATTTTCAAGACACAATTGATTTGTACAAAGAATGTGATTTTGACATTGCCTATCCAGCCAAGTATTCTACTCGTTCGGGCACGGTGGCTGACAAAGCTTTTCAAGATGATGTGAGTATTGAAGAAAAAAAACGACGTTGGTTTGTGATTCAAGATTTGATGGAAGAAATTACTTGCAAAAAAAATCAAAAATTTGTAGGTGAAATAGTTTCGGTTTTGGTGGAAAGGTGTAAAAAGGGTGTTTGTACGGGTAATTCTAGTGAGATGAGGCTCACTAGTTTTGCTGGAGATGAATCTCTGGTTGGTCAGATTGTAAATGTAAAAATAGATAGAGTTGATACGTGGATTTTGTGGGGTTCTGTGGTATAATAAAGCTATACATACTAATATACTAATGTACTAATTATACTAATGATATACGAATTCCAGCCTAGAAAAATATTAGTATACCATTCGTATAATTAGTACATTAGTATATTAGTGTATTTATTTGTATATGAGAACAGAAACAAAAATATTACCAAAACTTATTGTAATTTTAGGGTCAACGGCTAGTGGCAAAACTGACTGGGGTTTGAAATTGGCCAAAAAATTTAATGG
>CAYXGV010000022.1:0-13483 GCA_964464685.1 uncultured Gammaproteobacteria bacterium | reverse complement strand
TATGATGAAATTGGGGCTTTTGGAAGAAGTAAAAAATCTTTTAAAACAAAAATATGATTGGAGTTTATCCAGTATGAGTGGAATTGGTTATCGGCAGTTTAAGGGTTATTTGGCAGGGGAGTATAATTTGGAAAAGGCGATTGAACTTTTAAAAAGAGACACAAGACGTTATGCCAAGCGTCAGATAACATGGTTTAAGCGAGATCCAAGAATTAAGTGGTGTCATGAATACAAAGAAGCCGAAAAATTAGTCAACGATTTTTTGAATAAATAAATTATGCCAATTGGACCATTAAAAAATTTACCAATATTTCCCCAAGGAAGTTTTAAAAAAAATGGTTTATCTTCTAGTCTGCCTATTTCTAGTATAGAAAGAGATTCTTTGAAAAGTGCTAGAACTTCAATCAGTCGAGCTCAAAATGAAAATGGAAAAGTGAGTACCTCAATTACTCATCCTGATGGGTATGGCCTACAAGCCAGTGTATCTTATAGTCATCCAGCTGTGGTTGATGAATTTTTATCAAGAGAACAATTAAGTGATGAACAAAGAGATACACTTAGGTATAATAATATTCGTCGTATGGTAAAAGCTAGGATTGATAAAGAAAAAATGGATGGGGGAGAATTGAGTAAGCCTGGTCAAGTGGTAAAAAAAGTTGGTTTTTCGGCTGGAAAGTTAAAACGAATGAGTGGTGTTCGTGGTATGAGGCTGAAATTGCGTCGAATGGTGATAAAAAATCCAGAAACTTATAAAAATTTGAGTGCTAAAGATAGAGAATATTTTTTAGATTTAGTTCATTCTCATGCCCAAAAATTAAGAACTGGTGGTTCTTTCAATCGGCCGATTAGAAAAAGTATGAAAAGAAAGGTACAAGAAGATTGGAAAAAAAATGCTATAATTAGTAAACAAGATGCTCAGGATTTTAAAAGGATGATTAATGAGTTGCCACATTGACACATAACACATAACACATAACACACAACACATAACAAAACCCCCAACTGGGGGTTTTAAAATATGTTATTATTTTTTATAATCTATCTTGATATGCTTGCCAGCCGGCTTGGCGGTATTTTTTTGCTTCGGTGAGTGGATTATCTGCTTCATAAATTCCTCGGCCGACAATTATTATATCACTGCCTTGTTGTTTTATAACCCGCTCTGGTGTGTTGTATTGCTGTCCTAATTCATCTCCGCCTTCTGTCAATTTTACACCTGGGGTCATATTTATAAAACAAGGATCATCAAGTAATTTTTTCATTGTGATAAAACCAATCACAAAATCTTTGTGTTCCTCCGCCATTTTCAGACTTGCCTCAGTGTAGCTACCTGTTGCTAGGTTTCCTTTTGGACTCATTTCGGCAAGTAATAATAACCCCCGGCCTTTTCGAAGTCCAATTTCTTTTAGACCTTCAATAATCCCTGGACCTGGAACTGTGTGGGCGTTAGTAATATCAGCCCAGTCGGCAATGTGATATATACCATTTTTATATTGATGTTTTACAGTATTTCCAATATCGGCGAACTTTCTATCTTCAAAAAGTAAAAAATTATGTTTTTCAGATAATCTTTGTAATTGATTAATTAGATCATCATCAAAGTCTTCAATAATATCAATGTGAGTTTTTAGAACACAAATTTCTGGGCCAAGTTCATCAGCAATTTTTATTAATTCTTGTTTTGAAATTACGTCAGCAGCAATTGCCAAATTGGTTTGTTTATTTTCCATTAATTTTAGTAGTTGATGGGCGGTTGGATTTGAACAGAGTTCGGCACGTTCTAAGTAGGTCTGCATATTTTTGTAAGGATTAAGGATAAAGTAATAAGGAAAAAATTAAACCTGGTTTAATTTAATAAACTCTTTTACTTTGGTCACCATATCATCATTTAGTTTGCCTTCTCGCTTTAGAGTTTCTAGGACTTGTGAAATCGTTAAGACAGAGTGTAGGCTGTATCCTTTATCTTCAATATGTTTTTTACCACCTTGTTCGCGATCTACTAGGACTACGATGTCAGTTATTTTTAATCCTTCGTGTTCAAGTGGTTCGATTGTTTCAAAAACACTTGATCCACTAGTAACCAAATCTTCTACAACTAAACAAATTTGTCCGGTTTGAAAATTTCCTTCGATGGCTTTTTTGGTACCGTATTCTTTGATTTCTTTTCGACGCATAACCATTGGTATGCTATGATTAACAGACATTACTGTAGCAATTGGCAGAGCGGTGTAGGGCACACCACAAATAATATCAAATTTGGTATTTTCTAATTTGTCCCACATCGCATCTGCTACCATTTGGAGTACTTCTGGATATGAGACTGTCACACGTAGATCAATATAAATTGGGGATAGAATTCCGCTTTTGAGTGTAAATTCACCAAATTTTATAGCGTTGATTTCGTGGAGTTTGAGTATTAAATCTTTCATATATTTATTTACGGATTACGGATAATCCTGATTAACGGATGTTACGGATGTTGGTATCTGTAAATCAGGATTATCCGTAATCCGTATATATTTTAAAAGTAAACAATTTTTCCTGACTTGTCTCTGTGATAAACACCAAATTCGGTTATTTTATTTGCAAGTTCGCGTTTTACCACTGGACCCTGTTTGCACATACAAATTCCGAGATCATCTACAGCACATTGACCACAAACACCAACTCCGCATTTCATGTAACGCTCAATGCTAATTTCACAATCTATATTACGCTCATTGCAAATATCCAAAACTTTTTTTTCCATGAGTTCGGGACCGCAAGTGACGACGAGCACATTTTCATTCCGACCGGAGCCCGCAAATTCGGCGGGCGAAATGGAGGAATCCCTTTTTTCAAGTAAGCCTTCCAAAATATCAGTAACGTACCCTTTGTGTCCTTTACTTCCATCATCGGTTGCAATATGTAAATTTAAATTTGGTATTTGCTTTAATTTTTCTTCAAATAATAATAAATCAGCAGTTCTTGCACCAAGTAAAAAATCAATAGGAAAGGGATCCCTCGACTCGCTACGCTCGCTCGGGATGACAGACGAGAGAAATCCAAGTGGCGCTGCACCATATCCTCCTGCTACCATGATATAATGTGTGTTTGGTTTTATAGAAAAGTTAGTACCATAAGGACCTTCGATTCCAACTTTATCACCGATTTGCATGTCAAAAATTTTTGTTGTGGCTGGACCACGTTTAAAAATTGTTAAACCAAAAGTTTCACCGTCATCGTAAGCAATGGAAAATGGCTTTTGGTCGTGTTCTGGTATCCAGAGCATTACAAATTGACCAGGCAGACTGTTGAGGGTGTGGTTAAAATAAAAGGTTTTAATATCTTCAGCCTCGTTTATTATTTTTGAGATTTTTAATAGTGTCATAATTTACAATTTTCAATTTGAAATTATTTGATAATGGGTATATTTTTTATAAATGTGCAACCCCTCTGATTTCTTCTAAACTCTCAATCCCTTCTTCTCTCATAAATTCCTCCATCTCCTTAGCAATCTTAGCAAATGCATCTTGTCCGCGATAATAAACTGCCGATCCAACACCGAGTAGTGTTGCTCCAGCCATGATCATAGCAATAGCATCTTCTCCTCTAGTAATTCCACCAGTACCGATGATTGGAATTTTTACAGTTTTGTAAATATCGTATACAGCTTTTAAGGCTACAGGAAAAAGAGCTGGCCCAGAAACTCCACCTTGTTTGTTGTGTAGAATTGGCTTTCGGGCTCTAATGTCTATGGCCATTCCAGAAATGGTGTTTCCAGCACAAATTGCATCTGCTCCAGCTGATTCGGCAGCTTTGGCAATTTCAGCTACGTTCCAAGCTTGAGGGGTTAGTTTTATTATAACGGGTACAGTAGATTTTTCTTTCACTTTTCTTGTAATTACTTCAACCGCTTTAATGTCATAGGCAAAAGGTGTTCCAAATTCTTTACTAACATTTGGACAAGAAACATTTACTTCCAAAAAATCAATTGGGGACTGGCAAATTATTTCAGTTACTTCGGCAAATTCATCCGGTGTGCCAGCAAAGATGCTCCCAATCAAAGGTGTGTCTGTCATTTCTTTGAATTTTTTAAATTCTTTTATACCTTCTGCTACGCTTGGGTTAGATAGTCCAACCGCATTGATAAAATAATTTTTGGTTCCAGTCATTGTCGGATTTGGATGGCCAGGTCTGGTATCTTTTGAAACAGATTTTACAGTTACACCACCACAGCCATTTTTTACAGCATTATTCAGGCTGGCAGCGGTCAAACCTAAGATACCCGATGCAAGTACTATAGGATTATTAAATTTTTTTTGTAGGAAGTTTGTTTGTAACATATTTTTTTCATTTCGTTTCGCTCGGGATGACATTGTGACCGAGTAGCCACATGATTATAGCTTTTTGCATGTGCATGCGGTTTTCTGCTTGGTCAAAGATGACTGAATTATTATGTTCAACAGCATCTTTGGTGATTTCATAGCCCAGATGGCATGGCATGCAGTGCATTATTTTTGCATTTGGACAATATTTTTCTATTATCCCAGTATTTAGTTGGTAGGGCATAAAGGTTTCTTTTCTTCTTTCGTATTCATCACGTTTATCTTCCTTTACGGCACCATCAGCGAAGAATTCCATGTTCATCCAAGTATCAGTGTGCACGTAATCAGTATCTTTCAAAGCTTCTTCTAAATCCAGTGTACGTACAACATTACCAGTCTCTTCAGCTTGTTTATTTAGCTCTTCGTCTACACTATCCGGATCTGCTTCTGGCGCGACGATATAAATTTTTATGCCTAATTTAGCACAGGCAAGCATTAAAGTATTAGAAACGTTGTTTTCAATACCAAGCCATGTAATTTTTTTAACATTGGCAATTCCATTTGAATATTCTGCCATAGTTAATATATCACTCAAGGCTTGGGCTGGGTGATATTTTTCAGAACAGGCATCAATAACTGGAATTTCATTTTGTTCGGCCGCAGTAATTACATCCTTGGCATATTTGGCACGAAACATTAGTATTTGACCAAAGCGCATTACCGCTTTTGCCTCATGACCAAAATCAGTCAGAGCAAATTGAGTGGTTTTTTTATCAAGAAAAATTGCATGTCCACCGAGTTCAGTCATGCCAGCCTCAAAAGATAGTCTAGTTCTAGTAGATCCTTTTTCAAAAAGCATTATTAATGTTTGATTTGGTAAATAATTTGTTAATTCTCCAACATTTCTTTTGGCTTTAATTTTTTGTGCCATGTCGAGCATGGTGAGGATGTCTTCTTTCGATTGTTCTTTGAGTGAGATGAGATGTCGCATAATATATGAGTTATGAATTATGAGTTATGAATTATGAATATTTTATTTTTTAATACCGTTACAATTGGAAAACCTTTCAATTTTATTCCGGCAAAAGGGGACCAACCGCATTTGGTTTTTAGGTTTTCGTTTTTTATTTCTTTTTCCAAATCTAGATTAATAATAACCCAGTCATTATTTTTTTCTAAATCAAATATTTTTTCAATATTTGTTCTGGTTAATTCTACAATTTTTTCCAATGAAATCATACCTTGGTTGTAAGCATTTAGAAGTAAGGGGAGACAGGTTTCAATTCCAGGCACACCAAAGGGTGATTGGGCTTCTGGCGTAGCTTTTTCTGCTAAAGTATGGGGAGCATGGTCAGTGCCAATGGTATCAATTGTACCGTCTAAAATGGCATTCCAGAGGGCTTTTTGGTCCTCGATGGTACGAAGAGGCGGGTTCATTTTCCCCAGTGTCCCTAGGCGCTTGTGGTCATTTTCAGTTAAAAACAGGTGGTGTGGGGTGACTTCGGCGTAGATATTAAATCCTTCTTTTTTAGCTTGTCTAATTAAGTCAATTTCTTCCTTGGTACTGACGTGACAGATATATAATTTGGTGTGGTATTTTTTGGCTAGTTTAATTGCTCGCTCGGCTGATGTTACAGCATGAACAGCCAAAAGTATATTTAATTCAGCGCAGATTTTGAATATTTTTTCTTGGTCTTCTAATTTATCTACCAACAAATCTCCTGTGCTTGCATCCATAAACATTTTTACACCAATGATTTTTTGATCTTCTCCGCCCAAGGCGGATCCGCCTTGGGCGGATAATCTTGCAATATTTTTAATTTCGTCTAAGTTGTCCGCTGTTGCACCTAAATATAAATAATAATTAAGCGGTATGTTAATTTCATTAAGTTGTCTATCAATTAAATCTTTCTTTAATTTGAGTTGCTCGTAGTCGATAGCCGAGGGTCGATTGTTGGGCATATCAAAGACAGTTGTGACTCCGCCGGCAATTGTAGCCTGGGATCCAGTTTTCCAATCTTCTTTGTGTTCTGCCCCCGGAGTTCGAAAATGTACATGGGGATCAATCAAAGCTGGGAGAGCCAAAAGATTGCCTTGAATAATGTCAGGCAAATTAATTTCTATAGTTTGGTTGTTCCAGGTTTCAATTTTCATTTAGTTATTTTTATATTCTTTAATTTCTTGTTCGGAAAAACTTTTTTCACAGTAGTGACATTTGAGTGTAACTTCTCCTTTGTCTTCTATTAAATGGAATTTACTATCAATGGTTTCATGATTGGTAATGCATTTTGGATTAGGACAGACAATAACATACTCCACTGTATCTGGAATTTGTACAAAAAGCTTTTTTACTACCTCATAATTTTTTATAATATTTATCGTTCCTTTTGGGGCAAAAATAGCAATACGATTAATTTCTTCCTCAGTTAATTCTCGACCTTCTACTTTGATTAGGTCTTTTATTTTGGTTGCTTGGCTTGGCAGATTGAGACCAACGGTCACAATTTTGTTATGATCGGCCAAATTGAGTAAGCGAATAATTTTTAAAGCATGGCCGGCTTGAATATGATCAATTACTGTACCATCTTTGATGGCGCTGACTAATAATTTTTTGTCTTTGGTCATATTTATGGGATTAAGGAATAAAGAGTAGTTTAACATTCAAATTACGAAATCCACTTCTCCGACCAAGACGGATCCGTCCTTTGGCGGAGTAATTAGAATGTAATTTTTATTTTAGTTTACCTAGAACTAAACCAAGTAGGGCTTGGCGGGTGTAGAGTCCGTTTTCGGCTTGTTCAAAATAATAGGCGTGTTTAGTTTTGTCAACTTCAGTAGCTATTTCATTAACTCTGGGTAGTGGGTGCATAATTCGCATATTGGGTTTAACTTTTTTTAACATGTCGGCTGTTAAGACAAAAATATTTTTTACTCGATCGTAGTCTGTGGGATCAGCAAATCTTTCGGCTTGGATCCTGGTCATATAAAGTATATCTACTTTATCTATAACATTTTCAATTTTATCATGAAAGGAAAATTTTATTTTTTCTTTTTTTAATTCTTCACAAATGTAGTTCGGCATTTGTAAGACTTCAGGGGCAACAAAATAAATTCGCGCATTGAATTTTGCTAAGGCTTGAGCAAGCGAGTGGGTAGTCCGGCCATATTTTAAATCTCCGACCAAGGCAATGTTTAAGCCAGCTAGTTTTTTTTGACATTCTCTGATGGTAAATAAATCCAATAGTGTTTGTGTCGGATGTTGGTTGGTTCCATCTCCGCCGTTTAAAACTGGCTTGTCCGTGCTTTCTGCTGCTCGTCTAGCTGAACCTTCCAAAGGATGTCTCATGGCAATCACATCAGCATATTGACCAATTATTTTCATGGCATCCCAAGTGGTTTCGCCTTTTTTGGCAGATGTCACTTGTCCATCAGCAAACCCCATAACTTTGCCACCTAATCTTTCCATGGCGGTTTCAAAAGATAATCTGGTTCTGGTGGACGGTTCAAAAAAACAAGAGGCCATAATTTTTCCAGTTAATAAATTTGGCTGAGGTTTTTTCTTTAGTTCACCAGCATGTTTTAAAATATGCAAAATATCGGTTTTGCTTAGTTCGTTGATTGAGATTATATCTCGATTGAGGAATGTTGGAGGCATAGATTTGATTATTAGATAATTGATTAATTAGTTATCGTGTTCCTCCCCCTATGAGGGGGAGGTTAGGAGGGGGTTTTATCGGAGATAATAACTTTCATTTTACATAAATCAAAGTTATCAGCTTCGAATAACCCCACCCTAGCCCTCCCCTTATAGGGGAGGAGACATTATTAAAAAAAATCCCGATATATATCGGGATTTTTAATTGAAATAAATGAATTGTTGGCTTGGGGCAAACAAGCGGTCGAAGATTTCTTTTTGTGTATAGTTATTATTCATATCTCAAATATTATATCAGGATTCTGTGAGTCATGCAAGTGGGGGATTGTGGATAGGTTTTTGAGTGTTTTAAATTTATTGTTAGTATATAGTTGTAATAAATATCATTATCGCGCGGAAGATAAAATAGAATAAAATTAACCCAATTATTTTTAGAGATATTTGTAATTTTTTATTATTAAGTTTTAAGGAAGTTACCAGAGTCGTGGGGATTAGAGAACATAACAATAATATAAATAAAATAATTAAAAATTCTGTGTCTATTAAATCTGAAATATTAAGTAATCTGTTTCTATTTTTAAAAACAGCATATAAAAAAAATGCTAAGTTGATAAAAAAGAAAAGAATAATATATAGTATAGATTTTATTTTATTTGTCATATATTATAATTATTTAACAGGGTAGGCCGTATTTGGCTACGATTTCTTTAGGGATTGTGATGGTATAACTATAGCGTGATACTTTGGTTAATTTTACTGTGTGTTTGTCTGACATAACTTTGTTTTAAGATTTAGACCATACCATAGACCATACTATAGTATGGTCTAAATTGAATGTGTCATTGCGAGGAGTCTTCGCAGACGACGAAGCAATCCCAGTGAATTATCGACGTTGTTTATCCACTGGGATTGCTTCGTTATGTATTCTCATTCCTCGCAATGACACCTGTGTTTTATTTATAAACTACACAAATTCTGTGAACCCACCCCGGATCATTTTTGGGATAATCCTTTTTCACAAGCCCATGATCTGACCATCTTTTTAGAAACCAATCAAGCTCATATTTCTTAATTTTACCGAAAGCAGGATCTGCTAGAAAAATTTTGTTTTTGTCAAAACCAACAACTACAGAAAAATGAGCCCCTTCTTTTGGAGAGAACCAATTAACCATTACTGGTATATCTTTTTTTATAAAACTTTCAATTTCTTTAACATCGGAGTTATCTTTGCAAAAACCATGGTAGCCAATCGTTTTTACGAATTTCAAAAACTTGTCTTCCCAATAACCATATTCGCGTTTACCAGTATCTCCGTTTATAAAATACTTCCCTGTTTTCTTTTTCCAAAAGTCTTCAGTTTGCTCAAAACCAAAATAGTCCATCACCATTTTACAACTAGCAGGGACACAACAGCCATAAGATTGTTTAAAAGGTTTTAGTTTTATCATACCAACTAAGAGGTTGAATTGTGTAAAATTTTTTATCAGTGTTAATTCTAATTGAATATAACTACCTTTATACCAACTAACGAAAAAATTGCCTTAAATAAGTAATTATTTTTGTAATTTTTGTTTTTTTTATTGTCTATTTAGAAAGTCGGTCGCGCAGTGTAGATTCAACAACTTTCGGATCACCACTACCTTCCATGGCTTTCATTAACATACTGATTAGGAATTTTATTCCCTTTCCATCATATAATCAATAACAATATTTATTATTTCTTTCACAGTGTCGCTACAGTTTTTGAAGATTAGTAAATCAAAAAGATCTTCATCATATTTTCGTATTAGATCACTAATGAGTGCATGCACAAAAGATTGAGTGGCTGAATTAATACCAGAAAAATCCAGTATAACTTCATCACCTTTTTTAATAAGTGGGTCAATTTGTTCAACTCGGATTTGTTTTGCCAAGTCTTTGTTTTCGGCAAATTCATTTACTATTGGTAAAAGTTTAATAGTGTTTGTCATATAAATTTGGGTTTTTTATATCTAGCTTTTTTTCTTTCTCTAACTGTTTGTGAGTATATATTTCTAATTAGACGTAGTAGGTTTGAAAATTCTGGTGTATTATCAAGTGATATATCTACTCCGACAGCTGTTCCAGGCCAAACAGAAAATTCTTCACTTTTTGTATGCCTATCGTCAAAGGGGTCGGCGTATAATTTGGTTGTTTTACTTTTTAAGAGTTTGTATAGAGCATTTCCGCTATAAATCATAAAATAAGTTCCATTGACTTTGGCGATAGATTTGATAAAAAATAAACCAGCACCTGCATTTTGTTCAGTGCCACCTTCTTTGGGGGTTGTGCCGGTTATTCCGGGTGTTAAGGCTAGTTGTATGGCGTCTAAATCTGTCTTTACTTTATGAGATCGACTGATAGTTTTTTTTATTCCCACTCCTGTATCTACAATGCCTATCCTAATCATGTTGCTTTTTTTGTGATACTGAGCTGATACAATGGCACCAATATCTGATTTGGCATGTTCCAAAACATTTCTAACCAATTCACTAACAACATACTTTATGGCATTGGCATGTTCTGGCTCAAGGTGGAGTAGGGGGATGACGTCGGTAATAAATTTAGAAAGTTCTTCTGATTTTTTTATTTGTTTTAATGGGATGAAACGGCCAGCCGATTCATGTTCTTTAATTTGTATACCTGATTTTATTTCCAAAAATTTAAACAGCCCCATTCTTTCTAAATAGTGGGCTGACACTGCTGTCATTTTGGGACACGTTATGTCTTTGGGATCAATAGGTAATCCCAGTGCCGCGATCATAGAAAGTACTACTGGATGTATGGATATCCATTTGTCATTGGCTGTAATTTCTAGTTTGTCTGGGTTAGAAAAATCAATATCTCGTAAAAATTGATTGATATTTCCAATAAAAGCACTATTTGGTAGGTGAATTTTCATATTTTCCGGGAATTTGAATATACCTATATTATACCGGGAATGCTGGTATTTTGTCAATACCCATAATTCCCGGCACTTTTAGCTAAAAATTATGCTAATTTTCCTCGTAAAACTTCTTCCACCACTCCGCCTCATCGGCGGATTTTTTGGGGTAATAGATTTTATTTTTGTTTTTTTATTGTCTATTTAGAAAGTCGGTCGCGCAATGTAGATTCAACCACCCTTGGATCACCACTACCTTCCATAGCTTTCATCACCATGCCGATCAAAAACTTAATAATCGGCTCTTTGCCAGATTTGAATTCTTCTACTTGTTTTGGATAACTTTTAATTACTTCATCAACAATACCTTCAATTTGTTTGGAATCAGACACTTGTCCCCAGCCTTTGTCTTCCAAAATGTGTGTCGGGTCGTGGTCTTTGTCACTACCAGCCATAATGAGAAGAATTTTTAGGGCATTGGTAGAATTGACTCGCCCATTGTAAATCAAAGCAATTAGTTCAGCAAAATTTTCAGCTGAAAAATTTACTTGTTTAATATCAAGATTTTTTTCTTTCAAAATTCCCATTAATTTGCTGGTAATCCAACCACCAGCGAGACGAGCAATTTTTTCAGGTACGTTTTCAGCTTTGTTTTTACTTTCGGGTAGAGAATCTAACCATTCGATCAACTCACTCATTATTTCCTCGGTAAAATTGGCCCAAGATTTGTTTTCGCTCAAGAGTTTGGCATCAGAGTAAGAGAGTTTGTATTCATCATGAAAGCGAGCACATTTGGCTTGGGGGAGTTCTGGTAAAGAAATTGTTCCGGCAATTTTAGCAGGATGAAATGGGGGAATATCTGGTTCTGGAAAATAACGATAGTCGGCCGAAGTTTCTTTGATCCGTTGTAAAATTGTTTCACCCTTATTTTCATCCCAGCCACGAGTTTCTTGACCCCATTCAATTTCATTTTTTAACATTTCAGTTTGTCTTTTTATTTCATATTCAATCCCACGTTCCACGGCTTTGAAAGAATTAAGATTTTTTAATTCAACTTTGTTGTTTAATTTATAATCACCCAATGGCTTTACTTCTCGGCCAACAATTTCAAATTTACCAGCTTCTTGGACAGAAATATTAGCTTCGCAACGCATGTGACCTTTTTCCATATCGGCATCGCTGACATCTAAGTAACGCAAGAGAGTGCGTAACTCCTGGCAATAAGTTTTGGCTTCGGTTGATGATTTAAAATCAGGCTTAGTGACGATTTCTACTAGCGGTGTACCAGCACGGTTGAAATCTACAAGTGTACTACCATTATCGTCGTGTAATAGTTTAGCAGTATCTTCTTCCAAATGGACACGTTCTATGCCAATTTTAGCAATATCTCTGATATTTTCCTCCACTGTAAAACTTAGGGTTATTTCGCCATTTTCAGCGATTGGTTCATCGTATTGTGAAATTTGGTAAGCTTTTGGTAGGTCGGGATAGAAATAGTGTTTGCGATCAAATTTTGATATTTCACGAATATTACAACCCAAAGCTTTGCCAATTTTCACTGTCCATTCAATGGCTGTCTTATTTGGTACTGGCAAAGTACCTGGTTGACCCGTACAGATTTCACAAATATTTGTGTTAGGTTCGGCAAAATCAGGATCATTTTTACAAGAACAAAACATTTTTGATTTAGTTTTTAATTCCACATGGACTTCCATGCCGATTATTGGTACGTATTTGGACATATTTTTAGTAAACAAATTATTGCGTATTTAATTAATTTCTTACGACCCACGACACACATAACACGACACAGAGTGATTGACGACATGGGTCGTGTTGCGTGTGTCGTGTGTCGTGCTATCACTTATAATCTTACCATTTATTGCCTCAATTGAAAAGACCCTCTTTTGAGGGTCTGAAGTGTGTTTATTCCATCGTTGGTGGTTCAATTTTCGAGCTTATTTGATCTAATTGTTCTGGTCGGTGTGGTACAAACGGATTTTTTTTTAATTCATTATACAAAATTACCGGTGCAGTAGTGGTGAGTGGGGTAAAAAACAAAGAAACTAAAACACTTAGAATTGAACCCAAGGCTAGCAAAAAGAAAGATGAAAAAGTATTTTCCAGAGTAGTATCTAAGGCAAAACTAATTGGCCAGCTGATAATTTTTTCTATAAGTAATGCACTGACAGTAAAAATAACCCCTGGAGCAACCAAGCGCCAAAATACGTCAAACCAGCGCCCATCTACTAGTTGTTTACTATTTTTTAGAGCTTGAATAGGATCCAAAGTGTTGTTGATAGCAACGTCATAAACTGTGAAAGCAAACCAAACTGCAAAAATAATTCCAGGAACAATTAATAAAATAAACCCACCAATCATAATTAAGGCATTCAAAATTGAAGCCAGCAGGGCGGGTATAATTAACTTTTTGATAGATAAGAGATTTGGTTTTAAATTCGGTGTAGTTTGTTTTTCGTAACAACTGTTGATTGCTTTGACAAAAGCCAGCGTAATCCAAAGACTGGCGATTGATCCGATTAAAATAATTAAAATATAAAGGATAAGAGTAAAACCAAAACCATAAAAATATACCATTTGACTAGCTGACCCAAAAAT
>CAYXGV010000021.1:10583-17497 GCA_964464685.1 uncultured Gammaproteobacteria bacterium | reverse complement strand
TAGGTGTTATTTTTTTATTCAAATAATACTTTTTTAGTGGATGTGCTAAGATCAGACAAATTAGACAAAGAATCTATTATTTTATTTCTAACACCATCAGAAGCCAAGGCTGGTTGAGAATTATTATCTATTTCTATGGGTAATAACTTATAATTTGCAGTTATACTATTCCCTTTTTCCAAATAAATTGCTAAATTCAATCCTTGCTGAGTTTCGGTAGAAAAATATTGGTCAAAAATAAAATTTCCCAAACTATAAAAAATTAATTTACCATTATATTCTTCAATTAGTTGAATAACGTGAGGATGAGTACCAATAATAATGTCAGCACTAGCGTCAATTAATTGGTGAGCAGTATCTCTTTGAAAAAAATTTATTTTATCAGTGGCATATTCTGTCCCCCAATGTGGCATAATTATTAAATAATCTACCAGCGGACGGATTTTATTTATTTCCAACAAAATATTTGTAAGTCCGTTTGCTACCAAAGCGTTATAACCAATTAATCCGATTCTAATATTATTTTTTTCAATTATAATAGATAAATTTTCTTTTACATTATTTGGGTCACCAAAATAATTAATATTAGATTCAATTAAAAAATCTCTAGTTTGTTTTAATCCGGTTGCCTCAAAATTATCAGTATGGTTATTAGCCAAATCAAAAATAGAAAAATATTTTTTAAAAGCTGGCAAAAACTCAGGAGAAAAAGTAAAGAAAAATCTACTACCCCCAGTTCCGTTTGATATTGATTTGAAGTTTGTAATAGCACCTTCTAAATTTCCAATTCTTAAATCATAATCAAAAAAATAATCTAGATTTTTAAAAGGATAAAAATAATCTCCCGCCTCTATTGTTTTCAACCATACTGCCCGATCCAACATTATGTCGCCAGTAAAAAGCAAACTTAACTTGTCTGATGGTAATATAATTTCTTTTTGTTTTATTGGCGCAATAATTTCACTTAAATTAAACTTATGAAGAATAGATAAATTTTCATTATTCACCTCATCTTTTTTTATACTAAAATAAAAAAAAGTCGATAGGCCAATTAAAGCTATAATAAATACCGAAATTATTATTTTAAAACTCTTCATAATAAACCAAGTTTATCTGCCAAAACCAAAGCACTAAAAAATCCAAAAAATAAAAATATTACAATCATAATAATTTTTCTAATCCAACTAGGACGGAATACTTTTGGTAAAACACTATGGTTGAGCCAGAAGACAAGTCCAATGTGGACAAACATAGCAAAGGCATTTATTACTGCTCCAAGTATTATCAAAGTTTTTGGTTCATAAATATTAAACAGAAATAAAATAATACCAAAGGCAATCTGTGCCCAAACAAAAACAAAATAAATTTTAGAAAGATTTATTCTCTTCGAGTTTCTGTCGTCTAATTTTCTAATTGCTAAATTTTCAGCCATAATTCGCGAAGTAGAATCCATTACACCAAGCTGAGTTTGGAATAACATTATAGCAACCACTATTAAAAACAAAGTACCAGTAAAAGAAAATAACTTATTACCAATTACCAAACCTTCACTAATAACAAAATTAATACCTTCAGCATTACTGCTTAAACCATGGGTAGTGGCATAAGACAAAATCATTAGCATCATCATAGATAAAGCTCCTATAAACCAAAAAACAAATAGATGTTCAATACTAACAAGTTTCCACCATTTCTTAAAATTTTTGATATTTTCTGGATTTAATTTACACTCTTCACCTGCTAATTTAATTTGAGTTTTTTGCTTTTTTGCGAATAAACCAGCTATTTTTTGTGAATAAGCACCCATACCATAACCCTTTTCCTTCACATAAATTGATTGGGTTAAATTTAAATTTCCTCCAGCACCCGAATAGGCAAAGGCGGCTAAAAAAACAGCTAAACTAATTCCAGACGGCAGGAACCAAAAACCATCTCCCCTGCCAATCATACCGGAAAACAAAGCGTTCCAATCAGCTTTTGTACTAATAACAATTGCTAAAATAAAAATAAATGGCACGCCTACCAAAATTATTGTTTTAGTGAGACGTTCCATCATACCATAAACTGTTTTTCCAACACTTAAAATTATACCTATAGAAAATAAAAAGCCAATTGCCAGCCATTTGAAGCTTTCTAAGCCAAATATTACGGCAGTAACTTTGGCCGAAGCGGCAATAATACCAGGTAAACCAAAACCAATAAAAGTAGAAAAAATAAACCAATACACCGCTGGCTTAAAAATTTTATTAATTCCCACAAACACGCTTTCTCCTTTTACCAATGAGTAACGTTCAATTTCCATATTAATAAAATATTGAAAAGTGATACCGAGCAAAGCCCCCCAAGCAATTCCCATCCCATAATTTGCCACCATGTAAGGCCAGAGAATTACTTCGCCTGAACCTAAACCAAGAGCCAAAATAATAAAACTTGGGCCAATTAGTTTTTTTAGGGAAATTGGTTTTGGAAATGGTTTGATTTGTCTTTGTTCTTTCATATATAAGGTTTGTATTATATTTATATAAAATTTTTGTACTGTCATTGCGAGGAATCCTGACGAAGTACAGGATGACGCGGCAATCCCAGTCTTTAATACTCAAAACTTTTCTGATAAATCATCCCATTCAGGATTATTTTTTTCTATTAAATTTATTTTCTTTGTTCTAGACCCAGCTTTTAATTGTTTTTCTCTTATTATTGCATTTTCTGGATCAGTATAAGTTTCGAAATAAACTAAATCTTGTAAATTATATTTACTAGTAAAACTTTTGGATTTTATCTTCTTTTTGTGTTCCCAAACTCTTCTGACCAAATCATTTGTTATTCCTGTATACAATGTGCCATTCTTTTTATTTGTCATTATGTATACGTAGTAATTGTTAATCATACTTTTGTGCAACTATGCATGAGATTGCTTCGTCAGCCGATGCGAATCGGCTTCCTCGCAATGACAGGTTTATTTACCAGCACAAGGCAATACTTTTAGAATCTCCAAAGAAGTTGGCTCGGCACCACCTTCTATTTCTTTGGCTCTGGCTTCTCCTAATTTTTCTACAGCACAATCAATTTGCTCCTGAGATATCTCAGTAGGTATTTTTTCAATATCAATACCAGCATCAATTATTTTTTGTTCCTGCTCTTCATTTAAATATGGGTGATCATAATTTACATTTTTTTCTATATTTTCTTGCTTAACTTCTTCACTCATCTCTTGTTTAAATATCAAAGATTTTATAATATCACCAGTTCCAAACGGATTTTTTATTATTAAATAGCCAAATAAAGCGACAATTAAAATTATCACTGTAATTACCACGATCGCTAATATTTTTAAAAATGTTTTCATATTTTTAAATTAAAATTAAAAATTTTATTATTATAAAATGATGTTAAACAAATAACCAATAAAAATTATTCCCAAAGTCACAATCCCAAAAAAAGTTAGAAGTAATTTAGTTTTCATAACTTTTTTCAAAATCATTGCCTCAGGAAGAGACAAACCAACAACCGCCATCATAAATGCTAATCCAGTACCAATACCAACTCCTTTGGCAATAAGAGCCTGTATAACTGGTATAACCCCACTAGCATTGGAATAAAGTGGTACTGCTAATATTACAGCTAGAGGTACTGCCAATATTCCGGCTGTTTGCAAATAACTTTCAAAAAAATTCTCTGGTACAAAACCATGAATGACTGCGCCAACTGCCACACCAGCAATAATATACAATACAACCTTCTTTACTATCCCCCAAGCCTCACTACTGATATTTAATAAAATTTGTTTTTTGTTTGGTTTGGCTTTTTTACAACCACAACAACATTTTTTCTTCTGTTCTTCAAAAGGAATTAAATATTTTTCCATCTTTAATTTTTGTAAAATAATTCCACCAAGCACACCAACAAAAAGACCAGCCAAAACATACAGGATTGTAATTTTCCAACCAAACAAACCAATAAACAAAGCAACTGCTATTTCATTTATAAGTGGCGAGGTGATGAGAAAAGAAAAGGTGACCCCGAGTGGAATTTCGGCTTGTAAAAAACCAATAAAAAGTGGTATAGAGGAACACGAACAAAAGGGCGTAAGAGCACCAAAACTAGAAGCTAATAAATAATCGGTTCCATAAAATTTATGACTGGTTAAAAACGTTTTGAATTTATCAAGTGGTAAATAGTGGCGGACCAAACCCATCAAGTGTGTTACCAAAATTAACAATATTAAAATTTTAAAAACATCATAAACAAAAAAATTAACACTGTCAGCCAGATGAGTATTTTGGGTTAAATTTAATATGTTATAGGTAAACCAATTGGAAAATGACTCTAGTGGTAAAAATATGTTCATAATATAATATATAGATATAAATTATATCTTCATTCTATCACTTTTATGGCATAATTGCCAGTTATGTGCTAGAATATTATAAACCAATGCCTTTTCAGCATTTCAAGCTTTTTAAGCCTTTTTATTATGCAACTACCAACCAGAAAACCGGGAAAATATTCTACACCCAATCTTGATTTAATTATTAGCGCAAAAAAACTTGATGAACTTAAGCGAGATTTTGCCAACCTAAAGAAAAAAAGACCACCAGCTGCCAAAGAAGTAAGTCGGTTGGCTGAGCTGGGAGATTTTTCAGAAAATGTTGAGTACCAGTTAGCCAAAAGACGTTTGCGTGGAATCAATAGTGCTCTGTTAAAATTAGAATATCAAATTGACCACTCTACTGTAATCAAAACCAGTCAAAATAAAATGATTGAAATTGGTCATCAAGTGACAATAAAAATTACTGGTCAAGAAAAAATTTATCAAATACTTGGATCCGAGGAAACTAATCCAGCTAAAGGAATTATTTCCTATACTTCCCCCATTGGCCAAGCTCTGCTTGGGCACAAGGTTGGTGATGTATTTAATATGAAAATTGCGGGAAAAGATGTGGGTTGTGAGGTTATAAAAATAAATTAAAATAAAAATCAGCCAACTAGGCTGATTTTTTTATCTTTTTTTATCGCTTCCAGATATACTTTACCAACTGCCAACCATATTTCGCAACAATTAATATAATAAACAGATAAACAACGTATTGTAATATAAGGAATAGTAATAAAACCAAATTGATTGTTATATCTTGAAATACTTTATTAATGTCACGGACAAAAGATTTGATTTCTGTTTTCCAAGAATCCTTTAGGCTTTGTCCGTCAACAAATTTATTCTCCAAAACAGAAACATTAAAATATGTATAATCAAGACGATCCAACTGTTCAGCTTTGGCACGTTCCAAACGCTCTAATTGAGCGTTGATATTAATTTTTTCCTGAGTTAATCTTTCAATAATACCAATTTTACTATCAATAATTTTTGCTAAACTTTCTACATTTTGCATTCTAGTAGCCAATAATGTGACATCGTCGTAAGCCCGAATAGCATCAGCCAAAGTTTTTTCAATTGATTCCATTTTTTTCTGAAGTATCTGAGCCTCACTAGTATAATCATCAACCAAACGTTTAATTGTATAAGTATTTTCATTAAGTTCTTTTGGATCCAGCGCCTTAACAATTGCTAAAATTTCAGCTACACTGTCTTTTTTAACTTTGAAACTAAAGTTACAACTTTTTTCATATTTATTAGCATTTTCAAAAATTACATCATCTCGCGATTTCAAAACCCCAACCTCGCTACAAGTCTCGTCTAAATTACTAGTTTCAATATTGGCACTATATTCAGTGACTTCAAATTCCTCGGCATTGTCTCCAATTACAATATCGCCAGTATTTGGGGCAATAGTTGGGGAAGCTACATTACGAATAGACAAATCAGACGCCACCCCAGCCTTGTCATAACTATACATTTCACTAGTGACACTATTTGTACTCCCTAGTCCTGAAAACAAAGAATTAAATGATGATCCAACCAACCGAAAAGCCAGACTAATAAAAATAACTGCTACCAGAACCAAACCAACAATCTTCAAAATGTTCATTGGCTTGAATTCAAAATTATCAAAAAACTTCATATATTTTGATGATTAAAAATAATGATTTATACACTGAGTATAGCATGTTTTCTTAAAAAAAGACAACCATTTTCTGGCTGTCTTTTAATTTATTTTATCTATCAGAGAATACTGATGCCCTGTGGGTATAACTTAGCTTGAAACCACTTTATTCCTCTCAGCCCTTATTCTGTCATTTTCAGTTAAAAATTGCTTTCGTAGGCGGATACTGAGTGGTGTAATTTCCAAAAATTCATCTTCAGACATAACTTCCAATCCCCTCTCTAAAGTTAATTCCATTGGGGGAATCAACTGAATAGCATCATCCGCTCCAGAAGCCCGCATATTGGTCAAATGTTTTCCTTTGATTGGATTTACAGTCATATCTTGACCTTTGGTAGTATTACCAATTACCTGACCTTCATAGACTTCAACATTTGGTTCCACGTACAAAACTCCACGATTTTGCAAATTAGACAAAGCATAAGAAAGCACTTTGCCTTTTACAGCTGAAACCATAGAACCAACATCACGTTTTTTTATTTCACCAACATAGGGTTTGAAACCAATCACCTCACTACATAAAATTCCCTCACCTCTAGTATCCACAATAAATTCACTTTTATAACCCAACAAACCTCTGGTTGGCATTTCATAAACCAAACGGGTATGATTTTGTTCTGGTCGCATAGACAACATCTGACCTTTTCGTTTTGATATTTTTTCAATCACAGTACCAACTGCTTGTTCGGGAATATCCAAGGTCACTTCCTCAAATGGTTCATGTTTTACGCCATCAACTTCCTTTATAATTACTTGTGGTTGAGAAACTTGCACTTCATAATTTTCTCGACGCATATTTTCCAATAATATGGCAATATGTAATTCTCCTCGACCATAAACTTTGAAATAATC
>CAYXGV010000021.1:2174-10483 GCA_964464685.1 uncultured Gammaproteobacteria bacterium | reverse complement strand
ACATTAACTTCTAATTCTTTTTCTAAACGTCTTTTAATTTGTTGACTAGTGACATATTTTCCTTCTTTGCCAGCAAAAGGTGAACTATTAACCAAAAAATTCAAACAAATTGTTGGCTCATCAATTTTGATTGCTGGTAATAATTCTTGATTTTCATTAATACAAACAGTGTCACCAATATATATATCTGGCAAACCAGCCATCATTACAATATCACCAGCCACAGCCTCAGAAACTTCTTTTCTACTAACCCCTTCGAATGTAAACAACTTTAAAATTGTCCCAGTAATTTTTTCACCAGCCACATTAGACAAATCTGGTGAATCTTTTATATAGTGTTTTTTTATAAAAACTTTGTCACCAACTTTTATTTTTCCTTGATAAACCCTGCCAATACCCATACGTCCCAAATAATTGTCATAAGCCAAATTAAATGGTTGAAACGCGAACGGCAAAGAAATATCTGCTTGGGCTGGTGAAACTTTTTCTAAAATAACATCCAAAAGTGGAGTAAGATTGTCAGACTCGTCTGTCAAATTCATTTTGGCAATTCCCTGTTTGGCAATAGTATAAACAGTGGTAAAATCAAGCTGAGCATCACTAGCGCCCAAATCCATAAACAATTCCAACACCTTATCTTTGGCCCATTCTGGTCTGGCAGCTGGTTTATCAATTTTATTCAAAACCACAATTGGCTTCAAACCTAATTCTAATGATTTTTTCAAAACAAATTTAGTCTGGGGCATAGGACCTTCTTGAGCATCCACAATCAACAAAACTGAATCAATTGAACGGAGTACTCGTTCAACTTCTGAACCAAAATCCGCGTGACCCGGAGTATCTACAATATTTATTTTTGTATTTTTATAAAATACCGAAGTGTTTTTTGAATAAATGGTAATACCACGCTCTTTTTCAAGATCATTTGAGTCCATACTTACATTTTCATCAGTCACCATGCCAGTTTGACGCATCAAAGCATCGGTTAATTTGGTTTTACCGTGATCTACGTGAGCGATAATTGCAATATTTCTGATTTCCATAAAATTAAATCCTATCTCCTGCTAATTGTCCGCAGGCACCCTTTATATCTTGACCAAAACGAAACCTTTCAGTAGTCGTAATACCCATATCAATTAATATTTTTTTAAATCTTTGAATTGTTCTTTCATCTGATGGTTTGAATACACCCGCCGTCGCTCCGCTCTGGCGAGGCAAGCCAGTTGGATTATAAGGAATTAGATTAACAAAACACAGTGGCCTTCTCATTAATTTTACCAATTCACGAGCGTGATCTTGAGAATCGTTAACATCTTTTATAAGTAAATATTCAAACATTACTTTTCTATCTTTTTTTTGTATATATTCATCTACGGCCAAAAATAATTCAGTTAAATTAAATTGTTGATTAACTGGCATTAATTGAGAGCGCAAATTGTCATTGGGGGCATGGAGTGAAATGGCCAAATTAAAATCTTCTTTTTCTTCTGCAAAACGACGGATACCTGGCACAATTCCGCAAGTGGAAACAGATAATTTACGCACTCCAATATTAAAACCATCTTTGTCATTCAAAACTCGCAAAGCTGATATAACATTATCATAATTTAAAAATGGCTCCCCCATTCCCATCACAACTACACTAGTGACTCTTTGATTTTCTTTTTTTAATAAACGAGCAAAATGTACTACTTGTTCTACAATTTCCCATTGGGTTAAATTACGCTTTAAACCACGCATACCAGTAGCACAAAAAGCACAGGCCATCGCGCAACCAGCTTGGGCTGACACACAAACTGTATTTCTTTCTTCATGGCGCATCAAAACAGCTTCAATTTTCAAACCATCATCCAGTGTAATCATTGATTTGACTGTTCGATCATTTTTTGAAAAAAAATCTTCAGAATTAATTTTTAAATTACAATTTTCTTTTAAATCTTCGCGCAATTTTTTACTAAGCGTTGTCGCCTCATCCCAATCTTCTATCAAATGAAAAAATAACGCTTTGTGAATTTGGGCTAAGCGAAATTTTGGTTCTCCAGCTAAAATGTCTGAGGCTTTTCTTAGGTTCATATTTTAAACTCTATCTTTGTTTTGAATAAAATTTTCTACCACTGTGCTTACCACGACCACGTTTACCAGATTGATTTTTTTGCCCCTGCCTACTATTATATTTTCCCGGACTTTGTGAATTTTCTGAATTTCTAAAAGATCCAGTTCTAAATGGTCGCCCTGAACTTTGTGGTCGTTTTTGAAAAGCTGGTTTTTCTCTTTCGGGTGGAAGTTTTGGCAAAACTGAAATTGGTAAATTTTTTCTGATTAAACTTTCAATTTTTCTAATATCGGCTTTTTCTGGTGGCATAACAAACGAAATTGCTTTTCCTGACTTGCCAGCTCGGCCAGTTCGACCAATGCGATGAACATAATCTTCCAGACCATCTGGTAAATCAAAATTAATAACTATATTGATATCTTTGACATCAATTCCACGGGCAGCAATATCAGTCGCCACCATAATTCTAAATCTACCTTTGGTAAAACCATCAAGAGCTGCTACTCTCTGAGCTTGAGAACGGTTGCCATGAATTTCAGTCGTGGTATGACCCATATTATTTATATCACGAGCAATTCGCTTGGCACCGTGTTTGGTTCGAGAAAAAATTAAAACTTTATCATTTTTGTATTGATCCAAAATAGCATCAAGCAAACGCATTTTATCATTTTTTCTAACTATAAATAATTCTTGTTCAGTATTTTCTACTGAAGTACCTTGTGGTGCAACTTCAATCCTAAGTGGCAACTTCATAAACTGAGTGGCGAGAGTGGATATAATTTTTGGCATAGTTGCCGAAAATAACATCATCTGTCTATCAGCCTTAATCATTTGTAAAATCTTTTTAATATCCGGCAAAAAACCCATGTCTAACATGCGGTCACCCTCATCTAAAGTAATAATATTTACATCTTTTAAACTGTAGGCTTTTTGACCTATCAAATCCATCAAACGCCCTGGGGTGGCAATGACTATGTTTGGATTACGTTGCAATGCCCGAACTTGGGGATGTTGTGATACACCACCAATAACAACTGCTGTGGTCATTTTAAGAGGCCCGCCAATTTGCCTAAGTGATTCATCTACTTGCAAAGCCAATTCACGGGTAGGAACCAAAACCAGACCTTGCCCCTTGAATTTGGCAATACGCTGAATCATAGGGATACCAAAAGCCAAGGTCTTGCCAGTTCCTGTCTGAGCAATACCCACTATATCTTTTCCTTCCAACGCCAATGGTATTACCTGATGTTGAATTGGAGTTGGGATTTTAAACCCTTTTTGGCTAAGAATAGCTAAAAAATTTTTTGCTATTCCTAGGTCGTCAAAACGGCCAGTGTTAGCCAAAGATTGACCCGCCTGAGACGGTTTTTGTTCTTTTTGTTGCATAAAAATGTGTGACTGCCCAACTTTTTAGACAGTTGACCCAATATTCTTCAATGTCACACATTTTTTCTCTCCAAAAGAGATTGACACAAAAAGATTCGAGTCCTGCTTGGAATAATTAACCAAGCGTAAATTAATGCTATATTATAGCACAAAAATTAATTCTTGTCAAGAGTGCTATCAACTTAAAAATTAATAGTTTTATAGACATTAAATTTCTTCCGCACCCATCTCTTCTTCCTGCATAGAAGGTTCTTCTTCTAAAAGTTCATCTAAATAGGCATCTTCTTCTGTTAAGTCATCAATATTGCCACCTTCGATATCTTCAACTTCCTCTATCAATACATCTTCGTCTATTAACATATCTTCCTCTTGTGAGTCCTGAAAAAGATCTTCTAAATTATCAGACAAATCTACTTGACTGTTTTTTTCTCTATCCAACAAATCTGCCTTCTCATCATTTTCATAAGTAATTTCTTCTTTTTCTAACATTTCGTCATTCACAACCTGTTTTTTTCTTTTTTGTAATGCTTCAAAAGGATTGTGGATATTTACTAAAATTTTAATTTTTGATTCTTTTATAGCATTGTCTATAAAGGCTAAATAATCTCTCACGAAACGACATTCTTCCACTCTAATCAAATAAAAACCTGATTCAGTCTGGATTATTTCGTCAGATACTTGCCCTGGCTCTAAATTAAAAATTACATTCTCAAGTGATTCAACCATTTGTCCCTGACTTAGCCAGCCCCACTCACCAACCTCTAATACATTATTTTTTGTTTTTAGCTCTTCAGCTAAAGTAGAGAAATTTTCTCCAGCCTCAATTTTATTTAAGATTGATTGGGCCTGAATTTTAGTTTTAAATAAAATAAAAGAAGCTTTAGTTTGTTTAATAACAAAAGGTTCTGACTCATCAGTGGCTGTTTCAGCAAACCTGGCTTGTAATTTTTCTGCCAGTAGTAGTGGTTTAACTGCTTTGGTTAAATATTTCTCCAAAGACCAACCATAACGAAGCATTAAATCTTCCTCAGCCTTGTCTTCACTGGGGTATTGACTCAAAAAATCTTCTTTTATTTTTGCTACATCTTCGTCAGTAATTTTAATTTTTTCTTTTTTGGACAAATCATTCACCAAAGCATTTACCATCAAACGACTTAAAACTTGATCAGAAATTTTTAAATTTGTTGGCTTAGTATAATCGGTCTGATTATCATAAAAATAATTAAGATTTTTTAATTCATCAATATAATCGTTATAACTTATACCAATACCATTTATTTTGGCGGCAGACAAATGGAAAAACTTAGTTAAACCCAAAGTAAAAGGACTGGTTGATAAATTTTTAGCATTTACCACCGTATAACTAAAAATACCTATAAAACTTATTATCAACAAAACTACAAAACCTACTGCAAACATTTTTATAGGACTTTTTTTCCTTGATATTTTTGTTTGTTCTACAATACTATTAGAATTTTTTTGTTCTTCCATATTTTTGTAAATTATATTTTGTAATTCCTTTAAATTACGAAATGCGTGTCATTGCGAAGAATCCCGATGAAGTACGGGATGACGAAGCAATCCCAGTGTACTAGCAACGTTGCTACTAGTCTGGGATTGCTTCGCCCTGATGCGAATCAGGTCTCGCAATGACACGCTAAAAATAGTTTCGTAATTCAAAGGAATTATTAATCAACTTTTTCCAAATTTTGATTGCGGTTTATTATACCACCCATACCTTGAGTTTTTTTGGATGAAAAATCTAAAACACTTGATTTGGCTTCTTTAAAACCTTCTTTGGAATAGGTTGTGTAATAAACTGATGGACCAACTAAGGCAATATAACGTCCTTTATGATCGGTCGTGGCGGTACTAACTAATTTGTTGTAAGCCGAATCAAAAATTCTTATCAAAACCTTGCCGACTGGTTTTTGAGATACAGCCTCTAATACTTTACCCCAAGAGGTTGGTAGGGCAATATGGGAGAAATGATAGAACATGGAGAAAAAGAACAGGTGTAAAAAGAAGAAGCAGAGTATTAGGGCAGTTGGTGAAATAATTAAAGATATTACTGTAATCAACAAACCAGACAAGGCCACAAAATTTTGTACCAGACCGATTGAACGATCGTGCATCATTTTTGTCACATGCAATTCCAAATCAATTGGATCAATTGGAATATTAAAATTCAACGCACTTGATTCAGCTTGCTTAATCGTTCCACCGTGATATAGATTAATGTATTTTGAATCTTCATTAATATCTTTCAAATATTCACTGAATCCCGCATAACCTGGTTTAGTAATTTCTAAGTGATATTCACCCGGATCCATTACTAGTAAATAGCGACCTTGCGAATCAGTCACTTGAGAACTTTCTACTTTGCCAGTTTGATTATTGATAATACGAATTGTGGCCAAATCAACTGGTTGTTTGGTAAAAGCATCATAAACTACACCCCAATTTTTTCGTTTTTTCAAACGAAGTAAAAGTAAAGGTTGAGCAAAAATGTAGCGTAAGAAGGCTAAAATTTGTGGAAGCTGCATACCACCCGCCACTATCCCAACCGCCATATTTGCTACTGCCAATGTAACCACAGTTGGGACCACAATTTCTTCGTTAATTTTTTCTACTTCTGGATTGTCAATTACAACTTTGACAGTTTCTATCGCCTCTTTCACAACTTCTACCACCTTTTTAACAACTTGTTTTATGGGCTCAATAATCTTTTCTAATAATATTTCTTTAATCACTCGAACACCACCACCAATCACATCCGTAATAGTACCTATAATATCTACCCCCGAATTACAGGCCGAACCAATGCAGGGTTCATTAATAATGCAACCATCTCCAACACAATCTATTAAACACTCGACTCCAACACAAGGACAACCATCAAAAGGATTGTCAATACAGGTACAGGCGAAATTGTAAGTACCAGAACAACCGGCATTTAGACACGTGGCCCCAATCACACATTCAAGTGGACGACATTCTTCCAAAGAACCAACACAGCTGTCACAAGCATCACCAATATTATCGTGGTCGTCATCTTTTTGACTTGAGTTAGCAGTGGTGGGACAATTGTCAAAATTACCACAAATTTGATCACCATCTATATCATTAAGTGGATCAAGATAACAACGATCACAGGCATTGCCCAAACCATCATTATCTGAATCTAGTTGGTCAAAGTTAGCCACAAAAATACAATTATCGACCACATCTAAAATTTTATCATTGTCATCATCGCTATCACACACATCGCCGCTATAATCACCATCACTATCTAATTGATCGGGATTATAGTCTTCTATACAATTATCCTCATCATTTTTAATTCCATCCTTATCCAAATCATCATCATAGGTACACACATCGCCCACACCATCATCGTCACTATCTAATTGATCGGGATTATAATCAACTGGACAATTGTCAACATTATTTAAAATTCCATCTTTATCCCAATCATAATTACTTAAACCTGATAAAACTGGGTAACTATTATCAATTAACCATAAATTTTCAAAATCCCAGGCAGAAATACCCAATTCAACAGTAAAGGTTTTGATATCTTTCATCTCAGCAGTGGTCTTTGGTATTCCTCTGCCAGTGTCTTTTTTTGTACTAACTTGTTTATCATAAAACGAACCAACAACCAAACCAGATGATGAACGACCAACCAAACCACCGTAGGAGCTACCAGCGCTAACTCTACCTGAAGAATATGAGTTATTAATAGAACCATACAAGAGACCAACCAGACCACCGACATATTTTGAACCATTTACCGAACCATTAGCATAACTATCAGCTATAAAACCAGTTGAACGGCCAACCAAACCGCCGACATATTGATTATTACCACTGACACTGGCAGTTGAATAACTATAATTAATTCCTGAACCACTTTCAGTTATACCTACCAAACCACCTACATAATCAGTACCAGCAACAGAACCAGCGGAATTACTGGCAGTCACTAAACCATAAGTTTTTCCAACTAAACCACCAACAATACTACTTCCCCTAACCTCACTAGTTGAATTACTACCAGAAATTTGACCACGGGAAAAACCAACTAGACCACCGGCGTAGCTACCACCCACAACTTGACCAATTGAATAACAATTAGTTACTGATCCATAAAGTACACCAGTTAAACCACCGACATAATAATTACTACCACTAACATTGGCAGTTGAATAACTATAATTTAAATTAGAACCACTTTCTGTTAAGCCTACTAAACCACCAACATAATAATCACCAGCTATTGAACCAGATGAATTACTATTGGAAATTTGGCCACGGGAAAAACCAACTAAACCGCCAACATATTTATAACCACTAACTGTCCCATTTACATAACTATCAATAATAGAACCATTGGAACGACCAACTAAACCACCAACATAATAATTACTACCATTAACAGTGGCAGTGGAATAGCTATAATAAATATTAGAATCAATTTCAGTTGCTCCAACCAAACCACCAATATAATTTGTACCACTTACCACTCCATTAGAATTACTCTTAGATATTGAGCCGTAGAGACGACCAACGAGACCACCAATATTACTAATACCACTTACTTCACTGCTAGAATTACTATCAGAAATTTGACCACGGGAAAAACCGACTAGACCGCCAGTATAAGCATCAGCATTAACCTTTCCACTAGAATTACTGCCGGAGATAGAACCATATAATACACCAACTAGACCACCAACATATTTATAACCACTAACTGTCCCATTTGTATAACTATCCACAATATCACCAGTGGAACGACCAACTAAACCGCCAACATAATAATTACTACCATTAACAGTGGCAGTGGAATAGCTGGAATAAATAG
>CAYXGV010000021.1:0-2074 GCA_964464685.1 uncultured Gammaproteobacteria bacterium | reverse complement strand
CCAAAGCTCCAACATATGAATTACCAGTTATATCATAACCAAACAAACTCAAATTGGAAATTTGAGCAACAGCAAAACCAAATAAACCAACATAATCTTCGCTGGGGCGATTGATAAATAAATTATTTATCGCAAATCCCTTTCCGTCAAAATAACCTCTAAAACGTAAAGTGGAATCAAATTTACCAATTGGTTCAAAACCTAAAAACTCTTTAGTACCACTATCATAATTCCAATTGGATGTATCTGAACAATCAATCTCATTATTTAAAATAAAATAACTCTTTAAACGTTCTTTTACATTTTGTAAATGTTGACAAGTGGCAATTTGATAAGGGTCAGCTTTGATACCCGTACCGCCAGCAAAAAGTTGTTCTTCATCTACTAAGTCAATGACATCATAGGCATCGTAAGTACCATTATCATTTCTAAATTTAGCATAGATAGTCTTTTCACCATAATCTTCTGATAAAATTATATAATTTAAAGTTTCTACAATTGGTAAAAATGATAAGCCACTAAAATCTTCCGTTTCTGAAATGGCATATTCATTTGTAAATGTAACATCAAACGTTAGTACAACATCACGTGAATATGTCGAAGCTGCTCCACCATTTATGATAATAAGTCCGCTGGGATTGTCTGGAATTTCTTCACAATCATCACCTTCACAATCTGGAGGTGGAGGTGGTGGTGGAGGAGGTGGAGGAGGTGGAGGTGCAACCCCACTAGAATCAGTATAAGCCGAAGCATTACTAGACCAAGCAGTCTCATCATTAACTACATTTCTACTTTTAATTTTAAAAGTGTATTGGGTGCCGGAGATAAGTGAAGAAAAAGTATAATTCAAGGCTGTCACCCAGCTGGAATTTCGTGATGGATTACCATCTTCTTCCACATAATATTCAAAGCCATCCCCTGACCATGTGACCACTATTTGAGTAGTAGGATTAGTTGGACTTTTAACAGCTGAAACGCCTGACGGTGCGGTTGGTAAAGTATAAAAAGACAAAGAAGTCGTGACAGTTTCGGTTGTATCACCATTGCGATATTTTACTTCAGCCAAATAATTAGTATTGGGTGTAAGGACAGTAGTTGGTGTCCAAGAGTTACTAGTAATCCAATCGGAATTTTCCAAAGGAACATAAACCGAAGAAAATAATTCAAAATAATAACCAGAAGAACCAAGAGTAGCATTGGTTAATTCGGCACAAGTGAGTGAAGTAGAAATATTGGTCAAATCCGCAGTTGCTAAACTACTTGGGGCTGGCGCCAATGTATATTTAGAAAATATATCTGTCCAATCAGTTGGCAAACTATCCAAATTTCTGGCTTTAACATGAAAATTATATGCTGTATTTTCAGTTAAACTCGTAAAATTAGTAGTAGTAGCAGTTGACCAACCAAAAGTCTCGGCAGTATCAATATTTTCTGCATAATATTGAGTACCACTACCCAACCAAAAAATGGTAATTTGAGAAGTAGAATCAGCTGTTGCTTGTGTATCAGTTGGTACCGTTGTTAAAGTGGCTACAGTAATTGGACTGGAAAAACCAGTTTCCACCAACTCTACGTTACGAGAATTTATGCGATAAGAATAATTAGTATTAGTATCTAGACTAGTGTCTATATAAGGACTACTACTCACCCAACCAGAATTAGTCCCAGCTGTAATATTTTCTATATAAAATTCTGAACCATCACCAGTCCACGAAACTGTTATTTGGGAATTGGAATCAGCTACCGCTAAAAAAGTAGTTACACTATTAGCCAAAGTATAAAATTCCTGAGTAGTAGAAGCAGTTTCTACTCCTTCAAAATTACGATAAGACAAAACTGCATAATACTGGGTATTCGCAGTTAATTCCACTGATGAAGACCATGTATTGTCTCCCGACTGCCAATCTGAATTTTCTAATTCATTAAAACCAGAATCTGTAATATAAAAATAATAACCAGACGAACCAGACGAGTCATTATTAAAAGCTGGGGCAGTCAAACTAACCAAAGAAACAGTGACAGAACTTATTGATATAGAAGCTGGTGCTGGAACTAAAGTATAAAAATCTAATGG
>CAYXGV010000020.1:0-17776 GCA_964464685.1 uncultured Gammaproteobacteria bacterium | reverse complement strand
GTGTTGGTGGGGTCGGCGTTGTTGGTTTTGTGATTTTTTCAGCATGCTCTCCCCCCCCCCCTGATAGGGGGAGAGCAAGAGAGGGGGAGATTATTTTCTAAACTTTTTTATGAAAAATAAAAAATTTATGCCAATATTTATTTTGTTAATGATTATAGTAGTAGCTTATGCTATACTCTGGCTTTTTAGTATAAAAAAATATCCAGTTGAATATGGTATCAGTTTTAACAAAGCTCATGCTGAGAGTTTAGGGCTTGATTGGCAGGAAACCTATTTGGCATTGCTCAATGATTTGAAACCAAAATATATTAGAATATCTGCCAATTGGGATGAGGTAGAAGAAAAAGTTGGAGAATTTAATACCAAAGATGTTGATTGGATGATGACAGAAGCAGAAAAAAAACAAGTTGGGGTAGTGCTGACAATTGGTCAAAAAGCCCCACGTTGGCCTGAGTGTCATGTGCCTGATTGGGCAGGAAATTTATCCAAAGAGGATTATGGAAAAAAAGTGACAGAATATATAAAATATATTGTTGAGAAATATCGCAATCATCCAGCTTTGGATATTTGGCAAGTAGAAAATGAGGCCTTTATTAAATTTAAATTTGGTAACTGCGACATGTTTGATGAAAGTTTAGTTGGCAGTGAAATAGATTTGGTGCACTCCTTAGATTCCAATCATAAAATATTAATAACCGATAGTGGAGAATTGAGCACTTGGCGTCAGGCAATAAAAGCTGGTGATATTTTTGGAACAACGGTTTATAGAATAGTAATGACGCCTCAGGGCTTTTATTGGAATTATGATTGGTTGCCAGCTGGATTTTATAAATTAAAATACAAGTTTTGGTTTCCGGGTAATAAACCATTCTTTGTTTCAGAACTACAAGCCGAACCATGGTTTACTGGCGAGGGGGCTGTTTATACCCCTGTTGAGGTTCAAGAAAAAAGTATGGATCCAAAACGTCTTCAAAAACATTTTGATTTTGTTGAACATATTGGAGTCTCACGAGCATATTTATGGGGGGTAGAGTGGTGGTATTGGATGAAGGTTGAGAGGGGAGATGATAGATATTGGAATTTAGTGAGGGATAAATTAAAAACTGAAAATTAGGATATTAATAAAATATTACAAAAATATTAATAAAATATTTATTCTTTAGGGTTTCTAACAGTCTATAGGGATTGTGAGTAAGTATTATTGACAATATTTCATTTTTTGTGTATAATATTTTCACAACTAAAAGGCGTGCCTAGCTCAGTTTCCGCCAGAGGCGGATCAGCCTGTGGCTGAGGTTAGAGCAAACTTTTTTATTCACGAAGTATAGGGACAAAACAAAATATATTGTATGCGCGCCTAGCTCAGTTGGTTAGAGCATCTCGTTTACACCGAGAGGGTCAGGGGTTCGAATCCCTTGGCGCGCACCAGATAAGAAAACAGAGTACCAACTCTGTTTTTGCTTTAATAGCTGATTATAATTTTTGTTAAGATTTTTTCCTCTGGTTAAAAAAACATTTGCGTGGTAAAATATAAGAAACATTAACCATAGTATTTATGGAAACAATTATTTTATCCAAACCGCAAAACAATACTTTGTTAGCCCAGCTGGTGAGTTTATATCAAGCCTTCAAAGGGCGAGAATTTTCTCAACCGAGAAATTTTGATGTTTCAAATGTTGATTGGTTTTCTCCGTTGTTAATTTTACCATTAGTTGCTCATATTAATTGTTATAACAGTAAGTTTATTAAAGACGAAAACAACATTAATCATTCATATTTGGACACCATTAATTTTCCTTATGGGGTAGACAGCGTTTCAATCTTTGAACAGCAAGTCCAATCACATAAAAGTTATATTCCCATCAGCGTGCTTAAAAAAGAAAAGGGCGCGGAAAGAGAACGTTTAGAGTCATTATTTTCCATGATGGTGTATAATACTTTGGGTTCGGTGCCGGGCGCACAAAATGCTGTATATTATCCGATTACCGAATTGGTGACTAATATTTTTGATCACAGCCAACAAGACAGCGGTTTTATTTTTGGCCAGTTTTATCCAAAAAAGAATTACTTGGATATTTGTATTGTGGATTGTGGCCGTGGTTTGGCTAAGACCTATGAAGAAGCCAAGGGCATCAAATTAACTGACTCGGAATCGATTATCGAGGTTTTAAAAGGACATTCCACTAAACCGAGTATTGAGCGCGGTTATGGTGTACGCACCTCAAAGCAGGTGGTTTGTGATTGTTTGGGTGGTGAGTTCATTTTATTTTCCGGTTCAGCAGCCCTTGTGGCAGATAAAAATGGTAAAAAAATCGTGGATTTACCTGATTTTTATTGGCAGGGTGTGGTAACGGCATATCGCATACCCAAACCCACCAGTTCTATTGATATTACCCCTTACTTGGAATAATCCATAACTTCTGTTATACTATAGTCATATGATCAAGCAATACAAATATACAATTGATGTGGCTAAAATCCTGGCTCCGATTGTGGGCTCTCGCGACTTAATGCCAGTTTTAGCCGAAGCAGTAAACAAATCCGATACCAAAGCGGTTGATTTAGATTTCGCTAAAGTGGAATTTGTCTCTCGTTCTGCAGCTCATGCTTTGCTCCTAATGAAAGAAGATTTGCAAAGACGCTGGTTAAATAAAAAATTTATTGCTTTTGTTAATGCTAGCGAAAATGTGCAGGAAATGTTTCGCGTAGTCGCCGCTAATCGTGCTTTGCCCAAAACCAATGAATTACAGGTGAAAATAGAAAAGACAGATATCAATTCATTAGCTAAATGCTCCTGCTAAAATAGCAGGGGCTTTTTAAATTAAGCTTAATAAATATTGTACTTATTTGATAGTCGCCTCTGGCGAAGTAATCGCTTTCTTTCAAGCAATGGTTCTAAATGCGTCTCATCACTTAAGGACGTTAGAGATGTCTTATCAAATCATATAAAAAGAACCTTTCACTGGTTCTTTTTTTGTGTTATAATATAATAAATTAATAAAAAATTATGCTTTTTAGATATAAATATAAAAGATTGGGTGAGGAAGAACCTTTGGTAAAACACATGGGGATTTTTCGTAGGCAGTTGACTTTATTTGAAGCGGTAGCTTTGATCACTAGTGCGACCATTGGGGCAGGGGTTTTGGGTATTCCTTATGCAGTTGCCAAAGTAGGTATTTGGCCCGGTTTACTTTATATAATAATTTTGGGATTACTAATGATAGTTCTCAATTTGATGATTGGCGAAGTCATGATGAGAACAAAAGATAATTTACAATTGGTTGGTTTGGCGGGTAAATATTTAGGCAAATGGGGTAGAGCTATTTTGAGTGTGCTTGTCTATGTTATGCTATTTGGTACTTTGGTTATTTATACGATTGGTTCAGGTGAAGCTTTGTCAGCTTTGTTTGGTGGAACTGCTTTCAATTGGAGTTTGATTTTTATTACTGTCGGTGCTTTTTTTATATTTTTGGGAATGAAGAGTATCAAGTTGGTTGAGTTTCTACTTAGTTTGGCAGTTTTGTTTGTGATAGTGTTAATAATTTTGATTAGTGTTCCTCATATTAATTACAGCCATTTTGCCCATTTTGATTTGGCTCAATTATTATTTCCTTATGGTGTAATTTTGTTTGCCTTTCATGCCACCACTTCAATTCCCGAAGCTCATTCTTTGCTCATAAAAAATAATACTGATTTTAAAAAGGCTATTTTGATTGCGGGTGCAATTTCAATTGTTGCTTACGCCTTGTTTGCTGTTTTTGTTGTAGCTGTCACTGGTACCGGAACTACTGAAATAGCGACCATTGGTTTGGGAAATAAAATTGGACGATCAATATTTTTGTTTGGTAATGTGTTTGCTGTACTGGCTATGGGGACAAGTTTTTTGATAAATGGTATGGCTTTGAAAGATTCTTTGCACTGGGATTATAAATTGCCCCACTGGTTGGCTTTTGTTTTGGTGATTAGTTTGCCAATTTTGATTTTTGTTTTGGGAATGAGAAATTTTATTGGGGCGATTGACATTGTTGGTGGGGTGTTTGTCAGTTTGGAAATGTTAATAATTTTGCTTATCTATTGGCGTGCCAAGCAACTAGGCGATTTGAAACCAGGAAAATATAATTTGCACCACGCTTTGCTTTTGACTATTCCATTATTTTTGGCTTTGGCCACTGGGGCGGTGTATAGTGTGGTGAAGTTGTTTTAATGGGCGCAAGTTTATCTCGAACGAACCCGAAGAGGTGAGGAGAGATCTTTCGGAGGAGGTAATGAGGGTTATATTAATTAAGAATTAAGAATTATGAATTATGAATTACGAAGAAATAATAAAAAAAGCGAGGGAATGGGCAGTTAGTGAAATTGAAAAGTATGACTCGCCTGCTTTGTTGTTGTTTGAGATATCAGAAGCAAAAGCTTTAGAGTTGGCGGAAAAAATGAATGTTGATAAAAATATAGTGCATCTCGGAGCTATTTTAATGGATATCGGTCTCGGTAAAGCAAAAGAAGAGGGTAGAATATTAGAACATACTAAAATCGGTGTAGAGTTGGCTAAAGAATTTTTTAAAGATTTTGATTTGGGTAAAGAAGAAGAAAATAAAATTTTGAATTGTATAGAATCTCATCATGGTAAAGTGGCTTTTGAATCACTAGAAGCAGAAGTTTGTACTAACGCTGATTGTTATAGATTTATTTCTCCTAGAGGGGTTTTTGTTTTTTTGTATCATATGGGTAAAGGTAAAGAATTTAATTTTGGTGGGGTATTAGATTTTGCCGAGGAAAAAATGGATGAAAAATGGAATATTTTGTCGCTTGATATTTGTAAACAAGAATTGGAACCGTATTATAAACAGTTTAAAGATTTGATTATCAAGGCTAGAGAATAATTTATATAAAAATATTTTAGAGAGTGCCTTCTCCTGGTAGGAGAAGGACAGGATGAGGTCTTCTTTGTAGAAAAAAATATTTTGTGTTTAAGTTAATGTGGTGGTAATCCGAGACCTCACCCCTCGCCCCTCTCCTAAAAGGAGAGGGGAATATATATAAAGAATAGGAGGACTAAGAGGTTGTTGACATAAACATGAATTAGTGTTAAAATTAATTTGTTATATGTTTCATGTTCAATAATTTCTCAAGAAAATGGTGTTTGTTGTCGGCTGGTCAGTATCGCGCTTCAGGTCGGTAGGCACGATTACTATTCGACAACATTCGTTCCCGATTTAATCGGGATGTCTATCTTCTTGAGAAACAACTATTTACTAAGGTTGTTTTTTAATTCAAAATATTATGTAACTCAAAGCTTCAGCTTTGACTGAATTATTACTGTTGAGAGTCAGGCCTAAAGGCCCGAGTTACATGGATATTTACTAGAAACATATCAGTAGTTTCACGACTACTATTACTAAATTTTAATTTTTAAGAAAGATCCCTCGTCGAAAAGATTTTTTGCGAAAAAAATCTTTTCTCTGTCGGGATTAACGAAACCATATGGAAAAACATTATTTTACCTCAGAATCAGTAACCGAAGGACATCCGGACAAAATTTGTGATCAAATCTCTGATGGAGTTTTGGACGCAGTTTTAACCGATGATCCAGATGGTGCTTGTTGTTGTGAGGTGTTTACTACTACTGGTCTTGTGGTAGTTGGTGGCGAGATTACTACTAAGACTTATGTAGATATTCCAAAAATCGTGCGACAAACTTTGCAAGATATTGGTTATACCAATGCTGATTATGGAATTGATTACAAATCTTGTGGCGTTATAGTTGCTGTGGATGAACAGAGTAAAGATATTGCCCAAGGTGAAAAAGAAGACGCTGGACACCCTCACTTGGCTCAAGGAGCAGGGGATCAGGGTATGATGTTTGGTTTTGCTTGCAAAGAAACGCCAGAGTTCATGCCATTACCTATTATGTTGGCTCATGGTTTGACTCACAAATTGGCCGAAGTTAGAAAAAATAAAACTTTGGGTTATTTACGACCAGATGGTAAGTCACAGGTGACTATTGAATATGTAGATGGCAAACCAACCAGAGCGGATGCTGTGGTAATTGCTGCTCAACATAATCCAGATATTGAATTAGCAAAATTACGTGAAGATATTTTGCGTGAAGTAATCAAACCAGTTTGTGGACAGTGGTTAGATGAAAATACAAAATATTTTATCAATGAAACCGGTAGATTTGTTGTGGGTGGTCCACAGGGTGATACAGGTGTGACTGGTAGAAAAATTATTGTAGATACCTATGGTGGTCGTGGTCGTCATGGGGGTGGAGCTTTTTCTGGAAAAGTTCCAAACAAACAAGATAGATCTGGTGCTTACATGGCACGATATATTGCCAAAAATATTGTGGCAGCAGATTTGGCTGATGAATGTGAAGTGCAATTATCTTATGCAATTGGTTTTCCTGAACCAACTAGTGTGTTGGTAGATACTTTTGGTACTGGTAAGGTTGATAGTGGAAAATTGACTGCCGTAGTGAGAGAAGTGTTTGATCTCACTCCAGCGGGAATTATTAAAACTTTGGATTTGAAACGACCAATTTACAGAGCCACCGCGTCTTACGGACATTTTGGTCGTGAAGTTGTTAATTCTGATGTGGGTGATCTGTTTACTTGGGAGAAGATTGATAAGGTTGAGGAATTGAAAAATAAATTAATTTGATAAGCAGATTAGGCAGCAGAATAAGTAATAAAAAAATCTTCCGTTACGGGAGATTTTTTTATCCACAGACAATATTGACAAGAGAGAGAGAGAATGATAGAATGGCAGGTTCGTGGGCAAAGGAGATTCTCATGATAGACAGCATCAAGATTCAGGTCATGCCCTCGCCTACGAGGTGCAAGTGCGGAACCAACACCCGTTACAAGCTGGAGATTAATGGGGTGGAATACTGTCCACTCTGCTCGTCCTGGACAACAAGTTGTGTAGATGTACTTCGTGCTACGGCAGACGCGATCGATGTGGGGCAGGCCTACATGGATACGGTCTACCCCGAGAATGCGAAGTTCACTAGGAAGTTGGCTGACAAGAAACCGACCGACTGACAACAGGGGGTGCCCACGAACAACCCCCTCTTATATATTAATATTTTATAAAAATAAAAAATCCCGATTAAATCGGGATTTTTTATCTGTCTTTGTTATCAAATATTTAATAACAGGGGCGGGGGGATGTCGTTTTTGAGGCGACATCCTGTTGAAAGGGCCAAGTTCCGCAGTGGATGCGGTTAGCATTTAAAATGGCTCCTATTAGATAAAGAACAAGGCGGGGTCCTAGGCGGGAGATTTAACTCTTTATTTTGGCTCGACGAAGTCGGCCAAACAGTTTACCAATGCCGTGAAGGATGGCGACCATCAATATAAAAGTCGCCAATCCAATTATTTCCCCAAACACATCCTTGATTGGGGGGTTGTGGAAGAACTCCGCTCCGAAAAATCCGAGGCAGAAGCCCACGATGCTCACCACAAAAATGATGGGCATTGCGACGATCCACATCGTCGCTGTCTTTGTACTCAATTCTCGCATGAAAATTCCTCCCATCTGGGTTATCGTATCATCCTAAACAGTAATATATTATACCACATTTTCGCTCTTTTGTCAATAGTAGTAGCTTTTTTGGGTTTTTTTTGGTATAATATCAATATATTGGTTTAAATATACTAAATAGTTTTTTATGTCTAAAAAACATACCGTGGCTGTCCTTGGGGCTGGTAATATGGGGACAGCGATTGCTCAGGTGTTGGCTGATAATGGCTACGAAGTTAGAATTTGGAATTGGGAGGGTGATCATGCACCACTTAGACACATTGAAAAAGATTGTGAAAATAAAAAATATTTACCCGGTATAAAATTGTCGGCCAATATTATTCCAAAATATAAAATTGAAGAGGCCTTAGAGGGAGCTGAGGTGGTTTTTTTTGTAGTGCCGTCAGGGGCAATGGAACATACGATTTCTTTTGCTGCACGCAGTATAAAACACAATGCTATTTTGGTAGATATATCAAAAGGTGTAGAGCCGAGTTCCTTGCGTTTGATTCCACATATTATAGCCAAGCATGTTCGACCAGAATTACGCAAAAATATTGTGACAATTTCTGGACCAGCTGTGGCGGGTCAAATGGTGAGAAAACAATTTACAGCTATGAATATTGCTTCCAAAAACAAGCGAGCCATTAAAAAAGTAATTGAAATTTTTTCTAATAAATATATAAAATTGGTACCAACTGATGATGTAATTGGGGTAGAATTGGGTGGATCTTTTAAAAATGTTTATGCGATTGTCGTGGGAATGTGTGATGGTATGGGTTATGGTCTCAATACTAAAGCGGCCATTTTGACCAGATCTTTGGCTGAAATTGCCGATCTAATTGGGGCGATGGGTGGACGCAAACGCACAGCTTATGAGCTGGCTGGTTTAGGCGATCTAATCGGTACGGCGTTTTGTCCGGATAGTCGCAATCGAACTTTGGGTCAGTATTTAGGACAAGGCTTGACCAGTACCAAAGCTTTTAAAAAAATAAAACAAACAGTGGAAGGTGTGGATGCGACTCTGTGTTTATTAAAATTAGCCAAGAAAAATATGGTAAAAGTGCCGTTGGCTGAAATGGTGGATGAGTGTTTGTTGACCAAGGGTGATCCTAGAAAAATCTTTAATAATTTTTTGCTTAAGGGTTGGGATTGAGGCTGTGTGTATAAATGTTTGACCTAAAAAACAAGTTGTGGTATGATAAGTATGATTAATCATACTTATTTATAATTATAATATGGATAAAACAAAATTTTTTAAAGAGCACGCGGGCGATTTTTTTGGTACCACTTCAATTGGTGAGCGTGGTCAAATAGTTATGCCAAAAAAATTGCGGGATAAATTAAAACTTAAAAAAGGTGATAGTTTTTTGGTTATGCAAAAAGGTCCCGGAATAATTTTTGTCCCTACCGAAGTAATGGAAGATTTTGTCAAAGATATGACAGTCCAAATTAAAAATCTTAAAAAATTTATTTAATAATTAACCAATCTGAGTTTACTCTGATAATTGTCAGGACTCATCAGAATTAATAAAAAATATGAATCAAGAAATAATTACCGCCAAAAAGAAAAAATGGTATAAACAAAAAAAGTTTTATATCATTGTTATTGCTGGTTTAATTGTGGCTAGTTTTGTTTATGCTAAATTTTTAAAACCAGAGCCAGCTCCGCAGTATGAAACCGTAAAAGTTGTCAGAGGTACTTTGTCCCAGACGGTGGATGCTACTGGTAATGTGGAATCAGCCGGTGAGGTTAGTTTGCGTTTTGAAAATAGTGGCCGAGTGTCGCAGGTTTACAAAAAAGTGGGTGATAAAGTGAAAAAAGGTGAAATAATTGTGAGTTTGGATTTCAGTGCTCTAAATGCGGGGGTAGCTCAGGCCGAGGCTAATGTACAAAAAGCACAAGCCGATTTGGACAAGGTTTTGGCTGGGAATACTGATGAATATGTTAGCTCTATGCGTGCCAAGGTAGATCAGGCCAAAGCCAATTTAGATCAGACTATTGTCACTTATGATGATAATATTGCCAATATGGCTGCTGAACTTGAAACCGCTCGATTGAATTTGGAAATATCTGAAGGTGGAGAAGGTAGTCAAATTGTAGAGGATGCCTTTGATGATTTAGTGGCTTTATTAATTGCCACCCAATCAACTTTAGCGGCAGCTTTAACTGAAGCTGACAATATTTTAGGGATTGATAATATTTTAGCTAATGATGATTTTGTAAGTGTTTTGTCGGCGTATGATACTTCCAAATTAAATACTGCCCAAAATAAATATTATTCTGCCAAATCAGCTAAGATAGATGCCGATGAAATGATTAATTCTTTGGGTTTTGCTAGTGGGCATGAGGCTATAAATTGGGCAGCTGATACTGCTGAAGAAGCCTTGTTTAATAGCAAGGATTTGATGTTTGCGGTTTTGGCTGTATTAGATAATACTACGCCAATTGGAGATTTAACCCAAAGTGAACTCAGTACTTTGAAGACGAATGTGCAGACTGATTATTCGGCAGTTAATACTGCTTATACCAATTTAATAAACCAAAAACAAGCAGTAGAAACTGCTAAAAATGGTTATAATACTTATTTGGTGACTTATCAAAATATTTTAGTTAATGTAAATAATTTGGAAAAAAAGAAAACTGCTGATACTGCTGTTTATCAGGCTTTGTTAGATCAGGCTCAGGCTAATTATGAAGATGCCAAAAATCCACCTCGTGATGTTGATTTGGCTGGCTATAAAGCTAGTCTGTCGGCGTCTCAAGCCAATTTGGTTCAGGCGGTAGCCAATCGTAACAAATCAATTATCAATGCTCCAGTTGACGGCGTAATTGGTAAGATTGATGCCAAAGTAGGGGAATACATCAGTTCACAAGAAGATGTGGTAAAAATTGTTAGTCCACATTTTGAAGTTAAAGTAGCCATTCCAGAAACAGATATTTCCAAGATTACTTTGGGTGGTCAAGCTGATGTAAAACTGGATGCCTTTGGTGATGATGTAAAATTTGTTGGAGTAGTTTCAGAAATTGAAATTAGTGAAACTGTTATTCAAGATGTGGTTTATTATACTGTCACTTTGACTTTAGAAGAAGATGGTAGTCATGAAATTTTAAATGGTATGACCGCCGATGTATTATTTTTTACTGAAGAAAAAGAAAATGTTTTGTATATTCCCAATCGAGCCGTTCGCACCAATGGAGAAAAATATGTTCGGATTTTGGAAAACGGTGAAGCAAAAGATATGCCAGTCACTCTCGGTTTGCGCGGTGACAATGGTTTGATTGAAGTGTTGACTGGCTTGGTAGAGGGGCAAGAAGTTATTACAAAAGTAATTGAGTAATTATTGTTATGACCGTAAAAAAAATATTAGAAGCAATTTATAAGGTTGCAAAAAAGGAAGGTGTGGAGGTGTATGCCGTAGGCGGTTTTGTTAGAGACCGTTTGCTTGGTATAAAAAAGAAAGAGGCGGATATTGATTTTGTTGTGATAGGGTCTGGTTTGGATTTTGCCAAAAAATTAGATAAAGAATTAAGTGAGATTGGGAGTCTGGTTGAATTTCCTGATTTTGATACGGCTCGCTATGTTTTTACTGAAGAATTGAAAGACGGAACAAAAAAGAAGTTGTTAGAAATTGAATTCGCGGGATCGAGAACAGAAAGTTATGATAAAAAATCACGAAAACCAAAAGTTGTTGGCACGAGTTTAGCCGAAGATTTGAAACGTCGTGATTTTACTGTTAACGCGATGGCTCAGGCCGTGACTGCGACTGGGCTTAGTAAAAAAATAATTGATTTCTTTGATGGACAGGGAGATTTGAAAAAAAAGATTTTACGAACTCCACTTGATTCTGACGAAACTTTTTCCGAAGATCCTTTGCGTATGCTTCGAGCAGCGAGATTTGCATCTCAACTTTCCACCCAAGGCGGACCAGCCTCGGGCTGGGGTATTGAAAAAAGTGCTTTAGAAGCTATGGCACGTAATCACAAACGTTTAAAAATTATTTCAGCTGAAAGGGTTCAAGAAGAATTATTTAAATTACTCAAGAGCAAACAACCTTCAGTTGGTTTTCAGATTTTGTATGCCACCAAATTGTTGGATGAGTTTTTGCCTGAGATCTCAGCTTTGCAGGGAGTCGAGGAAGTTTATGGACAGGGTCACAAAAATAATTTTGAACATACTTTAAAAGTTGTGGATAATTTATCCGAGAGAACGGACAATGTGGTTTTACGTTTGGCCGGACTACTTCATGATATTGGCAAACCAGGAACCAAACAATTTGTTAAAGGCCGAGGTTGGGCTTTTGATATGCATGAACACTTAGGATTAAAAATGGTTCGGGCAATTGGTAAACGTTTGCGATTATCCAAAGACGACACTGAATACATCGGCAAATTAGTTCGTTGGCACCAACAACCAATCCAATTAATGGATGCCAAAATTACTGATAGTGCCATTAGAAGATTGTTTGTGACAATGGGCGAAGAGTTTGAAGATTTGTTGTTGTTATGTAAAAGTGATATTACCACTGGTAATCCTAATAAAAAAATTAAACGTTTAAAAAATTATGATTATTTGGAAAAGCGCGTGGAAGAGATAATTGAAAAAGATAAAATGCGCGCGTTTCAATCGCCAGTTCGCGGTGAAGAAATTATGAAAGAGTGTGGTTTAAAACCCGGTCCAACTGTTGGCAAAATAAAAACCGCAATTGAAGAAGCGATTTTAGACGGGAAGATTGAGAATGAGTATGAGCCGGCACTAACGTATTTCGAAAAAATAAAGGATGAGTACTTGAGTGGTGCGGAGGATTGGGAGAGGGTTTGACACACTGTCATTCCGACCGAGCCCGACGACGAAGTCGGGCGAGTGGAGGAATCCCTTTTCTTTACACTATATGTAGTATTAAATAAAATTTTCCTTGATGCATTTGTTGATGCATTAAAAAGGGATCCCTCGACTGCGCTCGGGATGACAATGGAAACATATGTCCACACCAATAATCAAAGTAGAAAATTTAAAAAAAGATTTTGTCAATGATGAAGTAGTGACAAAGGTCTTGCATGGTATAAATTTTGAAATTAAGCGAGGTGAGTTTGTGGCGATTATGGGGCCAAGTGGATCTGGCAAGTCAACCTTGATGCATATTTTGGGATTTTTGGACAAGCCGACCGAGGGCAAATTTTATTTTGAAGGTGTAGATGTCAGCGGTCTTGATGATGATCGTTTGGCCGAAATGAGAAGTGAAAAAATTGGTTTTATTTTTCAAGCTTTCAATTTATTACCACGGACTTCAGTCTTGGATAATGTTTTGTTGCCAATGATGTATATGAAAATGAGCAAACAAGAAAGAATAGATGAAGCCAAACGAGCGATTGAGGCGGTTGGTCTGACTCATCGTATTAATAATTTGTCTAATCAATTATCTGGCGGTGAAAAACAACGGGTGGCGATTGCCCGAGCTCTGGTAGGTAAGCCGTCGGTTATTTTTGCCGATGAACCAACTGGAAATTTAGACTCCAAATCTGGTTTGCAAGTTATGAAGATTATTCAAGATTTAAATTTAAAACAAGGCCATACTATTATTTTGGTCACTCATGAAAAATATACTGCTGAACATTCCGAAAGGGTTATCCGTATGCGCGATGGTTTGGTTGAATCTGACGAAAAAGTAAAAAATAGAATTTTGGCTGACGGGCAGGAGGAGTTGAGAAAATAGTCTCTAAAGTCATAAAGTCTAAAAGTTAATACTTATGAAGATTGATAGATTTGAGGATATAATAGCTTGGCAAAAAGCTAAGATTTTAACACTTGGTATATACACTTCATTTAAGGAGTGTAAAGATTATGGATTTAAGGATCAAATTCAAAGAGCGAGTGTCTCGATAATGAATAATATTGCTGAAGGATTTGAACGTTTGGGAGACAAAGAGTTTAAAAGATTTTTGTTTATAGTAAAAGCTTCTTGTGGGGAAGTGAGATCAATGTTGTATCTATCATACGATTTGGGTTATCTAAACAAGGAAGAAACTAGAAGATATTACGACTTATCAATAGAAGTATCAAAAATGATATCAGGTTTTATAAAGAGATTGAATTAATCTGTAGACTTTGTAGACTTTATGACTTTATAAACTTTTGACTGTATTATGAACATCACCGAAAATATTCACAATTCATTTCAACTTTTGGCGAACAATAAAGTGCGCTCTTTTTTGACTATGCTCGGAATTATTATTGGTGTAATGGCTGTGATTATTGTGATGTCGGTTGGAGCTGGTGCGCAGAGTTTGATTTTGAATCAAGTCAAAAGTATGGGTACCAATTTGGTCGGGGTTTTGCCAGGGGCTTCGGAAGATGATGGTCCGCCCGCTTCGGCTATGGGTATAGTTGTCACGACTTTAAAATATGAAGATGGCGAAGCTATAAAAAAAGATGGTTGTGATTGTATTGAAGCTTTGACTGCCTATGTTAGCGGAAATGAAACAATTAGTTTGAACGATGTGGTATTGAATACTACATTTTCTGGTGTGTCGGCCAGTTATTTAGATGTGGAGGATACTGAAGTGGTGCAAGGGAGATTTTTTTCTAGTGATGAAGAAAAAAGTTTAGCCCGAGTGGCCGTACTTGGTGATGGTGTTAGAGAAGATTTGTTTGGTGACGATGATCCAATTGGCAAAAAAATTAGAATAAAAAAAATTAGTTTTACTGTGATTGGTGTGATGGAAAAACGAGGAGTTAGTGGTTTTCAAAATCAAGATGACCAGATTTTTGTGCCAATCACGACAGCTCAAAAATTATTATTGGGAATTGATCATGTTAGTATGCTTAGAGTTAAAGTGGATAATTCAGAAAATATTGAAAAAGCTGTAGATAGTATCAAAACAATTTTACGCGAGAGACATAATATAGACACAGCGGAAGTAGATGATTTTTCTGTGCGTTCTATGGCTCAGGGTGTAGAAACTATTACAACAATTACCGACGCTCTCAAGTTTTTTTTGGTAGCTATTTCTGGTATTGCTCTCGTGGTTGGTGGTTTTGGTATTATGAATATTATGTTGGCCTCGGTGCAGGAGCGAACCAGAGAGATTGGTTTGCGCAAAGCAATTGGTGCCAAGTCACGTGATATTATTGGGCAATTTTTGATTGAATCAGTGGTAATTACTTTTTTGGGTGGTTTGATGGGAATTGTATTAGGAATTTTAATTTCCGTTTTAGTCGCCCAAGTGGCTCAATATTTGGGTTATGATTGGGATTTAGTAGTTTCATTTTTTTCTATTTTACTTGGTTGTGGAGTGTCGGTTGGTATTGGTTTGATTTTTGGTATCATTCCAGCCAGACGAGCCAGCCGATTAAACGCGATTGAAGCTTTGCGATATGAATAAAATATGTTATTGACAGAAAGAATACAATTGGCTTATCAAGCATTGTCGAGACAGAAATCGCGGACTATTTTGACGATCATTGCTTTGAGTATCGGAATTTCTTCGGTAGTAATAATAATGTCAGCTGGTCGCGGTTTGGAATCAATGGTAGTGGGTGAGTTGGATATATATAGTCCAAATGCTTTGAATATAGAAGTCAGAATTCCCGGTAAGGGTGAGAGTGGTAGCGCGACTGGTATGGCGAGTGGAATTATCGTCACCACTTTGAAAAATGAAGATATGGAAGAAATTTTAAAGAATAAAAATATTGATTCGGTTTATAGTTATGTTACGAGTCAGGAAGTTATAAAATATCAAGGAGAAAATAAAACAGTAATTTTATTTGGTTATGGCGCCAATGCTGTTAAAGTGGAGAAAATTGAATTAAGCGAAGGGCGGTTTTATTATCCCGAAGAAGAAGAATCTCTAGCACAAGTTTTGGTTATCGGCTCCAAAGTAAAGGAAGATTTATTTGGTGATGATACAGCTGTTGACAAAACAGTTTATATGGGTGGCAAGGCGTTTAAAGTTGTTGGCGTTATGGTAGAAAGAGGAGCGAGTTTTGGTTTTGATTATGATAGTCTTGTTTATATCCCGACCAAAACTTTACAAAAAAGATTTTTGGGTACAGATTATGTGATGGGAATAATGGCGAGAGTGATAGATATTACAAAAATAAATGGAACCAAAGAAGATGTGGAATATTTATTACGTGAAAGGCATGATATTACTGATCCAGATCGTGATGATTTTAAGGTGACAACTATGGATGAAATTAGAGATATGTTAGAAACTGTGGTCGGTGGAATTACTTTGTTGTTAATTGCTTTAGTGTGTATATCTTTGATTGTTGGAGGAGTTGGAATTACTAATATTATGTATGTGACAGTCTCGGAAAGAACTTTTGAAATAGGTTTGCGAAAATCTTTGGGTGCCAAGAGCAAAGATATTTTGTGGCAATTTTTATTGGAAGCAGTGTCTTTGACTGTGGTCGGTGGAATTGTGGGAATTGTTTTTGGAATTATTTTATCTTATCTGGTTTATTGGGGTGCTGTAAGTTATGGTTTGAATTGGTCTTTTTCGGTTTCTTTATTTTCAATTGTGTTAGCTTTGGGATTTTCTACTTTTGTCGGTTTGTTTTTTGGAATTTATCCAGCCCGTCGAGCGGCCAATCTGAATCCAATTGAAGCTTTGCGTCGTGAGTAGTTAATTTGGGGTTGTGGATCGGTCTTGCTTTAATTGTCTAAATTTGGTATCATATTTATATAAATATTTATCTGATTTTATGTTGGGAGTAATTTGGCACGATTTTTTATATCAACCACTCTTCAATTTTTTGATTTGGATATATAATGGCTGGGCTAAGGAAAATTTGGGTTGGGCAATTGTTTATTTGACTCTTATTTTACGGGTGGTTTTGTTGCCTTTTACTTTGGTTACGGAAAAAGGTCAGGCCAAGAGCAAAGATGTTGATGCTGAATTAGTCCAAATAAATAAAGATTTTAGCAATGACCATCAGCTTAGGAAACAAGAAATTCGTAAAGTTTTGAAAAAGAAAAAGGTTAGTCCTTGGAGCAAGACAGTAGTGTTGGGTATCCAAGCCTTGGTCTTGGTTTTGCTTTACCAGGTATTTTTACGTGGTATTACCGGTGATAAAATATTGAAAATTCTTTATCCGTTTATAAATTTTCCAGGCAAAATCAATGCAATGTTTTATGGCTTTGATTTGGGAGGAAGAGGAGATTATGTCTGGGCGGGTGCAGTGGCCCTTTTTCTTTTGGTTGAAATATATTTGGATTATAAAAAGCAAAAATATGGCTTAACTAAGGCAGATTTATTTTATTTTATTTTATTTCCTGCAATGACCTTTTTTGTTTTAATGATACTGCCAATGGCTAAATCTTTGTTTATCTTGACATCTTTGCTATTTTCTGCTATAATTCACCAGTTTAGTAAACTAATTTTTAGATCACCAAAGGTTGAGGAAGTGAAGAAGGGTTAAGTATACTAGATATAATGGATTTTTTTTAAGTTAAATTTATTGTTATATTACAAACTTACAAAGTTAACAATATTGTCCGCCCAAGGCGGATCCGCCTTGGGCGGACAATATATTAATATAACTATATAATAATATGGCCGAATCATTAGACAAGTTGATGTATTCATTTGTAATGGAGGATGTTTTGAAGGGTGTTTTTATTTATGTACCACCTGGATATGTGGCTTGTGTGTATGATCTAGGTAGGGGAGTACTAAAAAAAGTTTTGACCCCTGGGCTCCATCTAAAAATTCCTTTTTGGCAAAAGGCCAAGTTGTTTAATACTCAAACTTTGGAATATAGTATTTCTCGCGAATTTAATCCGCAAAATGAAAAAGCGATGGGAGATATTCCGATTGCAGCCGTCACCCAAGATGATAAGCGTATTGGTGTTGAAGGTACAGTTTTACTTCGTCTGGATATTCATCAGATTCCAGCGATTTGGCAGACGATTGGTGAGGATTTTGTGGCCAAAATTATTCGTCCGACCGTACGATCTAGAATAAGAATGGTAATGAGTCGTTTTGATAAACAAGAAATTATTGGTGCCAAGCGTGATGCGGTTGAGACTGAATTAAAAAATGAACTAGAGCGGATATTTTATTCTCGAGGTATTTATGTAGAAAATATATTATTATCAGAAATTGCTGATGTTAGCGAGTATAAGAAGACAGCGGAGGAATAGACCACAGATCTTTGAGACACAGATTTCACAGATAATTAAAACCCATCATTTTGATCCGTACCCCAAAAAGTGGACACGGTTAAAAAACCACTAATGGACTTCT
>CAYXGV010000019.1:0-17993 GCA_964464685.1 uncultured Gammaproteobacteria bacterium | reverse complement strand
GCTTTATCATATAAATGTATTATAGCACATTTTTAGAATTTTGTCAAATTATCCCAATCCTCCACCTTCCTCTCCGTCTGAAATACTAAATAATTATAAATTTTTTTATGTAATTTTTGATATTCCCCAATTTCAAATTTTAAATTATTTATCAACTCCCAATCACCACTTGCCAAAATTTCTAAATCTTTTTTTATTTCCTGATTTTTTATTTCTGAATAAACAATATCAAAACCCAAACAGTATAACAATATGACAATGTAACCGTCGAGCATTGATTCCATTAATTTAATTGGATTACACTGATCAACAAATTCTAGCCAGGTTTTTAATAATTCAAATATTCTCTCATCTTGCTCTCCGCTATGAACTAATTTATCTGTCAGATTTACTATATAAGCCGATGCTAGACTTTTTTTCAAATCTTTTCTTATTTCAGAAAAATAATTTATTGGCTGAACTGTTATCAAATGGTCAATTTCTTTTCCTGGAACAATTTCTACTTCAACCAAAGAAAACGGCTCTAGATGAGCCGAATTTTTTGAGGTTATTTTTTTTACACCACGCGCGAGAACTTCCTGTTTGCCTTTTTCTAAAGTATAAAGAGAAATAATCTGATCAAACTCACGGAAGTCGCGACGAGACAGCACAACTGCCTTCATAAAAAGATAATAGAACACGGATTAAACTGATCTAACTAATTTAAACGAATTTTTTACCCTTTAGACTTTTGACTTTATGAACTTTATAAACTCTCTTCCAAATAAGTCTCTAAAATCAACATAGCTGATTTTTCATCCAAAGTTGCGTCCCCACCCATTTGCATGGCTTCGGATGTGGTCAAACGTTCGTCGGCAAAATCTATTTCTACACCAGTTTGTTTTTTTACTTCATCAGCAAAATTACGAATTCTTTTGGTATTGGCATTTTCACTTAAATCTTCCAAAGTTAATGGTAAGCCAAACACGACTTTATCTATTTTTTCCACCTCAATTAAATCCACCAGCTCTTTGAGTGACCCAACCACGCCGTATGGCAAAACAACGTCCAATCCTTCTTGAACCCAGGCAAGGCCGATTCTTTTGCGACCATAATCTACGCCTAAAATATTCATACTGTTTCACTAATTATTTTCTGTGTCATTGCGAGACCTGATTCGCATCAGGGCGAAGCAATCCCAGACTAATAGCAACGTTGCCAACACACTGGGATTGCTTCGTCACCCCATATTTCATTGGGGTTCCTCGCAATGACACGCTTTTTTTTAATTTTATAATTAAAGATAATTAATTTATTCTTTCTTCTGAACGCCTTGTAACCACAATTGGGCCATCTTTCTTAATTACAACGGTATGTTCTTGATGAGCACTCAAACTGCCGTCAGCCGTTGAAATACTCCAACCATCATCGGCCGTTTTTATATTATAATCCCCCATAGTTATCATCGGTTCAATCGCTATTACGACACCTTCTTGCAAAACCCAACTTTCCATATTTTTATCATAATAATTTGGTACCCGAGGTTCTTCATGAACACCATGACCAACGCCATGACCAACCAAATCACGCACAATTCCATAACCCTGTGGATCAATATATTCTTGAATCGCCCGACCAATATCAGCTACGGTATTCCCAACTTTACACTCAGCAATACCAATTTCTAATGCTTTTTTTGTGACATTCACCAATTGCCTAGTTTTCTCCGGCACCTCGCCAACTATTACCGTAATAGCTGTATCAGTAAAAAAACCTTGTCCATTATTTTGTATCTTGTTTCTTGTATCTTGGTTATTACCCGTAGGGTATTCCATTCCAATATCTATACTAAAAATATCGCCGTCTTTTAAAATCTTGTCTTTGGCAGCAATACCATGCACAATTTCTTCATTACGAGACGCACAAATAGTAGAAGGAAAAGGTGGTTCATTTCTCCCACCCCTAAAACCTTTGAAAGCCGGCCGACCACCAGCTTCTTTTATCATCCGTTCAGCCTCTTGGTCAATTTCCCAAGCTGAAACACCCGGTTTAGCCATTTGGCCCAGTTTTTCCAAAATCTCCCCCAAAATTTTACCCCCTTTGATAATTTGCTCTATTTCTGATTGTGATTTTATGTAGGACATATGTGAATATTATAGTAAAAATAGATAAAAAAGGCAAGGAAAAAACTTATCAACAACCAAACTAAACAAAAACTAAAAAATCTGTTATAATATGGCCTACAAAAAAGGCAATCTGTGGGTAGATTGCCAAATTTTTTGTCAAAAGTTGACTTAACATCTTCTTTTGTAGTCGCTCTTTATAGATTGATCAATCTTACCAAAACCGGTCTACGAACGAGGGATAGCTAGCATTCCCCCGCGGTAGGTCGGTTTTTGGTTATTAACTTAAATTTTTAATACATCCCAAAAATCATATCCTACACAGGCCAAATATAATATAATTAATGACAGATCAACAATAATAAAATTACCCATCAAAATTTCAACCAGAACAGAAGTAAACATAAGAGAAATTCCAATAATTAACATAAGTAATCCAGTAACAATATGTGATAAATACCTTTCTAAAGAAAAACTAACTCTTATTTTTTCATAAGTAAAAGCAAAATTACCAAAACAAGCTATGACTGACAAAATTGATACTGCCGCCAGTACATCACCAGCTCCGGTTGTCTCTACGACCAAATTGCTAGACAATAGATATTTTTTGATTGGAAGATAACAAAGTAAAAGCAAAACAATTATAAATAAATTTTTAATCAAATTTTCTTTTATCATTTTGGTCATATTTTTTAGATAAAAATTAAGATTCCAAAATATTTATTATTTCTCCATCCACCTCGTCAATACTCATCTCACCATCTACTGTCTTTAACAGGGTTAAATCATTATAATAATTCAAAATTGGCTGGATAGCAACATTACCCTGCTCAGCAATCCGCTGTTTAGCTGTCTCAGGGTTGTCATCAGAACGGACTATCAATTCCCCCTCACATTCAGGACATTTCACCTTATTCTCATTATCAGGCGAATAGGGCAGAATAAAGCCACAAATAGGGCAAATTTTGCGTTTGGTGAGGCGATTGAAGCTAGTCTCATCGCTCAAAGAAATTTCTAATACTATCACTTCATCCCGCAAACCCTTTTTTTTAAAATATGCTTGATATTTTTTGGCTTGTTCAACATTGCGAATCGCCCCATCCAAAATAACTCCCTGACCAGCATCTAAATATTTGTCCATCTCAGCAAACGCTAATTTATAAATCAAATCATCAGCCACGAGTTTACCGGCTTTCATGTCGGCTAATTTTTGCTTATCAGTTGGATCGGCGTTTTCATCCTTATCTAAAGCACGCAAAAGATCCCCGGTTGATATATGACCGTAATTATATTTTTGAACTAATTTTCTGGCTTGGGTACCTTTGCCACTTCCAGGTACACCCATTAGAATAATTATTTTTTTCATAATTTATTGAACTATAAAAGATACTAATATACTAATGGTACTAATAATACGAATAAATACTAATGTGTGTTATCGAAGTATATTCGTATACCATTAGTATAATTAGTAAAATTTGTATATTAGTATCTTTTATATTGTTAATTAAGATGCTCTTCAAACGCTTTCATCAATCCATCTCTATCTTGTCGGCTAATTTGATTTTTATTTTTCATCTGAGTAAGGGTCTCGTAAATTTGTTGCAAAGAAATTTTACCATCGCCATGTCGGCGACTGATAATTGCTTGCTCAACTTCTGATACTTCCTCTTGTTTTAAAGTTTTAATATGATAAGGCGAAACCAACTTTTTTATATCAAATTCTGACAACTGCTGTTCTACTTGTGAATATTTTACACCGAGGCCAAATAGAGACATAGAAATTGGGGTTAAAAGTTTATTAAAACTTAGATATTTGTTATGTAAAGCTAAAAATATTGTACCAAATTAAAGGGCTCTTGACAAGAGGGATAATTTATAGTTAAATATATCTAAACCAACCAACCACCAAAACCCAAGGAGGGTACAAAATGAGCAAGGCATGGATATATCGAATTATTTCAGTGCTATTTTACATTCTGATGATAGCGGCAGGAGTGGTCATCCTTGGTCTAACTATACTTACCCTCGTTCCTATCGGCGGAACTATGCCGATATGGGGTAAGATTCTAGCGGTAGCAACAGCCATTGGATTCGCTTGTTTGGTCTCATCCAAAACCAAAAAAATTGGAATGGGACTTCTGGTGAGTGCATTAGTAAGCGCATTCATCACAGGCTCCATTGTGAGCACAAACGAAGTGGCTGTAACCACTGTGATAGGATGTCTGAGCATCCTTCTGTGTTTTTTGATCTTTAGGGGATGCAAAGACAGGTTTGTCCACTTCAGAGACATGTCCAGTAACATCCCGTGAGGGGGCAATTCTGCCCACAACAACCGGATTGTAGAGACTTCCCAGCTCTCAATCCGCATAGCATCCGACTCAGTTGGATTCTGTGCGGAGCTGGGAAGTTTAAATAAGAACACTCGCGTGAAAGCGAGTGTTTTTTTGTTGCGATAACTCACCCCCTAGCCCCCTCTCTTGTGAAGAGAGGGGGAATAAAAAACTAGTATAAAAAAGCCCCTCTCTTCACAAGAGAGGGGTTGCCTGTCCGCCGAATTGGAGGAGGGTGAGTTGTCGTGGTGGTTGGGGTGAGTTATCGCCACCAAAAAACCACCTCGCGGTGGCTGTCTCTCTCTATGTGTCGTGTTAAGTGGGTCGTGTGTCGTGTTATATGGGTCATGTGTCGTGTCCAATTACATGTGATCATACTCATGCACCTCAATCTGAGCATCAATTTGTTTGGCAGTTTCAATGGCCACTGATACCACGATTAAAAGTGAGGTACCACCAATTACAAGTGACTGAGTGCCGGTAAAGGCCTTTAACAAAAGCGGTAAAATCGCAATAATAGCCAAGAACAAAGCACCAATAAATATCAAACGGCCCATAGTTTTGCCCAAATATTCTTCGGTTTGTTTACCAGGACGAATACCAGGAATAAACCCGCCTTGACGTTGTAAATTTTCCGCAATCTTTTGAGGATGAAAAATAACGGCTGTGTAAAAATAAGTAAAACCAAAAACTAAAGTAAAATATAATATTCCGTAAAATAATTGATTGTTAAATAAACTCACTACCCCTTGAGAAAAATTAGCAATCCAACCAGCTTTATTCACAAAAAATTGGGCGATCATTGGTGGAAACAGAATAACAGAAATAGCAAAGATAATTGGAATAACACCAGCCATATTTACACGAAGTGGCAAATGGGTATTACTACCACCATACATTTTGTTACCCCTGATCTGTTTGGCGTAACTGACTGGAATATTTCTTTGCCCCTCACTGATAATTACCACACCAACTACTGTCGCAACCGCAATGGCAATAAAAAATACATAGGTATATAAATCAGATGGACTATAATTCAAAACTGCTCTTTGTACTACCCCAGGCAAAGCTGAAACAATACCAGCAAAGATAAGCAATGAAATACCATTGCCAATATTTTTTTCTGTAATAAGTTCACCAATCCACATCAAAAATACCGTACCAGCAGTAATGGTTAACATCATTACAATCAATTTGTAAGTATTAAGATCAGGAACAATTTGATTTTGTGATTGAGTCAAAAGTTTGATCATGGCAAAAGATTGTAAAAAAGCCAATGGTACAGTTGTCAAACGAGTGTACATGTTTATCTTTTGTTGTCCGGATTCACCTTCTTTTTGTAATTCTTCTAAACTAGGCACAACCATGGCCAAAAGTTGAAAAATAATTGAAGCCGTAATGTATGGAGCAATACCAAGCATAACTATAGAAAAATTTTCCATAGTACCACCAGAAAAAACATTAAGCAAACCCAAAATTTGGTTACCTGCCAAAAATTCATGCAAAGCTTCGGTATTTACGCCTGGAATTGGAATATGAGCAGCCATTCTAAAAACAACTAGCATCCCCAAAACAAAGAGGACGCTTTTACGTAAACTTTTTATTTTCCAAATTTTACGAATCTTTTCCCACATAACATTACGGATTACGGATAAATCGGATTTACTGATGTTACGGATACAATCGTCAAATCCGTACATCCGAATTATCCGTTATCTGTATATATATATTACAAAATTAGAATTTTACACTGCCCCCAACCTTCTCTATCAATTCTACCGCACTTTTGCTAGCCAAGCAACCGGTAATATTTAATTTCTTTTTTAATTCACCTCGAGCCACGATTTTTATACCATTTTTAGGAGTTTTTACTACACCCACTTTAGTTAAAAAAGCTGGAGTTATTACTTGCTTTTCATTACCATATTTTTCCAAAGTGACTAAAGTGACAGTTTCCTTAGAAGCATTGACACTCTTAAATCCACGCAATTTAGGAACTTTTTGTAAAGCTGATTTGAAACCTCTGATCTGATTACGGCTCTTTCCACCAGAACGAGCTTTTTGTCCTTTCAAACCACGGGCAGCAAAAGTACCTTTTCCTGAACCATTGCCACGCCCAACTCGCTTCGATTTTCGGCGAGACTTATAGGCTGGTTTAATTGTAGATGGTGTCAATACCATATATTTTTTAATCAATTCCGAGCGCAGCGAGGAATCTTTCTTACCACCTGCGTCTTTAATAAAATTATACTACCAACTATACTCTGACTCACTAAATATGTAGCACAATTACTAATTACCAATTATTTTTTATCTTCCACTTTAACTAGATTTTCTTTATTCTCTTTTTTAACAACATCCTTCTCAATATTTTCTATCTTTGCAACCTTATTATCTTCTTTTTTCTTTGGTCTCGCTTTGAATGACTGCAAGGCCACAAAAGTTGCTTTAACATTATTCATTTTATTACCAGTTTTGCCCATAATTTTGGCAGAAGCATTTGGTACTCCACCCAATTCCAACACTATTCGCACAGCACCGCCAGCAATAATACCAGAACCACGAGGGGCTGGTTTGATCATAACTTTTCCAGCTTTATATTTACCTTCAGTACGATGAGGTATAGTTTCTTTCAAAATTGGAATGTTTATCAAATTCTTTTTGGCTTGATTGACGGCCTTTTCTACAGCAATTTGTACATCTTTGCCCTTGTCAACGCCATAACCAACTTTACCTTTTCTATTACCAATCACAACCAAAGCTCGAAAACTCAATTGTTTTCCACCTTTGGTAACACGAGTGACACGAGCCAAATCAACAATTTGTTGATCAAACTCTGGTTTTTCTTTTTTAAATTTTGGTTTTCCTTTTCCTTTAAATGACATATAATTTTTCACACATTCCGAGCGTAGCGAGGAATCTTTCCTACCGCCATACACTCTTTTTTACATTTTAAAATTGATTATTTATTACACTTACTTAACGAAACAGTAATTCAATCTCTATCCTCTCCGAAAGATCCCTCCCCCCCAAGGCGGGCATGGCATTCACTGCGTGTAATTTCGGGATAAATTGAAATATTAAAATTCCAAACCGCCCTCACGAGCACCATCGGCCAAGGCCTGGACTCGTCCATGATATTGATAACCAGCTCTATCAAAAACTATTTTGGTTATTTGTTTATCTTTGGCTTGTTTGGCTAATTCTTTGCCTAATAAATAAGCAACAGCAACCTTACCTTTTCTATCACCAACATCACCTTTTTTATCAATGGTTTTACTATGTAGAGATAAAAGGGTTTTTCCAACATTATCATCAATCAATTGGGCAAAAATGTTGATCAAACTACGATGTACAGCCAATCTTGGACGTTCAGCAGTACCAGAAATCTTAGCCCTGACTTTGGCTCTTCTTCTTTCTCTTTTTTCTCGTCTAGTAGTTTTTTGTTTGTTCATATAAATTCAAAAGTTATGCAAAAACTAAGCAGATTTAGCCGCCTTACCGGCTTTACGTCTAATTATTTCTTCTACATATTTAATACCTTTTCCTTTGTAAGGCTCTGGTTTGCGAACTTTTCTTATTTCAGCTGAAACTCTACCAACCAATTCTACATCGGCACCTGTCACCTTAATTTGATTTTTTTCAGTAGAAATAGTAATACCTTCTGGTGTTTTGTAAATTACCGGGTGAGAAAAGCCAACTTCTATTTTTAAATCCTTACCCTGCATAGATACTTTGTAACCAACCCCATTTACTTCTAAATTTTTGGTAAATTCTTCAGTCACACCTTTTATCATATTTGCAATATGAGCACCAAATGTACCCCACAAAGATTTTTCTTTTTTTTCTTCAGGATTAGCTACACTTAATTTTACTTCTCCATCTTGAATTTCAACATTAACCAAATTATTTAATTGGCGAGTTAATTCCCCTTTTGGTCCTTTTACTTTAACAAAACCGTCTTTTACTTCTACGGTCACACCTTGAGGGATTTCAATTTTTTGTTTTCCTATACGTGACATATATTTTTATTACAATGTTCTCGCTAGATTAATAAACCGAACAAATAATTTCTCCACCCACGCCTTTTTCTCTTGCTTCTCGGTTAGTCATCAAACCACCGGAAGTAGAAACAACAGCAATACCGTAATTATTCAAAACCTTTGGCATCTCATCTGCTTTGCAATAAACTCTACGGCCGGGTTTGCTTTCTCTTTTTATTGAACTTATAACCGGTTTTTTATTATTGTATTTCAATTCCAAAACCAATATTTTTGCTGGTTTGGCTTCCACTTCTTCAATCTTACCCAAATAGCCCTCTCGGCTTAGGAGATCGGCAATATTTTTTTTCATTTTTGAAAAAGGTAACTCAACTTTGCCCCGTCTTGACATTTGGGCATTTCTGATGCGAGTTAGCATGTCAGCAATTGGATCAGTCATCATAAGTTACAATAATTATATTATATTAGGATTTATTTTATTAAGATAATTTACCCAGCACCACTTTGTCGTTAACGAACGACAAAGTGGTGCTGGGTTTACCAGCTTGATTTACGAATACCAGGCAACTTACCATCATTAGCTAATTCTCTAAAACAAATACGACACAGACCAAACTTTCTTAGGTATCCATGTTTACGTCCACATTTCCAACAACGTCTAACTGATCTGGTAGTAAACTTTGGCTTGCGATTTGATTTTGCGATTTGTGCTTGAGTTGCCATATAATAAATACTGTTTTTTATTGTTTAATTTTATATTAGCTTTTAAAAGGAAATCCTAATTTTCCCAAAAGGGCTTCACCCTCTTCTTTATTGTTTGCACTGGTATTGATTATAATTTGCAAACCATGAATCTTTTCAATTGAATCACCTTTGATCTCAGGAAAAGCAATATGCTCTTTGAAACCTAATGTGTAATTACCTTTTTTATCAAAACTTTCTCGGTTAAGGCCACGAAAATCTCGTACTCGAGGCAAAGTGACAGAAATTAACTTTTGAATAAAATCATACATCTTTTTGCCACGCAACGTCACAGAAATACCAATTTTTTGTCCTTCTCTAATCTTAAAGTTAGAAATTGATTTCTTAGATTTATTATGAACTGGACTTTGGCCAGTAATAGTCCGCAAAGTCTTTTCAATATTTTCTATAAAACTAGGGTCTTTCAAATTTCGGCCATAACCAACATTGAGCACCACTTTTTTTAATTTTGGTACACGCATGATATTTTTATAACCAAACTGCTCCTGCAATGCTGGAATTACTTTTTCTCTATATTGTTTTTGCAATCTTGATTCCATACCGCTAGTGTTTATTTACTTTAATTATGATTTTAATTTAAAAACTCACCACTTTTTTTTGCTATACGTTTCTTTTCTTTGCCCTCAATTTTGAAACCAACTCGACTTGGCTGGCTGGTTTTTGGATCAATCACCATAACATTACTAATATTAAGTGGAGCCGGCAATTCAATAATTTGACCTTTTTCACCCTGACGACGAGCTTTCATATGTTTTTTCAAAACATTGACACCTTCTACTACTACAAAATCCTGACAAGTATTTTTGTTATGCAAAACCTGAATGACCTTACCAGTCTTACCACTGTCTTTACCAGCCAATACTTTTACTTTGTCACCTGTTTTTATTTTCATATACTAATGATAATACTAATCTACTAATTTACTAATTATACTAATGGATACTAATATTTACTTAATTAGTTATTTTTTAAAACAAAATTCTGATGATGTAAAAAAGTATTATTTAATTTCAGTCCAACATCCATGAATATTTGTATCCATTAGTATAATTCGTATTGTTAGTATATTGGTATATTTATTTTATAGTACTTCCGGAGCCAGAGAAATAATCTTTTGATAACCTCTGGATCTAAGCTCACGGGCAATCGGTCCAAAAATACGGGTAGCTTTTGGTTCCTTGTTAGCATTATCAATCACCACGGCAGCATTTTCATCAAAACGGATATAAGAACCATCTTTACGACGTAATTCTTTTCTTTGTCTAACAATTACAGCATGAACCACATCACCTTTTTTGATAGCGGCTCGGGGAGCTGCTTCTTTAACAGCACAGACAATAATGTCACCAATTTGGGCAAATCTTTTTTTGTAACCACCCAAAACTCTAATACATTGGAGCTTTTTGGCACCACTATTATCGGCTACTTTTAACATTGATCTATGCTGAATCATATTTTATTTAACTATTTTTACTAAACGCCAACGTTTAGTTTTGCTAAATGGACGACAGCCTTCAAAAATAACTTTATCATCTAATTTAGCTTCATTTTTTTCATCATGAACCGGATATTTTCTAGTAGTTGTATATTGTTTGCGATATTTTGGGTGCAACTTTTTAGTAGCCACCAAAACATGAATCGTTTTATCTTCGGCGACGCTAACAACCACGCCTTCAAAACAGCGGTTAAGTGACTTATTTTCTGTTATTTTTTTAGCTTGACTCATAACAATTAAAATTATTTTTGTTCAGTTTTTTCACCAATCTTCATAATGGTGAGAATTTGAGCAATGGTCTTTTTTACTTTTTTAATTTCACTTACATTTTTTAACTGTTTTTCGCTAACTTTAAACCTAAGCTCACGTAATTCTTCACGCTTTTCTGCCAAAAGTTCTTTTAACTCTTTTAAGCTTTTATTTTTAAAATCTTGAATATCCATAGTATTAAACTTTTTTGACAAATTTAGCTTTAATTGGTAATTTATAAGCTGATAAAATTAAGGCTTCTTTGGCTTTGTCTTCAGGAACACCTTCCATTTCAAACAAAACTGTACCAGGCTTGACAGTAGCAACATAATGGTCAGGTGTACCTTTACCACCACCCATAGGAACTTCATTACCTTTTTTGGTCACCGGACGATCAGGAAAAATTCTAATCCAAATTTTTCCACCACGTCTAACATATCTAGTCAAAACTCTACGACTGGCTTCAATCTGTCTAGATGTAACCCAACCATGGGTTTCGGAACTCAAACCAAAACTACCAAAATTAACTGAGTTGGTTCTAGTAGCGACACCCTTATCGCGTCGACGTGGCTTGTGCCACTTTCTATGTTTTACTTTTTTTGGTAACAACATAATTACTTTTCCTTATCAACTTTATTTTTAAATTTTTTTTGACCTTCTTCTTCAGCCTCAGCAAATTTATCTTTTCTACCAAAAATTTCACCTCGATAAATCCAAACCTTAACTCCAATTTTTCCATAAATAGTCTGGGCTTCTACCAAAGCATAATCAACGTCACTACGCAAGGTTATCAAAGGAACTTTTCCAGCTGATAAATTTTCTCGACGAGCAATTTCAACTCCATTCAAACGACCAGACATGATTACTTTTACACCTTGGGCACCGGCTTTCATCACTCGCTCTATCCCCTGCTTCATCACTCGACGAAACGGAATACGACGTTCAATTTCAACTACCATTGTCTGAGCCACTACAGCGGCTGATAAAGCTGGAGATTTTACTTCTTTTATATTTAATTTAACACGCAAAGACATTTTTAAAAACTTTCTTTCAATATCTCTTTTTATATCATTAATACCCTTACCACCACGACCGATTATAAAGCCCGGCTTGGCAGCCAAAATAGTGACAGTCAAATCCTTAGGACCACGCTCAACGCTAATACTATCAATATTTGCATCCTTAAATTTTTTCATTAAAAATTCACGGATTTTAATATCTTGTTCAGCAAAAGTAGAGTAATTATTTTTTGAGAACCACTTGGAATCCCAGCTATAAATTACCTGCATTCTATGAATTTTTGGATGGACTTTGTGACCCATAATAAAAAATTACTTATTATCTTTTGTTTTAACTTTTGTTTTCTTTTCTGGTTTGATTTCTGATTTAACTTCTACCTTAGCAACATTTTTCTTTTCGTTTTTTTTATCTTTCTTGATTTTCTTTTCAGATACTTCACCTTCTAAGACCAATGTGACATGACAACTTCGTTTACGAATTGGTGTTGCCCGCCCCATTGCCTTTGGCAACCAACGGTGCAAAGTCGCTCCCTCGTCAACCATAGCTTCTTTTATTACTAATTTTTCGTCTATCATCTCATAATTATGCTTGGCATTAGCCACGGCCGAATTTAATAACTTTAGGACTGGACGAGCGGCTGATTTTTTGGAAAGTTCCAATTGAACAATCGCATCAGTCACTTTCAAACCACGGATAAGATCAACCATCAAACGAACTTTGCGTGGTGATATTCTTAAGTGTCTTAATTTTGCAACTGCTCTAGCTTTTTCCATATAAAATATTATTTAGCTTGTTCTTTAGCCATCTTTCCGCCGTGACTTATAAACTTTCTAGTTAAAGAAAATTCACCCAACTTATGTCCAACCATATTTTCTTCTACAAAAACACTTATAAAATCTTTTCCATTATGAACCAAGAAAGTCATACCGACCATTTCTGGCACAATAGTAGAAGCTCTGGCCCAAGTTTTTATTGGCTTTCGGTCTTGATTTTCTTTTGCTTTTGTGACCTTTTTGGCCAATTTCTCATTAACAAAAGGTCCTTTTTTCAAACTTCTAGACATAATTTCTAGTTTTTTAAGTAATTATTTTATTTCTTTTTATTCTTTCTGCTATTAACAATAAACTTATTGCTCCATTTACCTGGTTTTCTAGTCTTGACACCACGGGCTTTTTTACCCCATTTTGTCTTTGGACCGCCACGCAAACCGATTGGACTGTGTCCCTCACCACCACCATGGGGATGATCAACTGGGTTCATATTTTTACCTTTTACAATTGGTCTCCAACCCAACATTCTTCTTCTTCCGGCCTTGCCCCATCTTATCAAACGATAATCTGGATTACTCAATTGACCAACAGTAGCCAAACAATCTTTTTGTATCAATCTAACTTCACCAGAAGGTAATTTCAATTGAGCATAATTGCCTTCAATTACTTGTAATTGGGCACCATTACCAGCTCCACGAACAATTTGACCACCTTTTCCTGGGGCAAGTTCAACATTGTAAACAAATAAACCAACTGGGATTTTTTCCAAAGGTAAACGATTACCTGGAGTTGCTTCTGCTTCTGTCTTGCTACAAACTACCTTTTGACCAACTGTCACTCCTTGTGGAGCTAAATAGTAAGTCTTCTTGCCAGTAGCATTTTCAACCAACATAATACGAGATCCACGATTTGGGTCATATTCAATTGTCTTTACTTCAAATTCAATATCAAAATCAAACCGTTTAAAATCTACCAATCTATACTTTTTTTTTACACCACCGCCTCGGTGTCTAACTGTAATTTTACCAGTATTATTGCGACCGGCTTTTTTATTCAAAGAAATGAGCAAAGTTTTTTCTGGTGTTTTTTTGGTAATATCAGAAAAATCTTGCACACTTGATTTGCGTCTTCCTGGAGTAGTTGGTTTGTATTTTCTTACAGCCATACTTTTATAAAAACGGATTATACACCTTCGTGAATACTAATTGTTTGGCCTTTTGGCAAAGTAATTATAGCCTTTTTCCAATCGCTACGTCGGCCACTTGTTCTACCGGAACGTTTTATTTTGCCTTCCATATTTATCACCCTAACTTTTTTTGGTTCAACTCCATAGACCTGCTTAATTGCATTCTTAATATCAATCTTGGAGGCCTTGTTTTGAACTACAAAAGTATAAACTCCACCAGTCTCAGCAATTGCTGATTTTTCACTAATAAATGGTTTCACAAAAACTTTAGTAGTATTACCGGTTATAACTTTTTTAGTTTTTTTGACAGAAATTTTTTTCTCAACATTTTCTTTGTCTGTCTTAACTTCTTTGGTAGCTAAAACCACTGGTTCTTTTGCTTGAACTTCGTCGGTTTCTTTTTTAATTTTTAATTTACCAAATAAACCCATATAAATATTATTTCAAACGATTTTCTAAAACTTCTAAACCTTTTTTAGTAGTGACAATATATTCATGATGTAATAAATCTACCACATTCACATCTTTGGCCTGTTGCATATCAAATCTTACCAAATTACGTGTAGCCAAATTTATTTTTTTGTCTATAGCTGGAGCCAAGAATAAAGTGACTTTGCCAGCACTTGGTAGAGCTTTTCGTAATTTTATAATTTCATTAGCTTTGCCTGTGGCCACAAAATCTTCTAATACAATAAATCTTTCATTACCAACTTTATCGGACAAACACATCTTAACAGCCAATTGATTCATTTTTTTATTAATTTTTTGTTTATAATTTCTGGTTTTTAGTGGACCAAACGTCACACCACCACCCACCCAAAGAGGTGAACGATTAGAACCGTGACGAGCCCGACCAGTGCCTTTTTGTTTCCAAGGTTTACGACCACCACCACGCACTTCTCCCTTATTTTTGGTATGTGCCCAAGGTTGGCGGAAATTAGCCAACAAAGCAGTGTAAACTTGGTGAACAACCGACTGCTTTACTTTTACAGCAAAAATATCGCTATTTAATTCAATAGATTCTACTTCTTTTCCTTGACTATTGTATAACTTGACTTTGGCCATAATACTATAATTAATTGGCTTTTTCTTCTCCACCTTCTTCGCTCTTTGAATCAGTAGATTCCTCTGGTTCTTCAATTTTTACTTCAGAAACTTCTACTTCTTCTGTTTTTTTTCCGCCTTTGGCAAGGATCCCGTCCGCAGGTGGGACAATCACTTCTATATCTTCATTTTTTTCAGCAACTTCTGTTTCAACTTTTTTTATCATGTTATTTAAATTTTCTACATCAAAATTACTTTTACCAGTTGAGATAAATAAAACTCCGTTTCTCGCGCCAGGCACAGCCCCTTTGATAAAAAGAATATTTTCTTCTGGTCTAATTTCAACAATTTCTAAATTTTTTACTGTCACTCTCTCGTCACCCATGTGTCCACCCATACGAGTACCCTTGAAAACTCTAGCTGGATCAGTCGCACCAATGGAACCAGGCATACGAAGATTGTCTTTGTGACCATGTGAAGCCGGACCACCTTTGAAACCATGTCTTTTAACTACACCTTGGAAGCCCTTACCTTTGGAAGTGCCAACTACTTGGATTTTTTCACCAAGAGTAAAAACACTAGCATCAATTATATGGCCTTTTTCCAATTTGGAACCAGCTTCAATCTTGAAATCAACCAAACCTCTTACAGTTTCAATTTCATTCCATTTTATATCTTTTAAATGACCTTTAGTAGGTTTGTTTAATCTAAAAAACTTTTGTTTTCCATAACCAACCTGGACAGAGTCAGCCCCGTCTTTTAAACTTTTTTTCACTTGGGTGATTACACAAGGCTTGGCTTCTACGCGAGTCACCGGCACAACTGTACCATCAGCACCAAATACTTGGGTCATATCAAGTTTTCTTCCAACAATGAATTTCATAAAAAGTTTTTTAAAATCTTCGGTTTTTCTTTTTTTACTAAAAAACTAGAAGCGCGACTCACCTTTGAATTAAATCTAAAAGTGACTCTCGCTTCTAGCCTTTTAACCCTTAATTAGGTTTAAACGGCTTTAAATTTATAGTTAATATTTTTTCACCTCTTTTTATGTCCAACTGCTCACACAGATGTTTTTTCTAATGAAAGAAATCTTATCTGATTTACGGTTAGAAATATAATATCTTTACCCAAGCACCAATTGGTGCTGGGTTTACTGGCGATATTTTAACGCAAACAAAACTTTTTGTCAAGACCACAAAACAATAGTTTATCCACACCACCAAACTTAATTCATCTTAATTTCAATATCAACACCACTAGGTAAATTTAAATTCATCAAAGCATCAATTGCTTTTGGACTTGGGTTGATAATATCAATCAAACGTTTGTGGGTACGCATCTCATACTGTTCGGAAGATGTCTTGTGTACAAAAGTAGAACGACCAATGCTGAATTTTCTTTTTTCAGTTGGCAATGGAACAGGACCAACCACTTTAGCACTGTTACGTTCAGCTGTATCTATAATTGTCTTAGTAGCTTTATCAATAATTTTATTATCATAAGCTCTAATCTTTACTCTGACTCTCTGCTTTACTTCTTCTTCTTTGGAATCAATTACTTTAGTTTTTGTTGCGTTGTCTGTTGTCATATTTGTTAAAAGAACTTAAAGGAAAGCGAAGAGGGATCCAAATTGGACCCCTCAGCTTTTAAATTTAATTTATAATCTTAGATACCACACCGGAAGCTACTGTTCTACCACCCTCACGGATAGCAAAACGAACTTGTTCTTCCATAGCAACTGGAACGATTAGCTTGACTGTCAATCTAACAGTGTCGCCTGGCATTACCATTTCTGTGCCTTCTGGTAAAGTTACTTCACCAGTTACGTCAGTAGTACGGATGTAGAATTGTGGTTTATAACCTTTGAAAAATGGTTTATGACGACCGCCTTCTTCTTTGGTCAAAACATAAACTTCTGATTCAAATTCAGTATGAGGTTTGATAGTACCTGGTTTAGCCAAAACCTGACCACGCTGAACTTCATCTTTTTTGGTTCCACGAAGCAAAATACCAGCATTATCACCAGCTTCACCTCTTTGTAAACTCTTGTTAAACATCTCAACACCAGTGACAGTGGTCTTAGAAATTTCAGTTTTCATACCAACAATTTCAACTTCATCACCAATTTTTATAACACCACGATCAATACGACCAGTGACAACAGTACCACGACCTTCAATTGAAAATACGTCTTCAATTGGCATTAGGAAATCTTTGTCAAGAGCCCGTTCTGGAGTTGGAATATATTCATCCAAAGTCTTTAACAAATCCATAATTGGTTGAGCATAAGTGTCATCCTCTGGATTTTCTAAAGCTTTCAAAGCTGAACCACGGATAATAGGAGTGGTATCACCAGGAAAATCATATTTTTTCAATAGGTCTCTTACTTCTTCTTCAACTAAATCAATCAATTCTGGATCAGAAACTTGATCAACTTTGTTCAAAAATACTACGATATAAGGTACACCTACCTGACGAGCAAGTAAGATGTGTTCACGTGTCTGAGGCATTGGGCCGTCAGCAGCGGAAACAACCAAAATAGCACCATCCATTTGAGCTGCACCAGTGATCATGTTCTTAACATAATCAGCATGGCCTGGACAATCAACGTGGGCATAATGACGAGCATCAGTTGCATACTCTACATGAGCGGTGGCAATAGTAATACCACGAGCTTTTTCTTCTGGAGCAGCATCAATTTCGTCAACACCTTTGGTTTGAGCTATCAAACCTTTGGTAGCAGCTACCTTTAAAATAGCGGCTGTAAGAGTAGTTTTACCATGATCAACGTGACCAATAGTACCTACATTTACGTGTGGCTTTGATCGATCAAAGTCTGCCATACGTGTTAAATTCCCCGCACCGGCTTGAGTGGTCAAGACAGTTTTGTAATCCAGCGGTTTTAGTTCTAGATTTATTGGCTTAATTTAGCCAATTTAATTATTAAAAACAAACGTCATTACAACGCTTCACCATTATATACTATTTGATAAAGTTAGTCAAGAGGTAATGTGGGGATAGATTGTGTATT
>CAYXGV010000018.1:11178-18530 GCA_964464685.1 uncultured Gammaproteobacteria bacterium | reverse complement strand
TCAACCCAAAAAATTGACACTCTTTGTCTAGTATAGTAAACTTTGAGTGCAACCACTATCGTCTCAAGGGGGGAAACGATGAAAGAAACTTTGCGTAATAAACTAATTGGGGTACCTGCCAAAGAAGGAGGTGATTTCTACCTGGAGGTAATAAAAATTACCCATTCAAACCGTGCCGCCGCAGAATTTGCTTGTCCCGGTACTATTGTGCAAGCAATGGTCATCGCCGGAAGAACCCATGTTGGTAGCCAAATTGAGTTACGTTCTCCTTTTGGTAAAATTGTAGCCATGGTAAACTCAATTGAACAACAAGGAAAGCGTACCGAAATGGCCAAAGCAGGAACAAGGGTTGGAATTTGCCTAACTGATGTTAGAATCAGTGAAATTCGCAAGCTGTCTGAACCGCCAGAGGCAACAGACAACCCACCACTCAATGGTGTCTATTAGCAAGGAAGCGTGGTTGAGGGAGGATTTTACATCAGGAGGTTTGCTAAGGCAGACCTCCCTCAACTTTATCCACAATCGCTTTTTAAAACACAAAAAATCGCACAAGTAGTGCAATTTTTTAATTGACTATAAAAATTAATTAATCACAATCATAAGACTTTTCTTAATCTCAACAACTACGAAAGGGATCCCTCCACGGAAGCCTGCCCCGAGCAAAGCCGAGGAGGTCGGGATGACAAAATGAAAAAACTAGTAATCGCGCAACTTACTCACAATCTCAAAAGTCTGAATTTTTTCCAAAGCCTTGGCTTCAATCTGTCGGATACGTTCACGAGTGACATCAAACTCCTTGCCAACTTCTTCCAAGGTATGGGTGACACCATCAGTTAAACCAAAACGCATTTCTAAAATCTTTTGTTCACGAGGCGATAAATCTTTCATGGCATCCTTGATATAATCCTTCAAAAGTTCTCGGCCGGCTGATTGTGATGGACTAACAGTCTTGATATCTTCTATAAAATCAGATAAGGATGAATCATCATCGTCATCATCACCAACTGAAACTTCCAAAGAAACTGTATCTTGAGCAATCTTAATTATGTGTTTTATTTTGTCTATTTCTTCACCCATTTCAGCTGCTAGTTCTTCCGGAGTTGGATCACGACCTAAATCTTGCAACAATCGTCGTTGGGTTTGCTGGAAACGATTGATAGTCTCTACCATATGCACTGGAATACGGATAGTACGGGACTGATCAGCCAAAGCTCGAGTAATTGCCTGTCTAATCCACCAAGTGGCATAAGTAGAAAATTTATAACCCTTACGATAATCAAATTTTTTCACCGCCCGAAACAATCCTATATTCCCCTCTTGAATCAAATCCAAAAGTGATAGCTGTTTACCAACAAATTTTTTGGCAATTGAAACAACCAAACGCAGGTTGGCTTCAATTAATTTTCTATCAGCCTCTTTGTCCCCTCTTTCTTTGCGTTTGGCCAGAGAAACTTCTTCTTCGGCTTTGAGCAAAGGAATTTTTCCAATTTCACGCAAATACATTTGAATAGAATCTTGAGAAATAGAACCAAGATCAAACCCACCTTGGGCAATGTCAGGTTGTTCACCCTGAAACTCTTCCAAAACATCCTTTTTTTCTTGTCTTTGACCCAAAAAGCCATCCTGCATTTCCACCAAAGAAACCCCACTTTTATCCAAAGTGATAAGAAAAGATTGATAAAGATCTAAATAATGTTCTACTCTAGGAAATATCTGCAACACTTCTACTTCGGTCAAAAATCCTCTACCCCTGCCTTTGTTGAGCAGATGCCAAACCCTATCCATACTAGGAGCTTCAACCAATTCTTCGGCAATCATAAAACCCGCCTTGGTTATTTGGGGCGGTTTTTTTACTTGTTGATCTTTCCGCTGAGCGGATTTTTGAATTTTATTTTTTTGATTTTTTACCACTTTTTTATTGGTGGTATTTTTTTTCACAGTCCGTTTTGATTGCTTGCGGACAGAAGTTTTTTGGGCGCGAATTTTTTTTATCGCTACCTTTTTTCTGGCAATAGCTTTTTGAGCTATTTTTCTTTTTGCCACAACTTTTTTTTGTGGCTTAGCTGTTACTTTCTTTTTTGTAGCTTTCTTTTTAGTAACAGCCCTTTTTTGAGTTGTTTTCTTCTTGACTGCTTGAGCCCGAGAAGACGTAACTTTTTTTCTTGGCATGTAAGTTTTATATTTTATTAAATTCTTCTAACAACTCGCTTAACTTAATTTTATCTTTTTCTCTTTCGGCCTGTTCAATTTTTATTTGAATAACTAACCGCTGATCTTTTTTCCACTGTTGTTCCATTTCAAAAAATAAATTTTTAAATTCTTTTAATTCTTGACCTAATTTTAAATCCGAAAATTCCCAGTCGGCCTTAAGCAAAAGGATATCAACTAGGTTCTCTTTATTACTACCGTTTGAATCGGCAAATATTTTTCTAACTTTTTCTATGTCAACCTTATTGTTTTCATTATACTCTCTTTTTAGGATTTCGTAAAGAACCCCAAATTCCCCTGTTGATAACAAATTTTGTTTGTCTTCTGCAAAAAAATCAGTAAATAATTTATCAAATTTAAAAACCAGACAATATAATCTTTCAAGCAATAAATCATAACGACCTCTTTCTATTGGCTTAACTTCTTTTGGTTTTTCTTTCTCAGACAATCGGCTCTCAGCTTTTGGTTTTTTGATTCTTTCCAAATCTTCTCTCAAGACAGCTGTATCAACACTGATCCTACCGGCCAACTCTCGCAACCAATGATCGCGCTCAACCGCATAAGGTATCAGGGCAATTTCCGGCAAGATTGCATCAGCTATTTTTTGTTTTTGATGATGGTCTGATAAATCTTTACCCAAAATATTTTTATCAAAAAACCACTCCATCACATCTTGAGCTTTTTTTACAGCCTCAAACCACACATCTGGATTTTTTTTCAAACATTCATCAGGATCTTTGCCAGCATTTTCGGGAATTCTAATTACTCCAACCCGCAAACCTTCGGCCAAAGCCAAATCTATACCGCGCTTAGCCGCATTTTGACCAGCTTCATCAGCATCAAACGCCATGTTAAGATTTAGCGAATATCTTTTTAATAATTTAATTTGCATTTCTGTCAAAGCCGTGCCAGAAGAAGCTACTACATTTTTCATACCGACCTGATGACAAGCAATCACATCCATTTGTCCTTCTACCATAACAATCAAATTGGCACTTTTAATTTCTTTTTTTGCATTATTCAAACCATAAATAACTCTAGATTTATCATAAACAATCGTCTGAGGCGTATTAACATATTTACCCCCAGATTTATCAGTTTCTACTAATACCCTACCAGTAAAACCAACCACCTCATCATGAACATCCCAAATAGGAAACATAATTCGTCCTCTAAATCGATCATAAAAACTATGTGACGTAGAACCAGCGTCTCTTTTTATTGTCAAACCAGAAGCCACCAAATCATCAATACTATGACCTTTTTTTAATAAATATTGGGTCAACAAATCCCATTGATCAGACACAAAACCAATCTGCCATTGTTCAATTGTATCATCAGTCAAACCACGATTTTTTAAATAATCCAAAGCTGATTTGGAAGCAGACATTTTTAACAAAAAATTATGAAAAAAATTACTTGCTTCTTGATTAATTTCTTTTATACGATTTTTTTCGCTAGAATTAACTTCTGATTTAAAAGTTGTTAATTGCACTCCAGCTCGGTTAGCCAAATATTTCAAAGCCTCTTTGAATTCCATACCCTCTATTTCTTCCATAAAACTAAAAATATCTCCACCCTTACCACAACCAAAACAATGCCAGTTTTGTCGCTCACTATTTACAATAAAAGACGGTGTCTTTTCATTATGAAATGGACACAATCCTTTCTTATTGATACCAGCCTGTTTGAGCTGTATATATTCACCTATCAGCTCAGCTACATCAATTTTATCTTTAATCTGTTGAACTTCGTCGCCCATAATATTTGCTTTGTTAATATGGTAATAATAGCTCATTTGGAGGAAAAAAGCAAACCTTATCACGACTCACGACCCATGTAACACGACACAGAAAAACGACCTATTTGGCCGTTTTGAGTAGTGTTTTGTGGGTCGTGTGTCGTGCTAAAATCACCCAAACTTCACCGTATCATCCCCCGATACATAACCCGCATCTGTGGTATAACCAAATGTTTTTGGCTTTTCTTTTAAAACAGGTTTAATTGGTTCAAACAATTCAGCAATTGATTCCACTGGCAGACCAGCTGGTGGTTCAGCTAATTTAGCTTGAGATTTTTGCAACAAAGGTGCTTTAACATATGACATTGGAAGATGCCAAATAGTAGCAAGCTCTTCAATATTTAAAACATAAGCTTTCTTGCCCATGTTCTTCTGTCTTTTTTTATAAGCATACATTAAAAGATTCTTGCGATAATTACTCCTTTTTTCTTTAAAAAAATATTCTACTGAAGTTAAATATTTTGGCAACAAACCATTAGAACTAGGGATATTAAACAAATTCAAAGCTCCAGTAAATGAATTAACCACTCTAGTTGGTTTAAAAACTTCTTTGCGAGCTACATAAACTAAACGAATTTTTGTTTTAAAACCAATCTTACGAATCTTTTCCTCCATAGCTTCAAGAATTTTTTTCTGACCTGGAGTTAAATAGAGAATTTCATTTTTTGGACCATCATCAGTGCGCGAATCTGGACGAACGGAAGATGCTTCTCGACTAGAAAGTTGCCAATCAAGCTCATCCATGAATACCTTTGAAACTCTACCTAAACTATCAAAAATTTTACTAAAAATATTTGCTTTTTTCTCAACCTTTTCGCCAATCAATTCTTTTATTTTTTTAATAGCATCTTCTTTCCAACGCCATTCTTCTAATGGTGCAATAATCAACTGAAACCAAACCTGCTCTCCGGAACCAATGCGAGAAAAACTTTCCAAAATTGCCGCCATTGGATCCTTAAAAACAGTATCCTTAGAAATATTATGTTCAAACTCTAAATAAGTGCGGATTGGAAAAGCCTGATCTTGGGTTAAAACATAATCAGCCGCCCACATATCATGCGTGTCATTAGGATATTTATCTGGAACACTGCCAACATAATCTTCTACTTCAGTAATTTCTACATCTGAATATTGAGCATAAACAGCAGCTTCCACTACATCACGATATTTTTCCAAAGTTCTAATAATAAATTGAATATATCCTTCAATACTAATTATTTCAAAACTAAAATAATTTTGTTTAAAACCGCGACGATAAATCAAACCAATACTTGGCGGTTCCATAACGCTATAAATATGTGTAAAAAGCTGTTCTACTGCTTTTGGGGTTTGTAAATTTATTGCTGGAATATCTATAGCTAAAAGTATTTTTTTTCGTCCCCTAGTATAACGAAGTAATTTATATAAAGCTGTCATTTTCAAATCGGCTGCTAAAAATACAGCTACTAAAATAATCCAACCAAAAATAGCAACAGCATCCAAAATCACTAATCCGGTTGGTTGATCTAAAAAATCTGATAAAATTGCAAATAATTCTAAATCCATAATTATTATATAAACTCAAACTTCTAGCAGAGTATAAACTATAAAATAAAAAACTATACAACCAAAACCAACCCACCACCAGTCATATGTTCCAGAAACATAACCAGATAGCCAAATAAAAAAGGCAATAAATACTCCTAGAGCTGATATAAAATGACGAATAAATTTTTCACTCATAAAAAAATTATATTAATTACTTTTTACTGAATAACAGATACTAATGAAAGATACTAATGGTATACTAATACTTGCTTAGTAAATATTCTTTTAAAACAAAACTTCATGATTTTAAATAAATATAGTTTAATTATGTCCTTTCAACAATGAATATTAGTATACCATTAGTATAATTAGTAAAATTCGTATATTAGTATCTTTCATTAGTATCTTTTATAAAAACCACACTTTTAACACCATTATAGTATACCATAAATAAAAAACCCCCGAAAGGGGGTGGGCAATTTTTGTTAAATTTTTTAAGATTAATCTTGCTTGTTTTTTAATTCTTCCCAGACAACCAACAATGGGCTGGCCAAGAAAATTGAAGAATATGTACCGAAAGAAATACCTATAATCAAAGCTAGGGCAAAATATTTTATGGATTCACCACCAAACAAAAACAAAGCAAACAAAACTATCAAGGTTGTCAAAGAAGTATTTATTGAACGAACGAAAGTTTGGTTTACACCCAAGTTAACCATTTCCGCAAAATGATCTGCACTACGTTTGATAAGATTTTCCCGAACTCGGTCAAATACCACAATCGTATCATTTACTGAATAACCTAAAATTGTTAGCAGAGCTACAACAAATGGAATCCCAACTTCAACATTTAAATATTTACCCAACAAAACAAAAATACCCATAGTAATTGTCACATCATGGACTAGTGCGATAACAGCCGAAATACCATATTTCCATGATTTAACTGGTTGAGAAACTTTACGAAAAGCATAGGCTACATAAGCCACAATCGCCAAAACAACTGCTATCACTGCATATGCTGCTCGGCTCTTCAAATGGGCACTAATGGCTGGGCCAATAGTTTCAATTCTTTCTTCCCAAATTTTATTTTCTACCACTCCACCGACTTCATCAGCTGTCTTTTCAAAACTAGATCTAAGATTAACCAAAACCTGTTGGTGTTCATCTTCTCCCATATATTTCACTCTGACAATCAAACCATTTTCTTCAGTCGGCTGGATTACTGGATCGCCCAAATCCAAATCTAATTGGCTTAAACTTTCTTTTACTTGTGCATTGGTTGGACGTTCTCCACTAAAAGTTAATTCCATTAATGAACCCCCAGTAAAATCAATTCCTGGTCGCAGACCAATTGTAAAAATTAATAATAAACTGACTACAAATAAAATACTAGAGATTACAAATGGAATTTTTTTATTTTTAATTATATTTATCATATAGACGCTGATTAATTTTTATTTGCACCCAAAAACATCCAGTTACCATGTTCCTTAAACCAAGGAGTGATAAATCTAAGCATAACACGAGTAATGGTAATAGCTGAAAACATTGAAATTAAAATACCAATAGCCAGTGTGACGGCAAAACCCTGAACAAAACTAGTACCAAACCAGATCAACAAAACACAGGTAATTAAAGTAGAAATATTACCATCACGAATAGAAGTCCAAGCGCGTAAAAATCCTTCTTCCACGGCTGCTTTCAAACTTTTACCATCTCTCAACTCTTCTTTCATACGTTCAAAAATAAGGACATTGGCATCTACGGCCATACCAATTGACAAAATAAAACCAGCAATACCAGCCAAAGTCAA
>CAYXGV010000018.1:8267-11078 GCA_964464685.1 uncultured Gammaproteobacteria bacterium | reverse complement strand
GTTTGTGAATCACTTACCACTTCTGACCTATCCAATTGTTTACCTGACAAACCAGTGCTTTTCCAAGGGTCAGATGGTGGTAAAATATCAACTTCTTTTTCTGTTCTAAGCATTATTCGCCAAACTTCATAAGCCTTACTAGTCTCTTCATTAGTCTTATAGATAATATGGTAACCAAATTGAGTTTCCACTGGACCGATAATTTCACCAACTTGGGCATTGAATACTGCTTCTTCAAATTCTGGTACCATCATACCTCGTCCAAAGCTACCCAAATCACCGCCTTGATCTTTGTTGGAATAATCTGAAGAATATTCTTTAGCCAAATCAGCAAAATTGTCAGCTGTAGCTTGATCAAAAATTTCTTGGGCTTTTTGTAAAGCTTCTTTTTTGGTATAAATTGGTGAGCTACAACCTTCTGAACCTAAATAACAAATTAAAATATGACTAGCCGAGACTTGACCTTCGCCAGCTCTTTCGGCTCCACGCTTTAAAATATTATAACCTTCATAAGATTCAACTAAAGCAGTACTTACAATACCTTCGCTAACACTACCAGCCCATTCATATAATTCTGGATAAGCTGAACCTATCCCAATAAAATTCATATAACCACCATTATTTTTGCTTTGAGTATCTTCGGAATATTCAGCTACAACTTCGGCAAAATCAGTTCCATTTTTAATTTTCTGCAAAGCTTCATTAGCTTTAATCTTTACTTCTTTATTATAATCATCCATGCTTTTTCTTTCTTCCACGGTCAACTCACGAGCTGGTTCATCATTTTGTTCTTTAAATTCCAAAATTGGAGTTTCACCAATCATTTTGATAGCTTCGTTAATATCAGTCACACCTGGTAATTCCACAATGATACGATAATCCTCACCCACTTTGGTGGTCTGAACAACTGGTTCGCTAACACCAATACCATTGACACGGCGCTCAATTACATCACGAACACCTTCAACTGAAAGTCCTTTTTCATCACCATTAAGACTGCTAGTGTCGGCTTGGTAAACCAAATGAGCACCACCTTGCAAATCCAAACCAAGATTAAAATTCTTTTCTGGTAAATGAGGTAAACCTAGATAAGTGACAGCATTAACTTTGTCAACCACACGGTTAAAATAACTAGGGGCATCAAAAAAACTCGCCAACAAAAGAAGCGCGAGTATTCCAACTATCCCCCAACGTACCTTAGCCCTAACTTGTGATTTTATATTTATTTGTTTCATAATTATATAATGTAATAGTGGTGCTTATTTTACAATATTAAGCAAAATTCGTCAAGTAGGTTTTCCACTCTTTGCGAGCACGACACACGCAACACGAAACACGACACACGACACACGTAACATATAACAAAATATGTAACTCAAACCTTTTTCGCTGAAAGACGAATCCGCCTTGGGAGGAAGGTTTGATCGGAACAGCAACGTGATGCGTACTAAAATTTATTGTAATTAGAGCAGGAGTAGGACGAAGTACTTAGAGTGTGTTGGTTGATATTAGTGAACATTGACGAACACACCCCACCCTTCGGGCACCCCTCTCAAGAGGGGAAATAAAAAAATCCCTCTCTTCGCAAGAGAGGGGTTGGGGTGAGTTATCGTTTTAAACACCACAACATTTTTAAAGTATTATCCCAATATTTAAACCCTACATATAAAATAACTAATATACTAAATTTATAGGTTTACCATTTAAATATGCTTCGATATTATCAATCATCATTTTATTTCCTGTACGGTCAGTCACATCAGAATTATGTGCAATGTGGGGAGTGGCTAAAACTTTAGGATGTTTAACAAATTTTAAATAAGCCTCATCGTTAACATCACCAAACTGAATAGAGCCACAATCATTAGCCACACCAGCTAAAATATCGTCGTCTAAAGCTTTTAACAACGCAACAACATCATAAATTTCCGAGCTAGTGACAGTGATAAAATATGAACCTTTTTTAAAAGCATTAAAAAATTCTTGGTCAAGCAAATCTTTGGTACTTGGATTTGAACTCAAAACATTAACCACTACATCTGCATCTCTAATTGATCCAATTAAATTATTCCCTTTTTCAAAAAAATTAACTTTCATTCCAAAAGCCAGGCAAATCTCCCCCACTCGTGAACCAATATTGCCTTTACCTAATATCGTAATATTTTTTCTCAATAAACCTTTTGCTACGCCCGGTCGACGAATCTTAATGTCTGTTTGATTAACAAACTGATTAAATCCGCGTAGTAAGTTTAAAATCATAAAAATTATCCACTCACTTACGGCTTCTTTATTACATCCGGGACAACGCGCGACCTTGATATTTTTAGCTTTTAATTTTTCGATGTCTAAAAAATTTGTACCTACAAATGGCAGGGAAATAAAAACATTTTTCAAATCATAAACTTTTTGTTTAAGACCAAACTTGCCAGTACAAATAATATCAGCGGTGCTACACCGCTCTAGCCATTCATCATAATTCTGTGCTAAATCTTTATAATACACAAATTCACCTAATTTGCTTAATCTAAGTTGTTCTTCTTCGTTCAAATTTAAATCTTGCGGTATTACTATTTTCATAATTTAATATTACAAATAAAATTATACACCATGGCAACGTTTATATTTCTTCCCGCTTCCGCACGGACAAGGATCATTTCTACCAATCTTATCACCTTCATCATTGCGGACTTTACCGGCCACAGCACCAGGAGTATCAGAGGCTGATTTTTGAGCACCTTTCATGACTAATTTGTCGTTGGCCATAATTGTTGGAGCTAATTGCAAACCAGCGGTCACTTTGAAAATACTATA
>CAYXGV010000018.1:3658-8167 GCA_964464685.1 uncultured Gammaproteobacteria bacterium | reverse complement strand
CAGTATTGGTATGAAATGAAACAACAAATTCTATTTCTTGTTCAATATCATTCAAGATTGTTTCTTTCAAAGAAGTAAATTCTTTATTTTTAAGTTTCAATAAATCTTGATTAACTCCACCACCGAGCTCCAAAATTTCACGTCTTTTTTTGTAAATAACTTCTCGATGTTTGTTCAAAACATCATCATATTCAAGTAAGTGTTTTCTAATATCAAAATTATGACCTTCAACTTTTTTTTGCGCGCTTTCCAGCATTTTGGTAATCATTTTTTGCTCAATTGGCATATCTTCCGGAACTTTCAAACGTTCCATCAAACTTTTTAATCTGTCGCCAGCAAAAATACGCATCAAGTCATCACCAGTGGAAACAAAAAATTGAGTTTCACCCGAATCACCCTGACGCGCACTACGACCACGCAACTGGTTGTCAATGCGACGAGATTCATGACGCTCAGTACCAAGGACGAATAAACCACCGGCTTGTTTTACTTTTTCAACATTTTCTGGTATCGCTGGCACACCACCCAATTTGATATCAACCCCACGACCAGCCATATTAGTAGCCAAAGTGACCGCTCCCGGTCGACCGGCTTGAGCAACTATTTCACCCTCACGTTCATGATTTTTGGCATTTAAAGCTTCGTGCTCAATTCCCTCTCGAACTAAATATTGACTCAATTCTTCATTTTTTTCAACAGAAATTGTACCAACCAAAACGGGCTGGCCTTTGGCTCGACATTCTTTAATTTTTTCTACTACGGCTTTATATTTACCTTTTTCATTTTTATAAATTCTATCTGGTTGATCAATTCTAATATCAGGTCGATTGGTAGGTATTACTATCACTTCCAAATTATATATTTTTATAAACTCTTCTGATTCAGTAAAAGCTGTACCAGTCATACCGGACAACTTGTTGTACATGCGGAACAAATTTTGAAAAGTAATCGTGGCCAAAGTTTGTGATTCACGTTGAATTTGCACATTTTCTTTGGCTTCCAAAGCTTGGTGCAAACCTTCGGAATAACGACGACCTGGCATTTTACGACCAGTAAATTCATCAATAATAATTATCTCGCCATTGTCCACAATATAATCTTTGTCGCACTTAAACAAAACTTCAGCTTTCAAAGCTTGTTCAATATGGTGAACTAATCTAATTCCACCTTCAACATATAAATTTTCTACATTAAGCCAAATCTCAAATTTTTTAATACCTTCCTCAGTCAAAATTGCACTGCGAAGTTTTTCATCAACATTATAATCAGTTTCTTCTTTTAATTGTTTTACTAATTTGGCAAATTGATAATATTGATCAGTCGCTTGCTGAGCTGGCGCAGAAATAATAAGCGGAGTTCTGGCCTCATCAATTAAAATTGAATCAACTTCATCAATAATTGCATAATGCATCTCGTCATCAGGACGCATTACCATTTCTTCAATTGTTTGCACCATGTTGTCACGCAAATAATCAAAACCAAATTCATTGTTGGTACCATAAGTTATATCAGTTTGATAAGCTTCTTGGCGGGAAGCTGGACGAAGAAATTCATCTTCAACTTTAAAACTGCCAATTTCATCACGTTCCTTGTCTAGCGCCTCGCCCTCTTGTGTAACACTAGAATCATAGACATAAGAAACTCGTTGATTTTGGATAATACCAACTGACAAACCCAAATAATCATAAATCTGACCCATCCAAACAGCATCACGCTTGGCCAAATAATCGTTGACAGTAATTACATGCACGCCCTTACCTTCCAAAGCGTTTAGATAAACCGGCAGAGTAGCAACCAATGTTTTACCTTCACCAGTTCTCATTTCAGCAATTCTACCTTGGTACAAAGTAATTCCACCAATCAACTGAACATCAAAATGACGCATACCAGTCACACGCTTTGACACTTCACGCACAACCGCAAAAGCCTCTGGTAATAAATCATCCAAAGTTTCGTCTTTTGCCAAACGTTCTCTAAATTCAACTGTTTTATTTTTTAATTCAGCTTCTGATAACTTTTCCAAATCAGATTCCAAACTATTAATTTTATTAACAGTTGGTTGAATTTCTTTCAAAATCTTTACATTAGGATCGCCAAATATTTTTGTGTAAAATGACATAAAAATTATAGTAAATAGTAATTAGTAACTAGTAATTAATGCTTGTTTAAGCGGATGCTATTATAGCAGAAAGAAGTGACTTTGTCCAGAGTTGACAAAAATTTAAAAAAAGGTAAAATATAGACAAACCAACTATCACTAATGAGGGAAGACCATGAATCCACAAAAAGAAATGCCGCCTAAGTGTCGACAGTGTGGGGATCGAGATAAACCTTTGTGCAAAGGGTGTAAATTACGCCCACAATTAATGAAAAGTCGTCCCCTGCTTGGGAGAATACTTAACTGGCTCCGAAAGACACCCAGACTGGACTGACAAAGTCCAAAGGAGAAAGCTATGGATGAAAAACCATGGAAGGCGGGTACACTCCGACCCAACAAACCAGTATCGTTTCCAGTCAAAGAAGGCGGTGATGGACTGATTTATCCTAGTAATGGTTTGGGATGTGGTACATTCTCCACCGATGGAGACAACAGCTCTCACTTCACAACCGGCTGACAACAGCCAAACCCAACCCGACTGCGATTCGACGGGGGTGCGAATCGCAGTCGACCCCCTTATATTTTAAATCCCCCCGACGTGACGTCGGAGGGATTTTATTTATGAGTTGTCTGTGTCATTGCGAGCCTGCCTGCCGGTAGGCAGGGAATGCGTAGCAAATGACGAAGCAATCCCATATATCAACGCTCAAAACCTATCAAGTAAGACTCGTGCACTTATGCAGGGGATTGCTTCGTCGCCCCTTATTTCATAGGGACTTCTCGCAATGACACATTTATCCCTGATATCCTTTCATATCTCTCAACTCTTCCTTATCTACTTCCCTCATCTTACCTTTTAATTTTTCCAATTCAACTTTCAAATGATCTTTGACTTTGTCAATCGCTTTGTACAAATCAGCGGCATCTTTTCTAACTGTAATATTTTTACCAGGAATTTGTAAAATAAATTCAGCAAAATAAATCTTGCCTTTATTGTGATGATGGGAATCCATACCAACAATTACATCAACTTCTTGAATATTATCAAAATAAGTTGGCAAATCACTAGCCTTGTCTTCTACATATTGCTTGATGGCATTGGTCAAGTCCATGCCTTTCGCTTGAATGTTTATGATCATAAAATAGTTCTTAGTTATTAGTTCTTAGTTCTCAGTATCTACTGGGAACCATGAACTATGAACTTAGCTCTATACTATTTCCACTTCCTCCTCCAAATTAACTCCAAACTTATTATACACCTTTTCTTTAATCTCTGCCATTAGATTTAATATATCAACTTGAGTGGCTTTTTCTTTATTAACAATAAAATTACAATGACTTTCCCCCACTTGTGCCCCACCAACTTGACAACCTTTTAAACCAACTTGCTCAACCAACCAACCGGCTGGCACTTTGCCTCTTTCAATAAAAATATTTGGCAATTCACTTTTATCACCAGTCCATTCTTTGATATCAACATTGGTAAAAAAACAACCAGCCGAAGGTAAAGTCGGATATTTACCACTTCTAATTTGAATAATTTCCTGAACTTTTTTTACGATATCTTGTTTATCAGCCTTTTTCAATTTAAACCAGGCACGTAAAATAACTATATTTTTATTTTCTTTAAAAATACTTTTGCGATAACCAAATTTACACTCTTCTTTTGTCATTGTAATAATTTCACCATCTTGCCACACTTCAACTTTTTCCAATGAGTCAGCCGTGGCTTGACCAAACGCACCAGCATTGCCTCGCACCGCTCCACCAACTGTACCAGGAATTCCAGCTGACCATTCCATACCTGATAAACCATTTTGCATAGCAAGTCCCATTACCTGACCGAGCAATACACCACTATCAACTTCAATTACCCTATTATCCAGCATTTTACACTCAACATTTTTTATTTTAATAACTATGCCCTCATAATCGCCATCTTGAAACAAAATATTTGAACCACCACCCAAAACATAATACTCTATCCCCTCTCCGGATAAATAATTTAAAAGCTCAACCAACTTAGTAATTTCTTCCGCAATTACAAAATACTTGACCAGTCCGCCAATTTTAAAAGTAGTATGCTTTAACATTGGTTCATTTAATTTCACTTTGCCAAAGATTTTGAGTTTTGTATATATTTCGTCCATAATTTAATAGATACACGGATCAAACGAATTAAACTAATTAAAACGAATCCGTGAAAATCCGTTAGATCAGTTGAATCCATGTATCTATTCAACCTTGCAAAAAAGCACGGATTAAGCTATAATTACCCCACTATGCAGGAACTTACCAAACAATTAGAGCAAGCTCCGATAATATACGTAACCCGCGATATTGAGCGGGCTTTAGGGTTGGTTGATACTCCCAACTATTATATTATATCAAATTACAACGAATCTTTCAAG
>CAYXGV010000018.1:0-3558 GCA_964464685.1 uncultured Gammaproteobacteria bacterium | reverse complement strand
CGTTCTCATACTGGTAGTGGAACAATTTTGATTGAATCAGACAAACAACTTGAAGAAATAAAAAATAAATTTCCCGACCGTGAAGCTCGACTAGTCAAATATATTGATGGTCCTATTTTTACAAATAATAATATAGTCGCAAAAAATAAAACTTTGCTTGGCAATATAAATTATCAAATTACCGGCTTACAACCATTTACTGATTTACCTTTTGCTACCATTGGTAATGATTGGGGTTTTCCTCACAAATATTTAACCGGGGAACAAATTGCGCAATATAAAAAAATTGTCACAGACATTGGTGATAAATTAAGACGAGACGGCTGGAAAGGATTATTTGGAGTAGATGTTGTAGTAGAAGAATCAACTGGTAAATTATATTTAATAGAAATAAATGCCAGACAACCAGCGTCTACTACATACGAAAGTCAATTGCAATCTAACATTCGAATTACTCCGCCCGAGGCGGATCCGTCTTGGTCGAAGAACGATTACGAACATACGAACAAACTAACTACGACATTTGAAGCACATCTGGCTAGTTTACTAGATATTGATTTGTCTGATTATAATTTAATTGAAATAAAAAATGGTGCACAAATAATATCACGACTCACGACACACATAACACATAACAATCCAACAATTATAGAAAAATTAAAAAAAGAAAAATTAATTTTAACCGAATACAATAATACTAAACCAGGCTCAGATCTCTTACGTATTCAAAGCCAGGATTCTATAATAAAAGCTCATAATGAATTTAATGAGTTAGGTAAAAAAATCTTAGACAAAATAACCATATAGCAATATAACAATATGGCAATAACCGAACAAAAATTAACAGAAAAGGCACTGTCTGTAATAGATTCCTATAAAAACCTATCAATTGGAAAACACTCTATTCTCTGCCCCTATTTCAACAACCGCCGTTCTGGTATCCGCGGTGCTCTTCGAGTTTTGATTGGCAAAGGCACTCCCCAAGAAATTGAAGAAGAGACCGTGTTATTTGCTTTGCGTGAAAAAATTGATTTGAATAGTCTGGATGAGCAAAATTTAAAAAAATTTTTAATTGATCATAATTTGGGAATTGATTGTTCTGGTTTTGTCTATCATATACTTGATACTGAATTAAAAGCACAAAACAAAGGTGGTCTAAAAAAACATATCAAACGCCCTTGGGTAAAAAATCCGATCCGCAAATTAATATCCAAACTCCGCCCTGTAGAAAATACTGGTGTGGCTACTTTTAATAGTGGGATAAATTCTACTGGTATAAAATTAGCTGACACCAAACCCGGAGATTTAATCATTATGATGAATACTGGTATAAAAAATGATTTACATCACATTCTTATCGTCAATTCAATCACGACTATGAACTCCGAACTAGGAACTGTGAACTATACCCACTCTTTCCAATTCACCACCGACGGTCAATATGGTCATGGTATTAAGGAAGGTACAATTACAATAAACAACCCTAGTGGAGACTTAATTGATCAAGATTGGAATGAAGTTGAAACACACAACCACGCCAAAATGGCAAAAGAGTTAAAAATTCGGAGGATAAGAAACTAAATTTGACAAGTAATAAAAAATATAGGATAATATAAATATGAGTAGCAAAACTATTTGTGACAATTGTAAAAAAACTCAAAAAAACCACAGAGAAGAAGATTGGGTTTCTTTATCATTAAAAACAAATTTTAAGGACAGTAAAGAATATAGGCTGGACTCTAATTATAATTCATGGGATTTTTGTCCTAAATGTGCCCAAAATAGAACTAAAAAAATCTTAAATATATTAAAACAAAAATAATATGGAGGAAACAAGCAAAAAAGAAATTTTAGAGGCAATTCAGATCTTTTCCACAAATATGGATGATCAATTTAGTGGTTTTAAAAAAGAAATAAACAATAGATTTGAAAAAGTAGAAAATAAATTAGACAATGTAGATAATAGGATAGGTGCATTAGAAAGCAGTGTAAATACATTAGAAAGTAAGATGGATAGTGGTTTTGCTAGTTTATCTGCTGAACTTGCTCAAGTAAAAGAAGATCTAGAAACTGAAATTTCCAAACTCGATAAGCGATCTGGTGAGGATACTTGTGCAACAATGCAAGATCAATTAAAATTAGAAGTGCGTGTAAAAAAGTTAGAACAACAAATGAAACAAATGCAACCAGCTTAAAAAATAAATTATTTTCAAAAAAATACGTATTTTCTGCTAGAGGACAGATCCGTCTCGAGTAGAAAATACGTATTTTTTATTTTGCTATTACGTAATTAATTCGGAGCTTGGACAAAGATCCTCAACCGGTTTACAAGAAATGCATGGCACAACTTGTTCTCCACCACAGACTGGATCTGTTCTTTTAACCATGGTAACCTCCCATACACAATAAACAAACAATGGTACAGAAAATATACCTCATTTGACCGCCAAAGTCAACCACTTGATTTCTCCCCCACTTTCTGGTATTATACTTACTAGCTATGGTATTACCTATAGAATCACTAGACTTATTAAAAACGGCCATTGGATTTGGCTTATTTTCGTGTTTTGTGGCTTTTCTTTGGGCACCGGGACTTATCAAATTTTTATACAAATACAAAATCACCCGCCGAGCTGAATATGACACCACCCTTAATATAAAAACCAAGGCCGGCACACCAATTATGGGTGGACTTTTGATAATCGTCACTGTGGCTGTTCTTACTTTTATTTTCAACTGGGAACGTGAATTTACTTGGGTACCAATCGGCGTAATGCTCCTCTCAGCTGCTCTGGGTGGTGTAGATGATTTGTTAAATATTTTTGGACACAAAAGACGCAATCGAAATTTAAAACAAATTTTAAAATTAATCCGTGTCCACAAAGACTTCAAACAACGACTGTGGTTAGCTGTCACTCTGCCTTGGGCCTTATTCAAACGAACATCTTTGTGGCTTGGTAGTCATCCCGGCAAAGGCATACATGTGCATGAAAAATTATTATTGCAATTTGTAGCTGGCGCGATTACGGCTTGGTGGATTTATTTCAAACTTGGTGAACAGTGGCAACAAATTTTTATCCCTTTTGATGGTTTTATAAATATCGGCTGGTGGATTATTCCGCTGATTATTTTCTTTGTCATGTTTACCGCCAATGCGGTCAATGTGGCCGATGGTATGGATGGTCTGGCTGGCGGATCTTTGACTGTTACTTTTTCAGTATTATTATTGATTAGTTGGTTAACTGGTTATCATGAAATGGCAATTCTAAACGCTATGGTTGCCGGTGCTCTCATTGCCTATACTTATTTCAATATAAAACCAGCTAGATTTCAAATGGGCGATGTCGGATCACTCGGCTTGGGTGCTCTCTTGGCCATCAATGTTATAGTTATAAACAAAATGCTCCTACTCCCCTTTTTGGCATTTATTTTTTATATAGAATTAACCAGCGTAGTTATTCAAGTTTTTGGTAGATATTTATTAGGTAGAAGAATTTTTAAAATGGCACCAATTCACCATCACTTTGAACTCCGCGGTTGGAGTGAAGAAAAAACTGT
>CAYXGV010000017.1:0-18732 GCA_964464685.1 uncultured Gammaproteobacteria bacterium | reverse complement strand
GAATATTTTAATTCTTTTTATAATTTTGAGTATAATCGGATTAGTGTCAAAAAACAGAGTACTAAATGGGGGAGTTGTTCGGGAAAGAAAAATTTGAATTTTAATTATAGGTTGCTATTTTTACCTCAGGAGATGATGGATTATGTCGTGGTTCACGAGCTTTGTCATTTGCAAGAAATGAACCATTCAAAAAAGTTTTGGGATCTAGTTGCAAAAGTCTTTCCAAATTTTAAAGAAATTAGAAAAGAGATGCGGGGGATTAGGTTGTAGTTATATAGTTATTATTATATTTATGTTATAATGTTGTTTACTGAGATATCTCAGTAAATATAAATAAAAAAAATTATGTCAATAATAATACTAGATACTGAAACAACTGATCGAGATGAGAGTAAGCGGTTGATTCAGTTGGCTTACAAGAATCTGGCGACGGGGGAAGTGGTGAATGAGTTTTTCAAACCGCCGGTACCAATTACGTTTGGAGCCATGGCAGTGCATCATGTGACCAATGAGATGGTGGCTGACAAAAAATCTTTTGTTGATAGTGGGGAGCGGACAAAAATAGCCGAACTTTTGAAAGAAAATATTTTGGTGGCACATAATGCACCGTTTGATATTCAAGTATTAAAAAACGAAGGTTTAGAAATTGGGCAGAGTTTAGATACTTTGCGACTAGCTCGACATTTGATAGAGGATAGTGAACAATATAGTTTGCAGTATTTGCGTTATTCTTTGGGATTAAATATTGATGCTTCGGCTCATGATGCTTTGGGTGATGTGTTGGTGTTGGAAGCTTTGTTTGAATATTTGAAAAAACAAGCACAGGAACAGTTTTCTTTGTCTAGTGAAGAAGAGGTGATGGCCAAATTATTGGAATTAAGTGCCATGCCGGTATTGATGAATATTATTAATTTTGGAAAATACAAAGGAAAAACTTTTGCCGAAGTTGTCAAAGAAGACAGGTCATATTTGCAGTGGTTGTTTGGTAGCGAGACCAGCAAACCAGAGAGTGAGCAAAATGAGGAGATGGTTTATACTTTGCGACATTGGCTTTAGCACGACACACGACCCACATAACACGACACAATGATGAGACACCCGAGTGGGGTGTTTTTTTATCTTAGTTTTTGGTATAATGAATGTAATTCATTTATTATTTTAATCTAAAAACATATGTCAAAAAAACCTTGGTTTATTGGGCTGATGCAGGCACTGGGAGTGGTAATCTATTGTATTTTGGTTAGTGGGGTGTTTCAGATTATGCAAAAAATAGACGCTCAGCCACCAGCACTTTTGGCTGCGACTTTTATGCTTTTGTTTTTGGTTTTTTCCGTTGCGGTTTCTGGTTCTCTCGTGTTTGGTTATTTTGCTTATCTTTTGATGAACAAACAAATCAAGCCGGCTTTGCAGGTTTTATTTTCTACATTAGGATTTTGTTTATTGTTTGTAATTTTAATTTTGGGTGTGGTTATTATTTAAAAAATTTTGTTTATGCGAGTTTGGGATATACATCCAAAGCATTTGTGTCGGAAGCATTTATTGGCGGAACATCGTGAACTACATGGTCTTTGGAATATTTTGACAAAACATGGTGGTAAGGGGGGATACTCACATCATCCAGAGACTTTGCGTTGGGTGGGAAAGACGCGGGCACTTTATGATCGACATGAGATTTTAGTAAAAGAATTTATTCGTCGGGGTTACAAACATCATACACCATTGGATAAAAAATTAGCCAAAGGTAAAAGTGGACAAAATGTTTTTATAAATACCATTGCTGAACAGAAAATTATTTTGAAAAATAAACCCTGCGATTGTTTGTTACATAAAAAATAAAATATGCCAATTCATATTCCAGCCAAAGAAATGAAAATAACTTTTGCGCGGTCGGCTGGGGCTGGTGGGCAAAATGTTAACAAGACTGCGACTAAAGTAATTTTGCGTTGGTCAGTTGGGCGTTCGCAGGTTTTGAATAATGAAGAAAAAATGCGAGTGCGAATAAAGTTAGCCAATAGAATAAATAATAAAGATGAAGTGATAATAATGTCTGAAGAAGAACGATCACAACCGCAGAATCGAGCGCTGGCGGTTGCTCGTTTGCAAACATTGGTAAACAAAGCTGTTCAGGTGCCAAAAAAACGGCGACCAACCAGACCAACTTTGGCTTCCAAATTAAAACGACTTGAGACCAAAAAAATACGCTCACAAGTTAAGGCTGGACGGGCAAAGGTGAAGGAGATATAAAGTGAGGGGGTAAGTTTTTAAAAATTGTTTTAAATAAATTTTATGGTAAAAAATAAAAAATTAGCTATTTTTGAGGGTAAAAAAATTCGTCGGATTTGGGATGAAGAAAAAGAACTTTGGTATTTTTCAGTTGTTGATATTATTTTTGTGCTTACAGAAAGTATTAATCCAACGGATTATTTAAAAAAACTGAGAAAAAGAGATCCCGAACTTGGTAATTACATAGGGACAAATTGTCCCCAGGTAGAAATGGTTACGGGAACAGGAAAAAATAGAAAAACATTGGTTGGAAACCCCGAACATTTATTTAGAATTATCCAATCTGTCCCTAGTAAAAAAGCTGAGCCAATAAAGATTTGGTTAGCAAAAGTTGGTTATGAAAGAATTGAAGAAATAAATGATCCAGAAAAAGCACTTAATCGTAGTCGAGATTATTGGCAAAGGATGGGAAGAAGCCAAAAATGGATCCAACAGAGAATGATGGGGCAAGAAATTAGGAATAAGCTGACTGATTATTGGAAAGATAATGAAGTTAACGAAAAAACGGAGTATGCAATTTTGACTGATATTATCCATAAGGAATGGAGTGATTTGACAGTAAAAGAACATAAAGGTTTGAAAAAATTAAAAACACAGAATTTGAGAGATCATATGTCTGATGCTGAATTAGTATTTACAGCTTTGGCAGAACTTTCTACTCGGCAAATAGCTGAGACTATGGAAACAAAAGGATTAAAAGAAAATAAAGTTCCAGCAAAAAAAGGTGGGAGGATTGCCAAAAATGCTCGGTTAGAATTGGAACAAAAAACCGGCAAAAAAATAGTTAGTGGAAAAAACTTTTTAAAAGCATCTAAAAAAGATAAAAAATTATTGAACAACTAATTAAATTATGACAAAAAAGAAAATTAAAAAGAAGAAGACGATTTTTGATACTTCCGAACTGGAGATAACTGAGGAAATAGCCAAAGCTTTGGAAATAATGGAAAATACTCACGACACGGTGTATGTGACTGGAAAAGCGGGGACTGGAAAATCGACTTTGTTAAAACATTTTTGCAATAATACAACAAAAAAAATCGCCATTGTGGCACCGACGGGGGTAGCGGCAATAAATGTAGGTGGAATGACTATTCATTCTTTTTTTAAATTTCCCTTTGGAATTTTGGAAGAAGGAGATGTAGAATTTTTGTTTTTCAAAAAAGAATTATTTGCCAATTTGGAAACACTGGTGATTGATGAAGTCTCAATGGTGCGAGCGGATTTGATGCAGGCCATTGATGTGTCACTACGAAAAAATACTGGTAATAAAAATTTACCATTTGGAGGAGTGCAGGTGGTTATGTTTGGTGATCTTTATCAGTTGCCACCAGTTGTGATGAGTATTGAGGAAAGAAATTATTTACAAGAAAATTATGGTGGCTTGTATTTTTTCAATGCCCCTGTTTTTCGGGAAGTAAAATTAAAAAAAATTGATTTGAACAAAATTTTTCGTCAGAAGAATGATGCTGTTTTTGTAAAAGTTTTAAATAATATTCGGGAGAATCGAGTTACTTCAACTGATTTATTGGCTCTGAATAACCAAGTAAAAATCTATGATGAAAAATCAGGACCAGCGATTGTTTTGGCCACGACAAATAATATTGTGGATTCAATAAATAAGTCAGAGTTGGCCAAGCTAAGGGGTAGGGAACATGTTTTTAAATACAACGCTAGCGGGGATTTTGATATAAAAAAATCACCAGCTGAATTAGAATTAAAATTAAAAAATGGTGCGCAAATAATGATGATAAAAAATGATAATCAAGTGCCGAGACGTTGGGGTAATGGTACTTTGGGGACAGTGGTTGATTTAAAAAAAGATAAAATTATTATAAATATCGGCCAAAGAAATTATGTAATTGAAAAGGCGACTTGGGATGATTACGAATATGAGTATGATAGAGAACAAGAAACTGTGGCTAGATTTTCCAAAGGTTCGTTTATGCAATACCCAATCAAACTAGCTTGGGCCGTGACGATTCACAAAAGTCAGGGCAAGACTTTTGAACGGGTGATTATTGATCTTGGTCGGGGTGCTTTTGCCCATGGTCAGACCTATGTGGCACTTAGTCGCTGTACTACACTCAAGGAAATTTATATGAAAAAGCCAGTGAGATTGTCTGATATTATTTTGGATCAGGAAGTTGTGGATTTTCATGCTTAAAGAGTTGGGGGGGGCGTAATTTTTACACTTAACCCTATCTATGCTATAATTATATTGTTATACGGCTATATTGTCATATTGTTGTGATATAGATAGAAGATTGTTTTTTTATCAAAAAATTTACTAATAAAACAATAATCAAATAATCAAATAATTTTAATATATTTATGCCAGTCAAGAAGAAAAAAGCCAGTGAAAAAGATTTACACCGATTTACCAAGGTTGAATTGGATGAAAAAAAGCCAATCAAAAGAAAAAAAGTAACCTCTACTTCAACCAAGAAAGTAGTGGTTAAAAATTTGGGACAAGACAAAAAAATAAAAAAAGAATTAAGAGAGATTTACGAAAATTCCGATGGTAGTATGCCCAATATGTCTGATTTTAAAAAAAGAAAAAAACGTGGATTTTTTTCAGCATTCCTTGTGCTGTTGTTTGCTTGTGCTTTTTTGGGAGCAGTAGCTTGGATTGGTTTTTTTGTCTTTCAACCAATGTTGCAGTTTGCTGAAGAAGATGTTACCTTGTCTATTTCTGGTGATGAACAAGTGACTGCTGGTCAGGAAGTAAAGTATCGCATTCGTTATCACAATTCTCAAAATGTAGCTTTGGGTCAGGCTAATATTCAAGTACGTTATCCTGAAGGCTTTGTTTTTTCTGATAGCAGTGTTATGTCGAGCAGTGAAAAAAATGATCAATGGGATTTGGGTGTAGTAAGTGAAAAAGATAGTGGGTATATAGATATTTTTGGTCGTTTGTATGGTAATTTGGATCAAAAACAATCATTTAGAGTTTTCTTAAATTATTTACCGGGTAATTTTAGTTCAGAATTTCAAAAAGTTGCCACGCTTAATACAGAAATAAAAGACAGCCCAGTGGTTTGGGAAGTGCAAGGTCCAGCCGAGGCTGTGCATGGTGTAGAGGTGGAATATGTAATTACTTTGGAGGCTAAAAAAGATATTAATGTTGATAATTTGGCTGTGCAATTAGAACCAGCCAGTGGTTTTACCGTGGTGACCAGTGATCCAGAGAGTCAGGCGGATAATCAATTTCTTTGGCCAATCAATGATTTGACAGAAGCTGACAAAGTTATAAAAATAAGAGGAATTTTTGGGGTGGAAAATAATAGTGAGCAAGTTGAAAATATTTTTAATTTGATTGGTTGGAAAGATGCTGGCAGACAAGCTGAGCCATTTGTTTATGCGACTGAGACTAGCCAAGTAAATTTACTTAGAACTGATTTGTCAGTCAATTTGGGAATTAATGGTTCACTATCAGATATTACGGTTGAACCGGGAGAGGTTTTGAATACTAGTGTGGTGATAAAAAATTCCGGTGATACTGATTTAAAAAATTTAAGTGTTAGGTTGGTTTATGAAACACCATCTTTTGATAATCGGAGCATGCTTGATTGGTATGAAATTGACGATGTAAATAGGGGTAGTATCGTGGGTGATCAGTTGAATGATCAGACTAGGCGGGGAATTATTACCTGGGATTCTAGAAGTATTAGTAAGCTGGCTAAATTGTCGGCTGGAGAAGAAGTGGTGATTAATCTTAGTATTCCTTTTAAAGACACCGAAGATTTGGATTTGGTTAAATTCTTGGGCTACAATTCTAGTGCTTTTGTAGAAGTAAAGTATGCCAATGGGGATGAACAAAAAACACTTTCAAGTAATCAAATTAATATGATAGTTAATTCTGATCTAAACTTTGAAGTGCGGGATGAAGTGTCAGAAAATGCTCAGAGCAAAGAAGTTCATCAGGTGACATGGTTTTTGTCCAATACTTTTCATGAATTAAAAAATATTGAATTAGTTGGGGAATTGTATGGTAATGTTGTTTGGCAGGAAGAAAATTTTGTTGTTCCAGCCGGTGAGGCCAAGTATGATAGTGGTACCAAAAAAATAACTTGGCAGATTGAGACTATGCCAACCAGTGTGGATGTTTTGGCTTTACAATTTACCGTAGTATTAAATAGTAAAGATCCTAGTCAAATCAATTTGAGTCCCAAAGTAAAATTAAAAGCTGAAGATGCTATTACTGGCGAAACGATTGTTAAGTTGGGGGATGAGATACTTTTGACATTTGACAACTGAGTGATAACATTTGACAACTGAAAATCAAGTTTTATAAAAAAATACTACCAAGTTTGGTAGTATTTTTTTGATTAAAGTTAATTTAGTTTAAAAAAGATTTTATATTATTGATTACTTCTTGAAAACTGGTGTTGCTTTTGATAAAGTATTTGTTAGCGCCAATTTTCATCGCATCATCAACATCAGTTTCCTGCCCCAAATTAGAAAGAATAATAATTGGGGTTTTTTTAAAGCCAGTAGTGTGGCGTAGTTTTTTTATTACATCAAAACCATTACCATCTTCCAGCATCAAATCAATAATAAAAAGGTCTGGTTTTTTTTCGGTGGCCAATCTAATTGCTTCGCTGGCTTGAGTAGTGGCAGAAACTAGATAACCTTCGGCTTCCAGTCGGTGGGTATAAAGTTTTAGAGTAAACGGCTCGTCTTCCACTATGAGGATTTTTTTCATTTTTTTAATCATATTGTTTTAATAAGAATTAAATTGAATAAAAAAAGTGGTTTTTTCATTTTCAACTGATTCAAACCAAATTTTACCTTTGTTTAGACGGATCATCTCATAGGTAATATAGAGACCTAGTCCAGTACCATTACCTTGTTTGTCCACTGCATTTTTGGCTCTAAAAAATTTGGCAAAAATAAACTTCTGTTTATTTTTAGGAATACCAATACCTTCGTTGGTGCAAGAAAAAATAACATTTTTACCTTGTTTTTTAATTTCTATAATAATCGCGGTCTTTTTAAAGGCATAACGAATAGCATTTTCTATTACATTTTGTAAGATGATGAAGAGGTATTTTTGATCAGCTTTTATAAAATGTGGTTTTTCCTTATTGTCTTTTATTACAATTTCCAAATTTTGAGCTTTGGCATAAGCATCATAACTTTGAATCACTTTTTCCAAAGGATCTTCCAAACAAACTTTTTCTAATTTTGGTTTACTTCTTTTATCTGGCAGTCTGGAAACACTGAGTAGGTCATTGACCATAGTATTCATCGATCTCAGTGTTTTATGGGATTCTTCTAAATATTCTCTTTGTCTTTGGTTGATAGATCCGGTTTTTTGGGATAATAAACATTCGTTAGCCCACAACACATTCCCCAGAGGTGTTCGGAGACTATGGCTGGCAATATCGGCAAAGTCCTGTCTATATTCTTCAGCTTGTTTTTCTTCGGTAATGTCTCTAATTACAATAACCGCCCCTTTGATTGTTCCCGAACCATTTTTTATCGGAGTAGTTGTAATAGATGCCCAAAAACGTTTTTTGTTAGCTCGTAAGAATTGTCTAATTTCATTACTAACCCGATTTCCTTTGCGAATTGATTGAAAAAGAGCGGCATTTTTTTTAGTAATTATTTTGCCAAAATTATCAACGGCCTCCAATAGATTTAGGGCGTCCTGACCTTCTATCTGTCCGGCATTTTTGTAACCAAGCATTTCTCGAGCAGCTTTATTTGTTGTATTTATTATTCCTGTCTTGCCGACAATTAAAATTCCATCGCCGATGGCATCCATAAAAGTTTTAACATCCCGACTAATAGTAGAATCTGACAGTTTTAACATCATAGATTGTTAGTTAATTTTAAATTAGTTATATCTCCTTGGGGTTATTATAGCACAGTCCTTTCATAGATAAAATAGTTGTTGTTATTTAGGGTGTTTTTATGGTATAATAATTACAAGCAAGCTAGGATTGCGTTATTTGTAATATAATTATATGATTAGTCATTTGACAGATAAAAAAATAGTGGAAATTTTGACAAAAGAAACTTATATTTCCCCAGAAGATTTTGAGGGAGCAAAAAAATATATAAGCGAAGTTGGGGCTAGTAAAAAATTGATTGATTATTTGCTAGAACAAAATATTATTAGCAAAGATTTACTTGGCCGAGCCTTGGGAGAACATTATGAGGTATTATATATAAATTTAGCCCATGAAAAGATTTCAGAAGAGATTTTAAATATGGTGCCAGAGGTGGTAGCTAGACAAAAAGGGGTGGTGGCTTTTGCGAGAAATTCGGAGGGTATAAAAGTAGCCATGGTAAATCCAGATGATTTGACCACAAAGAATTTTTTAGAAAAGCATTTTGGAGAAAAAATTATACCTTATTTTACCATAGAATATGATTTGTATGATGCCTTGTCTGGATATCAAGCCAGTTTAGAAGAGGAATTTGCCAAACAGGTAAAAGAGATTGATTTGGAAGGAAAAAACAGAGAAGAGAAGGATAAATTGGTTGTAGATTTAGTAGATATGATTTTACACTATGGTTATCAGAATAAGGCCTCTGATATTCATATTGAGCCCTATGAGGACAAGGGTCTAGTTCGTTTGCGGATAGACGGTGTTATGCATGATGTTTTACAAATGAAAAAAGATCTTTTGGCTCCAATTATTACGCGTTTGAAAATCTTGTCTCGTATGCGCACAGACGAACATCGGGCGGCTCAAGATGGCAAAATAAGATACAAAACCGACAACGAAACTATTGATATCCGTATATCGGTATTGCCGGTTACTCAGGGAGAAAATGTTGTAATGCGTCTTCTTTCGTCTAGAAGTAGGCAGTTTGGTTTGACTGATCTTGGTTTTTCTAGCGGAGATATGAAGATAGTTAAGAAGGCCATTAAAAGTCCACATGGTATGATACTTGTAACCGGGCCAACCGGTTCTGGCAAAACTACGACTTTATATTCCATAATGAAAATTTTGAATAAAAGGGATGTTCATATTTCTACCATTGAAGATCCAGTGGAATATAACATGGAAGGTATTTCGCAAATTCAAGTAAATAACAAAACAGATTTAAGTTTTGCCAAAGGTTTGCGTTCCATCGTGCGTCAAGATCCGGATATTATTATGGTGGGAGAAATTAGAGACGAGGAAACGGCTGGTATTGCAGTTAATTCTGCTCTGACTGGTCATTTGGTACTTTCAACTTTACATACCAATGATGCTCCGACAACTTTGCCCCGTCTTTTAGATATGAAAATTGAACCATATTTAGTAGCTTCCACGGTAAATGTTATAATTGCCCAAAGGTTGGTGAGAAAAATATGTTCCAAATGCAAAGCATCGTATAAGATGCTAAAAGAAGAAAGGGAAATGCTTTTACAGGAGACAAATTTACAGAGTATAATGAAAAAAATCGGTAAAAATAAATTAGATAATATTAGACTCTATAAGGGGGAGGGCTGTAAAGTTTGTGGACAAACTGGCTATGATGGTCGTCTAGGTGTGTTTGAAGTATTAGAAATGACAGAAGAAATTAAACAAGCTATTTTAAGACAGGCATCAGCTGGTGAAATTAGGGAAATTGTCAAAAAACAAGGCATGGTGACTATGATGGAAGATGGTGTTGATAAAGTTTTGAAAGGAATGACTACTTTTGAAGAGGTTCTACGCGTTACTCGCGAATAAATATTTTCAATTTTAAAATGTTTGCTCTATGGTATTAGAAAAAGATATCTCCATCGGCGGTATTAATTTAACTGCTAGGGCGTTATTGGCCAAACACTTGGCTATAATGCAAAAATCTGGTTTGACAATTACTGAATCCCTTGAAATTATTAGGGATTCTACTACCGGTAGAATGAAAAAAATAATAGAAAAGATTTTGGTTTCAGTGCGATCGGGCAATACTTTATCAGAATCATTGGCTAGGTATCCCAAAGTTTTTTCTGGAATTTTTGTTAGTTCTGTCTATGCTGGTGAGACCTCTGGTACTTTGGATGAAAATTTAGAAAATTTAGCCGAGCAATTAGAAAAAGAAAAAGAATTGGTTTCCAAAGTAAAGGGAGCGATGCTTTACCCGATAGTAGTTTTAGTAGCGGCTTTGGGTTTGGGGTTGGCTATGTCGTTTTTGGTGTTGCCAAAGATTGTACCCCTATTTGAAGGATTAAAAACAGAATTACCAATTACTACCCAATTACTTATTAGATTTTCTCATTTTGTTGGTGAACACGGTACGGGATTATTTTTGGGTATTGTATTGTCTATTATATTTTTAATTTGGTTAATAAAACAAAAATTTGTTCATCCCGTCACGCATTGGTTATTATTGCATATTCCAATTTTAAAAAGTATTAGTCGTAATTCTAATTTAGCAAGATTTTCTTTAACTTTGGGTATGTTGTTAAAAAGTGGCTTGAGCATTGATGAAGCTCTGGACGTGACAGAAAAGTCTTTAGAAAATTATTATTATCAAAGAGCTGTGTTGGAGGTAAGGAATAGAATAAGTCACGGCAGTACTTTGGCTGAGAATTTGCAAGCCCATAAAAATTTATTTCCCAAAATGGTTTCCAAGATGATTATGGTGGGGGAGCAATCAGGTAAATTAGAAGACACACTATTTTATCTGGCCAATTTTTATGAAGTAGAGGTGGACAATTCTACCAAGTCATTAGCCACTGCCATAGAACCAATTTTACTTATTTTTATTGGTTTGATAGTTGGATTTTTAGCTATTTCTATCATTACACCGATTTATAATATAACGGGAAATATTAGGGGGTAGTATTTATTTGTTTGTCATCCCGACTGAAATGAACACTGGCGATAGCCAGGGAATGTAATGGAGGGATCCCTTTTTTAAAAATAATAAATCACAACAATCTGAAATCTGCAATCACAAATCTGAAATCAAAAAGAGGATTTACTCTAACCGAATTATTACTAGTCATTGCAATTGGCATTATTTTGGTGGCAGCAAGCATACCGATTTATAGTAATTTGCAGGGAAAAGCACAATTAAACGAAAGTACTACTCAAGTGGTACAGACTTTGCGTACTGCTAGAGAGTATTCTCTCTCTCGTTATCAAAATTCTGCCTGGGGAGTTTTTATTGATATTAATTTGATGGCTGATGATGGCTATATATTGTATAAGGGTGATTCCTATGAAACGCGAGAGATTGATTATGATAGAGAAACTAGTTTAGATACCCCTCTTTCTTTTATAAATTTGGGGTTTAATTTAACTGGTGCAAATATTGATATCAATTTTTCTAAAGGTCTGGGTAAACCCAACAACGTTGGCAGTTTGGTAATAAATAATAACGTCGAGGGAAGCAGAACAATTGTTGTGAATAGTTTGGGTATGGTAGAAGAAGACTAAAAGATTTATGATTTTAGATTTATGATTTTAGATTTAAATTAATCTACAGTCTGAAATCTGCAATCCACAATAATAGGGGTCAGAGTCTTCTCGAAGTAATCGTAGCTTTGGCTATTTTTGCTTTGATTAGTGCTACAATGATTACTTTGTCACTAGGGGGTTTCACTGCTTTGGAGCAGGGGGGTGAGCAAACCGAGGCCGAAGCTTTGGCTCAAGAGGCGATTGAAGCTGTCAGGTCTATTCGGGATCGGGCGTGGAATGAAATGATTTATACCACCAGTTCTGTTTCAGTTAGTTCTAGTCAATGGATATTTGATGGTGAAACTACCACTGAAACAATTGGAAAATATTTGCGTACCATTAGTTTTTCTGACGTATGTCGTGATAATGATAATCATATGGTAGATTGTCCGGGTAGTTATTTAGATATACAAAGTAAAAAAATAATTGTTAATGTCAGTTGGGAAGTGCGACCGGGGGTTAATAATGAGGTAGAGAAAACAACCTATCTCACCAACTGGGCTTCAACTGATTGGGTGCAAACCGATTGGAGTGGGGGAAGTGGGCAAGCGAACTGGTTAGATATTACTAAGTATGACAGTGATGATGAAAAAATTGACACTTCTATCCCTGGACAAATAATTTTAAAAAGACAGAATGTGCTGACAACTAGCACTTTTGATTGGGATTTTAATACTAGTACCAATTATATTTATGACCTGACAAAAATTACTCTAGCTGATGGAATGGCCAGTCTGATTGATTTTGGGGAAACTGGTTTTTGTGCTGGTTTGGGAGAACTTTGTAGTGGATGGATTGACCAAGTTTTTTGTGAGGAAGATTTGGATTGTAGCTGGACATTATCAGAGAATGAAAATGATTTGTATCCGACAAGTTCTTTAAAAGTTTTAGGATTAGAAGTTTGGGAGGGGTTTATCGAGACAGCTGACAAAAATGATGGAGAAATTTATTATCAATTGTCTAATGACGATGGTGCCACCTGGCAATATTGGGATGGAGAGAATTGGTCTTTGGCGGGAGAGGCTGATTATAATCCGGCTGATCTTATAAATACCAATGTCCCTACTTTTAATACCAGTACAGGTCAAATAATGTTTAAGGCCTTTTTAAAGAGTAATGAAGGACAGCCAATAATTTTAGATAATGTGCAGATTGAGTATTTGGCACTAACGGAAAGTGATAATTTTGAAACTAGTGGTATATTTTTATCATCTGCCTATAATATGAATGATATTTCCCCAGCGCAAATTTTAAGTTGGTCTGAAGATTTGAGTGGTTGTGAAAATTGTGGAATTAAATTACAATTAAGAGTAGCTTCTACTACTGATGCTAATCCAGTGGTTTGGAGTGATTGGTATGAAGTTGACGACACAAATATAGACCGGGTTAATTTAGTTGAAAAATTATTACCGACTGATTTAAATTGGAAACAGTGGGTACAATACCAAGCCGAATTATTTGCTGATGGTTTAGGTACGCCGATATTAAATGAAGTAAAGTTTAATTATAAATAAGTTATGGAAAATTTTAATTTGTTTAAATATTTGGATTGCCGCAAAGGCTTTACTTTAATAGAACTTCTTATAGTTATTGCAATCATTGCCGTTATGGCCACGGTAGTTTTTGTAGCTTTAAATCCTTTACAACGTTTTCAAGATGCTCGTAATGCACAACGTTGGCAAGATGCCGAAGCGATCGGAGACGCTGTGCGTATTTATCAAATTGACAATCAGGGGAAGTTGCCGACTGGAATTGATGAAACATGGCATATGTTGGGTACTGACACAACTGGTTGTGGTATTTTTTGTGCTCAGAGTGTTGCTAACATAGAGCTAAATTATCCAAGTTTTAGTCAGCCACTTAATTATTATCCTCTCGGCACTTATACTCCACGTAATTGGTTTGATGCTTCAGATATCAATGATTTTTCAAGGGTAACTGTTTTAGCTATTTTGGATTGTGATGGTGTTTGTAGCGGTAATGTAAGAGTGAGAATTGGTAATGTTTCTTCATATACTGATTATGATTTAGTTGATGCCTCATCTGTACGTACGGATGGTACTACTAGTAATTATACGTGGTATTCCAATGTTTATGATGTAGATAAAAGTACCTTAGGGGATTATTTTTTTGTTCAGATTTTAATTTATACTGGATCGGGTAGTATGCGATTTATGATGGATGAGTTAGGACCAACTGGTCCTGATGCTGAATATAGAATTCGTGTTAATGGTGATGGTAGTCAAACTGGTTGGTATAATGATAATGGTGATTATTTTATTAAGATTGATTTGGAAACTATGGATGAAGTTGCTTCTACTTGTTTAGATTTATCATCTGACTTGACCACCAAATTACCCAAAATTCCACATGATCCTTCGGTTGGTAGCCTAGAAAAAACTTACTATGCCATTCAAAGAGATGATAGTGGTCAAATTAATGTTATAGCCTGTGGTGCGGAGGGCGGATCAATAAAAATAAGCAGATAGAGTATGATTAATTTGAAATTTAAAATTAAAAATTGTAAAAGGGGTTTTACCCTAATAGAACTTCTTATAGTTATCGCGATCATTGCCATTATAGCTACGGTAGTTTTTGTAGCTTTAAATCCTTTACAACGTTTTAAAGATGCAAGAAATTCAGTTCGTCAACAAAATATTTCTGCAATTTTATCGGCTATCAAAATTAATCAAGTAGACAATCGAGGAAATTATTTAGAAAGTATTCGTAATATAACAGCAGATCTTAATTATATAATTGGCACAGATACGTCTGGTTGTGATATTGGTTGCACGGCATCAACTACTCAATCTTCTTGTGTGGATTTGACCGGTTTGGTGACTGCAGGTTATATTAGACAAATACCCATTGAATCTAATGGTGGAACGAGTGCCAAAACGCTTTATTATTTAAATCGTGCATCTACTGGTGTAGTTAGTATCGGCGCTTGTATGCTTGAAGTAGAGGGAGAATCTACTCCAGTTTCTTGGAATTGTGGTGACACACTCACTGACTCAAGAGATGGACAAACCTATGCTACGGTCCTTGTCGGTTCCCAGTGTTGGATGGCAAAAAATTTGAATTATGGAACAATGACTGCCGGAACAAATCAACAAGGCAGTGATTGTTCTTCGGTGGCCGAAACAGAAAAATATTGTTACAGTAATACTGAAGGAAACTGCACTACAGATGGTGCTTTGTATCAGTGGGCGCAAATGATGTGCGGGGCGGCATCCTGTAACGGCACAGGCGAAAGTCAGCCTGCCTGTACAAGTCCGGTTCAGGGAATTTGTCCGACTGGTTGGCATATACCATCGCATTACGAGTACACCGCGTTAGAACGGGAAGTTTGTGATTCAGGTACTTGCGCCACTGATTTTCCTTACAACGAATCCGCTACTGGCTGGAGAGGCACAAATGAAGGCGGTCAAATGAAAGGAACCACTATTTGTGGAACATATCCTTGTTGGAATTCTCCCAACACAGGTGCCACAAACTCCAGTGGTCTTACGGTTTGGCCTGCTGGATATAGGCATTACAATAACGGGTTTTTCTATAGTCGTGGTTCGTACGCTTACATCTGGTCTTCCTCTGAGAGCGATGTCAATAATGCTTGGAGACAGTTCTTGCATTCAGGCTCCGCTGCGGTTAGCTGGGGTGTAGGTAATAAGTCATTAGGTTTTTCTGTCCGTTGTCTCAAGGACTAATTAATAAATAATTTTATGTTAATTAACAGAGGGTTTACTCAGCGCCACTTTTTTCCATGGAAAGATGGAGCAGTCTTTATGCAACAACACTTTTTTTCGTTAAAAAAAAATAGTGCTGGGTTTACATTAATAGAAACAATAATTTATATCGCAGTTATTGGTCTGATAATAGGTGCTTTCATTAGTTTTTCTTTGTCCATTGGCAATTCTAGTAATAAAACTTATGCAGTGCAAGAGGTGCAGGCAAATGCTAGATTTTCTCTAGATATGATGACACAAAAAATTCAGACCGCAACTGGGGTAAATATAGCCAGTTCTACTTTTGATTCTGATCCTGGTGTATTATCTTTGGCATTTGTTTCCAGCACTTTAAATCCGACAATTATTAGGTTGAATGAAGACGATGGCATTTTGCAGATTATAGAAGGTACGGCCAGTCCCATCAATATAACTAGCGATGAAGTTAAGGTGACGAATTTGCAGTTTACAAATTTGACCGGTTTGGGTAACAAAGAAAATATAAAAATAGATTTTATAATAGAATTTGCTGATGATGGGGGTGTTGAATTTCAATCTACACAAAGTTTAGAAACTGCAGTAAGTATACGTTAACGGTATGAATATTAAAAAAGACAATCGGGGTATGGCTGCACTGATAATTGTGTTGGTAATTGGTGCCACCGCTTTGATTTTGGCGCTTAGTTCTTCTTTTTTAGGACTAGGTGAGCTTGATATGGGTTTTACTTCTCAGAAAGGTGGTGAGGTTGCATCTTTAGCTGATGGTTGTATGGAAGAAGCTTTGTGTCAAATACAGTTAGTTGCTAATTATAGCGGAGAAACTTTGAATTTAGCGGAAAATTCGTGTATAATAGATGTGCAAACCGATGGTGATAGTCGGATAATAACAGTGACAGCTGTTATGGGTGACTTTGGTGAGAAGATAGAAGCCAATGTAACCTTCAATGATGGTGTGATCACTCTTAATTCTTGGCAAAAGTTAGATACATAATATGTTTAGTAAAAAAATAGTTGGTTTAGATATCGCAGACAATACGATTGAGGCCGTGTATTTAAAAGGTAATTCTTTGCATACCAAAATTTTAGGTTTAGCCAGAGTTAATATCGAGTCGGGGATTGTAGAAAAAGGTAGAATTAAAGACGAAGAAAAATTAGCCACAGTCTTGAAAAAATTATTTAGTAAAGCCAAACCCAAGAGTATCTCTAACAGAAACATAATTTTTGGTTTTCCCGATGCGGTTACTTATATTAATGTTTTTGACCTTCCTCCTCATGCCAAGAAGGATAGAAAAAATTTAGTTAGAGAAGAGGTAGTGTCTAGTGTACCAGAAAAAATAGATAATCTAGTTTATTCCTATCGAGTTTTGAAACAAAATAAAGCCGGAGCTGAGGTTTTGGTAATTGCCGTAAATCGAGAGATTTTTTATGAGTGGATTAGATTTTTTAAAAAGAATAAATTTGAAATACAAACTTTTGATGTTGAAGCCATGGCGCTTTTTAGAGATTTGTATAGTAATCTGCCAAAAGAGCCGGTTTGTGTGGTAGATATCGGAGCCGAAACTACCAAAATAAATATTTTTGATAAGGCAGGCTTGCATTTTAATTATTCTGTCATGGTGGCCGGGGAAGATATGACCAAAGATTTGGCAGTGGATTTAAAACTTAAAAATGTTGAGGCTGAAGACATTAAGAAAAAGAATGGTTTGACTGGAAAAAACAAAAAGATTTCAAAAATTTTAGGAAAACGAGTTGAAGAAATTTTAAAGGAAATTTTTGCTTCCATTAATTATTTTGAAAATAAAACTAGTAATAAGGTGGCGGAAGTGATGTTGGTTGGTGGTTCCAGTTTGTTGCCTGGTTTGATTGAATATTTACAAGAAAAACTTGAGTTGCCAATCAAATTGGGCCGGTCAAGAATTTTAGAAAAGAAAGTATCATTAGAATACATAGAAGCTGTCGGTCTGGCTCTGCGAGGTTTGAACAAGAGTTGGGATAAAAAAGATCCAGAAATAATTTGGGACAATAAGATGAAAAAGAAGAAAATTGAAAAAAAAGTTGTTGAAGTGGACGGTCCAAAAGAAAATAATTTGAAAGATGAAGAAGGCTTGGTTGTTGAAGAAAAATCAGACAAACAACCTACCAAAATAAAATTTTTGTTGATTATTTTAGTAGAAGTTATGCTACTTTTAGCTGGTGTTATTTGGTTTCAAAATAATCAAAAGGTAAAATTAGATGAGATTGTATCAAAAACTTCCGAAATAGCGCCAGAAGCAATTACAGCAGGTGAAGAAACTTTAGGAGAAAATGCAGACACATTTTTTATAGAAGATTCAAATTTATTAACAACAACCTCCTCAGTTACAAATACTGAAGTTGGTTTTTAGTATTAATTTATAAGTTTATGGAGAAAAAAAATAATAGAAAAAAAGGATCGGGATTTACACTCATTGAGCTTTTGATCGTGATTGCGATCATCGCTATTTTGGCTTCGGTCGTTTTTGTGGCTTTGGATCCGTTAACTCGTTTTCAAGATGCCCGTGATTCATCTCGTTGGGCAGATGTTTCCGGTCTTATTTCCGCGATCAAAATAGATCAGGTAGATAATGGGGGATCTTACATTTCAGCTATCACCAACCTAACTGATTCAGAGGTTTATCTGATTGGAACTTGCAGTTCTGGTGCAACCTTAGTTGGTGTGACTGATTATTGTGATATTGATCCTACTCAGACAGCTTGCGTAGATTTGTCAGGATTGGTGACAGAGGGCTATTTGGGTAATGTACCCATCAGTCCTAATGGGAATGGCAATTGGGATGCTACTATGACTGGTTATACTTTGGAACGTGAGTCTACTGGAATTATCCATGTCAGAGCTTGTGAATCTGAAAATAGTACTGAAATAGACATTGCTAGATAATTTTAATATTATTTATATGAATAAAAAAGCTTTTACACTAATTGAACTTTTGATTGTCGTGGCAATTATTGCTATTTTAGCTTCGGTAATTTTTGTGGCATTAGATCCACTAACTCGTTTTCAAGATTCACGGGATTCAGCTCGTTGGCAGGATGTATCCGCAATTAGTCAAGCTATCAAGCTTGATCAGGTTGATAATGGGGGAAATTATTTATATGCTATTGCTAATATGACTAGTGGGACAGTTTATATGATTTCAAGTGTTGGCACACTGTCAGGTTGTGATAATAATAATATATATTGTGATGTTAACGTTGATTCAGACGGTGCCTGTGTTGACTTGTCCGGCTTGGTTGTTGATGGTTATATAGGAAAAGTACCAGTTAGTCCAAATGGAGACCCCGATGTCACTTGG
>CAYXGV010000016.1:0-19919 GCA_964464685.1 uncultured Gammaproteobacteria bacterium | reverse complement strand
ATGCTGAAAAAGGATTAATTAAAAAATTATGATACCAGATAATTTAAATACAAAAGATCCGTGGATGTTGGGTGAAGATATTCCTGATTGTGATTTGTTTTTCTCTACTTTGTGGTTGTATTGTTTTGCTAATGATTTTAAAAAAAATACTGGTCGGGCGTATAAAAAAGTTCTGACAAAATTTGAAGGCTATCATCTTTGGTTTTATTTTGGTGAACAAGATTCCAACGATGTCGCCGAAAATATTGTAAATAAAATTGTAAATGAACCAAATTATGCTGGTGAGATTAACAAAAATATAATTATAGAGGCTGATAAATTGCGAAAATATTGTGAGACAATTCCGCAAGAAAATTTGGATAAGCTAAACAATGAGGAGTTGTGGCAGATTTATAAAAAACATAATGAAATACACAATCATTATTATACTTGGTGTTGGATACCTGTGGCGGCTGATATGTTCCATAACAATCTGACTAATAGATTAAAAAATTATTTGGAAAACAAAGAAATAAAGCAGGACAAGATAAATGAATACTTTGTAATCTTGACCCAACCAACTAATAAATCATTGATTTTTATTGAACAACAAGAACTCTTAAAAATTGGTATTGCGATAGAAAAGAACAAGAAACTTTTAGAATTATTTAGAAAAGAGACAATCGTTAAAATTAAAAATAGCTTACCCAATACCATTTTGAAATTATTAGAGAAACATAGAGAAAAGTACTATTATACTAAACATTTGTGGGTAGAAGGGGAGTACCATGTAGAAGATTATATAAAACAACTAAGAGACATTTTTGTGAGTGGTAAAAATCCGTCAGACATTTATAAAAAACAGATTCTGGAACTTAAAGAAAATAAAAAGAAAAAAATACAATCGTTTGAGGATTTACAGGTGGATGATAAATGGCAAAATATATTTTTACAGTTCTCTAATTTTATGATTACAAAAATTTATCGTCGTTATGCACAACTTTTTGCTGTTTACAAGATGTCTGCAATTTTACGTGAGATTGCGAGACGTAATTACTTAACAGAAAAACAAGTTAGGTTTATGATGAAAGATGAGGTAGAAAAAATGCTTTTGTTTGATAAATATGATGAATCTGAACTTATGATTAGGACTGAAAAATGTGTTTATTACGTTGAAAATAATTTTGAAGGTGTGTTTATTGGAGATGTGGCTAAAAAAATTTTAAAGCAAACAGAGAAAAAGATTAAGTTTGATTCTCATTTACTTTCTGGTTCCATAGGTTCTCCTGGTTATGGTAAGGGTAGGGTAAAAATTATTATTAGGGCTAGCGATATGGACAAGATGAAACCAGGTGATGTTTTGGTTTCAATCGCCACTGACCCCGATATTGTGCCGGCTATGAAGAAGGCTTGCGCAATTATTACCGAACAAGGCGGAGTAACCTCTCACGCTGCGATAGTTTCTCGTGAGTTAAATATTCCGTGTGTAATTGGTACCAAAATAGCCACAAAAGTTTTGCAGGATGGTGATTTGGTTGAAGTGGATGCCAATAAAGGAATTATAAAAATTATAAAAAAATAGTATGGTTAAATATACTAAATCTCATGAGGAATATTCAACGACTCCTCTCACAATTTCTCCAATGCATAATGCTTGGCCATCACAGATTTTAATTGACTTATTAGATGGTAGGAAAGCCGGAGTTGATACTTTTTGTATACACAAAAATAAAGGATTAGAATTTTTTGCTGATTATGATGCTTGGGACAAAGGATCAGATTATTTGATAAATAAAATTAGAAAAGATCCAAATTTTGTTGATTTTGTTTATAAAAAACATCAAGAGATAGCAACCGAGTGTTTGAAATTGATTAGAGGTTTTTTTCGTATAGATATTAGTAAAATGAGCAATCAAGAAATAGCAGATTTTTTATTTAAAAGCTATAAATTGGGTAATGATTTTTCTGCTTTTGGTTATGTACCGGTTTTTTCTGATCACATGTTTCATAAGTTTACTCATCTTTTAAAAGACATTATCAAAAATGCTAAATTTAAAATTGATTTTGTAATGTCTATACCGGAAATATTATATCAACTTTCTAGTCCAGTAGAATTAATGCCTTCTAAGTTGGCCCAAATAGAATTATTGCAATTATCACTTGGTTCAAATCTATCTGAACAAAAAATTAAAGATTATTATTTAGATTGGTTTTGGGTTGATCATGGTCAAATTGGTCCAGCTAGAAAATTATCTGATGTAAAAGAGGTAATAAAAAAGTTTTCAGTTGGTAAAGAGCTTGTCCAAAATGAATTGTCGGATTTATTGAATACTAGAGATAAAGTGTCAGAAATACAAAAAAATATTGGACAAGAATTAAATCTCACAGAAGAAGAAAAGTATTTATTTTCAGTGGCAAGAAAATTTACTTATTTGAAGGGGTTACGTATGGAGATTTTATTTGGTATCTCTGCTTGTTGGTCTGTTATTTTAGAGGAAATTGGAAAAAGATTTGGAGTTAACAAAGATCTATTGTATTATGCCAGTGTAGAGGAATTAAATAGTCTTTTGTTAGAAAAAAAAGAGTTAGATGTTGATAAATTAATTGAGCGAAGTAAGTATTGTGTCTGGGTTGCTAAAAGTGAGATGGGACAAGATATTTTAATAGGTGATGAGGCTGATAATTTTTTAAAGAGTCTAGATTATATACAAGATAAAAATTTAGAAAACGTCTTAGTTATTCATGGTACAGTAGCTTCCACTGGTTATGCGAAAGGGAGAGTAAAAATAGTAAACAAAACAGAGGAGATAAACAAAGTTGAAGAAGGTGATATACTATTATCAGTGGCTACTCACCCTGGTCTTTTGCCCGCCATGAAAAAAGCGGCTGGATTTGTGACTGATGCTGGAGGAATTACATCGCATGCGGCTATCGTAGCTCGTGAATTAAAAAAGCCTTGTATTATAGGTACTAGAATTGCTACTAAAGTTTTGAAAGATGGGGATACAATTGAAGTTGACGCTATTCTTGGTATTATTAGAATTGTTGGTTCCATTAAATAATTTTATTATGTCAAAAAAAATAAAGCTTATAATTTTTGATGCGGCTGGTGTAGTCTGGTATGGTGGGTATATACCAACTTGTAAATTTATTGCTAAAAAATATAAAAAGCCTTTTAAAGAAGTTTATGATATTTTTTGGCGCAAATGGTTTTTAAAATCTTGTACTGGCGAGATTACTAGTGTGGAGTCTTTTAAAAAATCAGCCGACGAATTAAATATAAAAGCTACCGGCAACGAGTTAGAAAAAATTCATTTGCGATTACATCAAGTCAATCAAGATACACTTGACTTTGCTTTGGAGTTAAAAAAAGCCGGTTATAAGACAGTTTTGCTCAGTAATAATTTTGCCAAATATATTAAATTATTTAAAATAAAATTTAATTTATCTCTTTATTTTACTGAAATAATAAATTCACAGGATGTCGGTTTGAATAAATGTAGTCAGGAAATGTTTGAATATGTTTTAAAAAAATATCAGGTTAAGTCAGAGGAAGCCATTTATTTTGATGATTTAAAAGAGTTTTTACATATTCCCCAAGGCATAGGAATAAATACTTTTTGGTTTAATAATTTAAAAGAGGTTAGAAAGTCGGTTTATAGTTTGATTAAACCAGAAAAATTAATAATTCTAGACTTGCACGGAGTAATATTAAACGGTGACTATTGGGTGACAGCTAGATATCTGCACAAAAATTATGGTGTAGACATAAAAGAAGCTTATGATGCGTTGTACACCGAACATTGTTTGGCTGCAATGAAAAAAATTTCTGGTCTACAAGTATTTCCTAGGGCTATAAAAAATTTGGGTATCAAAGCAGATCCACAAAAAATTTGGAATTATCACTTGCGTATGACATCTCGTCGTAATGAAAGTATTATTGCCTATGCACAGGTTTTGCGTCGACGTGGTTATACTGTAATCGGGTTATCAAAAAGTTTTCCTATATTATTTGATGGAAATTTGAAGGGTTCTAAAATAATAAAAAGAAAAGAATTTGATGATATGATAAATACCTATGATCTTAATTTACCAAAAGCTAGTGAGAAAACAATAAGAGAAGTAATGAAAAAATTTGGTATAAAAAATTCTAAAGATATAATTTATATAGATGATCAGGAAAGTAATTTAAAAGATCCAAGAAAAATGGGAGTGCAAGTTTATCTATATGACAATTTTAAAAATATGAGGAAGTGGATGTCTAATCACAAGTCATAATACATAATATAAAAACAAAAAACCGCGACACTGGGTCGGGTTTTTTGTTTTGCGAAATTATTCTTTGACAAGAGTAATTTCGCAACGGCAACTGAATCCAGGGAGGAAACAGTTGCCGAAGGAATTGTTGGTGGGGTTATAAGGTGGGGTGGAAGGAAGAGAGAGAGGCTACTGCGCCAGTCCGACCAGGGTGATCGTGCCGTCTTCGTCCTGCTTGAGGATGATGCCCTGGCAGGAACCGAGTCCGTTGGCGATGGCGTCGTCCAGCTCGCCGTACTCGGAGACAGCATAGGCACAGAACTCCACCGTTGGGGAGTGGGAGAAGCTCACACCGGTGCCACCGTGGTCCATCACGTCGAACATGGCGCGCACCGCGTTCATGAAGCCCTCGGCCCACTCGCGGCACTTCTCCTCGCCCGAGTCCTTGAGGACCGCGCGGAAGTTGCCCATCTCGGGGGCGAGCTTGCGCATGCCCTCGGTGGCCATGGCACCAAAGATCTCGTCGTTGCCCATGCCGGGGACGACAGGGTGGACCGTGACATTCGAGTAGTAGTACCCGGAGAGCCAGGCCAGGGCGGTCTCCGTGGTACGGGGAAGCTCGTGGTGGAAGAGGTCGGTAACATCTTGAACCGGGAAGTTGCTACCAAGCAGGTTAGCTAACTCCACGCCTCCGGTGCCGATCCGGTTCTTCATTTTGCCGTCCTTGTCCGAGTGTCTCAGCGCATACAATGTCTTCATCGCTTCATCTCCTTTGTCTATTGACAACTTTATCTGGTGGAGAGTCAATTGACCCTCTCTTACAAATTACCAAACTCGGCTGTCATCCTCTACGGACATCTAGACAAAATATGCCCAAAAGTCCGTAGAGAATCACCTTTTTAAGTTGTAATGTCCACCAAAATTCCTGTCTAATGAAGGGTTTTGTGCTAAAATTAGCACTTTTACCCATTTTCATTTTGACAATATATTATAGCACATTTTATTGCTTTTGTCAAGGGGGGTGTGCTATAATATAAACAATTAAAATTTAATAAAAAAATACTATGCAATTTAAAGGAACTTGTGCCAGTGGGGGAAAAGCAGAAGGAAATTTGTGTATTGTGCATGACTTTAGAGAAATTGATCATTGCAAAAAAAATGATGTTGTTTTGTTAGTTAAAATAAAACCAACTATACCATTGATAAAAATGAGTAGTGCAATTTTGGCTATACACGGGGGAGTCACATCTCATGCTGCCATTATTGCTAGAGAAAATAATAAGCCGGCTATAGTTAGTTTGTCAGAAGAAATTTTACAACATGTAAAAAATGGAGATAGGGTAGAAGTGGATGCCGATAGTGGAGTAGTTAATATTTTGTAATTTATAATTTTTTATTTATGAAACATTTAAAATTCTTCAAAGATATTAGAAAAACAAATGTAGATATTGCTGGAGGCAAAGGTGCTTCTTTGGGTGAAATGACCCACCTCTTCGGCGGGCAGGTAAATAATAATCCAATACCAAATGGATTTGTAATATTGTCTGATGCCTTCGATCGTTTTGTGGAAGAGACACATTTAAAAGAAGAGATTGAAGCACGTTTGGCTGAAGTGGATCCAGAAAATACCAATACTGTTGATAAGGCTAGCAATGTTATTCGTGATGTAATTCATGATGTGCCAATGCCTGAAGATCTTACAAAAGAAATTTTGCAGGCTTTTGATGAGTTGTTTGCCAACATCCCCTCTGACTCCCCCTTGATAGGGGGAGAACTAAATAACCAATTTGTGGCGGTGCGTTCATCGGCGACTGCGGAGGATGGTGATGTTGCTAGTTGGGCAGGGGAGTTGGAAACTTATCTCAATACTACCCGTGAAAATGTGGTTGAGCGAGTAAAAAATTGCTGGTCATCTTTGTTTACTCCTCGGGCAATTTTTTATCGTCATGAAAAAGGTCTGATTGATGCCTATGTTTCAGTGGCTGTAGTAATTCAACAAATGATCCAGTCACATGTTTCTGGTATTACTTTTACAGTTCATCCAGTAACAGAAGATCCAGATCAAATGATTATAGAAGCTGCTTATGGTTTGGGTGAGGCGATTGTTGGCGGATTAGTCACGCCAGATAGCTATATAGTTCACAAAAGTGATATGAGTATTTTTGATATAAATGTAGGACATCAGACACGCAAACTAATGAAAACACCAAAGGATAAAATTATTAAAACAGTCAATAAAAAATTTGTAAAAGATGAAGATGGAGCAAATGAGTGGATTGAAATTGGAGGCGAAGGAGAAAAACAAAAACTAACTGGTAAACAAATTATTGAGGTGGCTGAGGTTTGTAAAAAAATTGAAGATCACTACGGCTTTCCTTGCGATATTGAGTGGGCAATGGATGATAAGGGGAAAATTTTTATAACACAATCTCGTCCTATAACCACTCTGAAAGCGGATAAATAATTTTTATATGATATATGATAAGTGATAGATGATAGATGATGTATAAAGGAAATTTATTTTTTACAATTATCATTTATCACTTATCATTTATCACTTATCACTTATCATCTATCATTATTAATATTATTTTTAATTCACAAAAATATGAATTTAAAAAGAGCTTTAGTGTTTGGGGTGTTAGTCTGGATTGTGGCCTTTGTCGTTATTTTAATCTTAATGTTTACCCCTTGGTTCAAGGAAAGTCAACTTAGAATTCAAATCGGCTGGTGGGTTTTGGAAATACCAGCAGTATTACTTTTGGCAAAATGGTATTTCAAGATGGGTTTGCCAACAGCTAAAAAAGGATTTTTATTGGGTGTTATTGGTTTGCTAACTGGAACAGTTTTAGATATGGTCATTACTGTGCCTTTGTTTGTAAAATCTTATGCTGTGTTTTATAGTAATATTTGGATGTATGTTGGGTTTGTTTTGATGTTATTACTTACTACTTATGCCGGGTATGAATTTGATGGGACCTATTCAAAACCTGATTTGACAGAGCAAAAATAGTGGTATATAATTGAAATATGCAAAATTAAAAAATATGGAACAGGATCCAAAATTACAAAATTTAGATAAAAAAATAGATGACATTTTAGAAATTGTCCAATTTATAAAAGATAATTCTGCTAGTAAAGATGATATTAAAGACATGGCAACCAAGGATGATATCAAGAATATGGCAACCAAGGATGATATCAAGAATATGGCAACCAAGGATGATATTGTTCGATTAGAGGCTAAGATGGATCAAGGATTTGCTGATATTAGGTCAGAGTTGAGGAGTATCAGTTCGGAATTGGAAGAGATAAAAAGGGATTTGAAAAAATTGGAAGCACGTACCCAAGTAGATGATGACGTGATGATCGCTGATAATTTTAAGTTAAGGCGTAGGGTTGAAAAATTAGAAAAGCAAGTAAAATTTTTGATAATGTCTCGAGCTCAATGAGTAAAGTATAACTTGATTATTTATTCAAACAGGGTTATAATAACCCTGTTTAAAATTTAAAAATATAACATGAAAAATAAAAAATATTTTTATTTGAGTATAAGTTTATTGGCTTTGTTTTGTTTATTTTCCGGTATTTTTATTGGTAGAATGTGGCAAATACAGGGCTTGATGACAGGTGATAATGGTGAGGTAAAAATTACCAAAGTGTTGGATTTGTATTCACAGAGCCGAACGCCAGAAGTTGAGTTTACTGAGTTTTGGGATTTGTGGGACAAAATAAAAACACGTTACGTTGGCCAGCCAGTAGATGAAGTTAATTTGTTTTATGGGGCTATGCAAGGTTTGGTTAGCGGTCTGGGTGACCCTTATTCAATATTTTTTCCGCCAAAAGAAGCGCGTCAATTTGCCAAAGATTTATCAGGCGAAGCCTTTGATGGTATTGGTGCTGAAATTGGTTTACGAAAAGATCAGTTGACAGTGATTGCTCCGCTCAAAGGATCTCCAGCCGAAAAAGCTGGTTTGCGAGCTGGAGATAAAATTTATGCTATAGATGGGGTTGAAACTTTTGATATGAATTTGGACGAGGCAGTTAACAATATTAGGGGTAAAAAAGGTACTGAAGTTAAATTAACTATCAGTCATGATGGTCTTGATGGTTTGGAGGATATAGTCGTGGTTAGAGATACTATTTCTTTGCCAACTGTTGAGTGGGAAATGAAAGATAATAATATTGTTTATTTACATATTAGTTATTTTAATGATGATACTTGGGGTGATTTTGACAAAGCTGTAAGTGAAGTTTTGTTAGCTAGCCCCAAAGGAATTATATTGGATTTACGTAGTAATCCGGGTGGTTATTTTGATACTTCAGTCGCCGTGGCTAGTGAATGGATTCCAGCTGGTGTGGTGGTAAAAGAAAAATTTAGCGAAACTCAAGTGAGTGAATACGAAAGTTCTGGCAAACATCGTTTGGCTGATTTACCAACTGTAATTTTGATTGATGAGGGAACTGCTTCTGGTTCAGAAATTGTGGCCGGTGCTTTGCAAGATTACAAATTAGCAACCCTAGTTGGACAAACTAGTTATGGTAAGGGTTCGGTTCAAGAATTTGAAATATTACCAGATGGTTCAGCTTTAAAATTAACTGTGGCTCGTTGGTATACACCAAAGGATAGACAAATTGATAAAGAAGGCATTAAACCAGATGTTGAATTGGAAGAAATGTTTACTGATGTGGTAGTAGACGAAGAAACTGGCGAAGTTAATTATCGAGATCTAGGAATTGAAAAGGCTTTGGAATTATTGTCGAAGTAATTAGTAATTGAGTAATTAGTAATTCAGTTAATGATACACGCTAAGAATTTAATATGTTAAAAGGCAAAGTAATTCACGGAGATGGAATAGGACAGCAGTTGGGATTTCCAACTGCTAATTTGAATATAAAAAAAAATGATATTGATTTATCAGCTGGAGTTTATATTGCCAAGGTTTGGTTGAATAAAAAAGAATATTTAGCTAGTTTAACAATTTTAGAAAAGCCAGTTTTTAAGTTTGAAATTCACTTGCTAAATTATGTTGGTGAAGATTTTTATGGAGAAGAATTGTTGGTTGATGTTGGAGAGAAGGTGAGTGAGTTGGAAAAATTTGAGAGTAGGGAAGAACTTAAAGAAAAAATTAAAAATGATTTGAATAAGATAAGAAAAATGAGAGAGTAATTATTTTGAGTTATGAAATTGAGTAGATTCTATTATTAAAACTATGTTTTATAGATACGCGAATTTAACGAATTTAACTAATTTGAACTGATTTATATATTCGTTTTTATTCGTTAAATTCGTTTTATCTGTGTATCTATAAACAATTTGTCACGTTTATTTGGGGTAATTTAAAGATTGTTTATTACACTCGTTCCACCCAATGTTTATCTACCTCAACTTCCAACTCTAGGAAGATTTTTTTATTTATGGCTTGCTCCAATTCTTTTCTGGCCATTTGTCCTATTTCTTTAATTTTTAAACCTTTTTGTCCGATAATCATTTTTTTATAGCGATCCTGATTAGTCAAAATTTTGGCAGTAATAACCATGATATCTTTTTTATCTTCAATATTTTCAACCTCCACTGTAATTGAGTAGGGGACTTCTTTTTCAAAAATAGAAAAAACTTTTTCTCTAATAATTTCTTCAATCCAAAAGTAATTATCAATATTAGTAAGTTGATTAGCTTCGTACATAGCTGGGCCTTCTGGTAAAAATTCCATTACTTTTTCACGCAAAGGTTGAATGTGGCTAGCACGTAGAGCCGATAGTTTAAATGTCTGTTCAAAATCATCTGACCACATTTCATAATCATCCTGATAGTTTCGTTCATTGGCAGGTAAATCACTTTTGTTTATTACTAATAATTTTGGAACATCAAGATATTTTATCATACCAAGAATAGCCTTCTCTTCGTCACCAATTTCTCTGGTGGGGTCAACCACATAAATTATTAGGTTTAATTCTTGTTCTAAAATGCTTTTTACTTTATTGGTCAATTTGGCAGTTAAGGGATTTTTTCGGTCTTTAAAAACTCCGGGGGTATCAATAAAAATAGCCTGACCTTCGGGGGTGTTTAAAACCCCATGAATTTCGTGGCGAGTCATTTGGGCACGAAAAGAAGTGGCCGCGATTTTGGTGCCAATTAAGGTGTTTAATAAGGTGGATTTGCCTACGTTGGAACGTCCAACTAGGACCACAAAGCCTGATTTCATAAAGCAAAAGCTTGAAAGGCTTGAAACCTGCCTGCCGGCAGGGGCCTAAAAGGCTAGAAAAGCTCGATTTATGTTTAGAGTTTATCATACATTTGCACAAAAGTCAAGTATATTGTATAATTATATTAGAAAAGTCTTTCAAGCATTTTTAGCTTTTTCAGCTTTTCTAGCCTTTATATATGAAAGTTATATTATTACAAAATGTAGCTGGGACAGGACAAAAGGGGGATATAAAAGAAGTAGCTGATGGCTATGCTCGTAATTTTTTGATAAAAAAGAATTTGGCTAGACCTGCGACCTCTGATGCACTGGAAAAAATTCAAGCTCAAGAAAGAAAACAAGCCAAACAAATGGAGCGAGAATTAAAAGATTCTCAAGATATTGCCGGAAAGATAGATGGTAGTGAAATTGAAATTCTAGCTAAGGTCAGCGTTGGTGGTACTTTATATTCTGCTGTTGGTGCTGACAAGATTGCACAGGAAGTAAAAAAACAGCTGGGTTTTAGTATTAAATCTAATCAAGTTGAATTAAATAAAGCAATAAAAGAATGTGGTGAATTTGAAGTAAAGATAAAATTTCCCCACAGGCTTGAAGCTGAGCTTCGAGTCAAAGTCAGTGAAGATTAAAAAAATCACCCCTCCAGCTCCGGAGGGTTTTTTTGTTAGAGGCAGATCAGCCTTTGTCTGGAATTATTTTTTGTGGTATAATACTGCTGATTGAAGAACCATATTATATTATATCGTTTTTTTATTTTTAAAAGTAAAATAATAATTAATTTTTATATGAAGAAAAAAAGAAAATATATTTTTGTGGTCGGGGGGGTTTTGTCGGGCGTGGGCAAAGGTGTGACGAGTGCTTCTTTGGGTGCCATTTTAAAAACCAAGGGTTTTGCCGTGACAGCTCTTAAAATTGACCCTTATGTAAATGTGGACGCTGGCACCATGAATCCAATTGAACATGGTGAGGTTTTTGTTACAGATGATGGTGATGAAACTGATCAAGACATGGGCAATTATGAAAGATTTTTGGATATTAGTTTAAATTCGGAAAATTACATGACAACTGGTCGGGTATATTTGACTGTAATTGAAAATGAAAGATCAATGAAATACAAAGGCAAGTGTGTGCAAGTAGTTCCCCATGTGCCAGAAGAAGTTATTAGAAGAATTAATGTTGCAGCTGATAAACACAAGGCTGAGATTGTGATTATTGAAGTTGGTGGAACAGTAGGTGAGTATGAAAATATTTTATTTTTAGAAGCAGCTAGAATGCTGAAGTTGCAAAATCCAGGAGACGTGGCTTTTGTGTTGGTTAGTTATTTACCAATCCCATCTCATTTGGGTGAAATGAAAACTAAACCTACCCAGCATGCATCACGAAGTTTGAACAATGTTGGTATTCAAGCCGATTTGATTGTTGCTCGAGGACAAAAGGATTTAGATCAGCCAAGACGGGAGAAGTTGGCTACTTTTTGTGGAGTCTCAAAAGAAAATTGTATTTCAGCTCCGGATGTAAAATCTATTTACGAAATTCCACTAAAGATGGAGGAGCAAGACATCGGTAATAAGGTTTTAAAAATTTTAAACATTCCTGGTCGAAAAAGCCATATGGATGTTTGGAAAAAATTTGTTAAAAAAATTAAAAATAGTAAAAAAGAAGTAAAGATTGCAGTTGTTGGTAAATATTTTGGTACTGGAAAATTTACTTTGGCTGATTCATACATTTCAGTTATAGAAGCAGTTAAACATGCGGCTTGGTACAATAATGCAAAACCTGTGATGGATTGGATAGATAGTGAGGAATTTGAGAAAAATCCGACTACAATAAAAAAATTAAAAAATTATGATGGTATAATTGTGCCTGGCGGATTTGGTACTAGAGGGGTAGAAGGGATTATAAAGGCGATTAAATTTGCTAGAGAAAATAAGGTTCCTTATTTGGGGTTGTGTTATGGTATGCAATTAGCTTCGGTTGAATTTGTTCGTAATGTCTTGGGCAAAAAGCAAGCCAATACTGTAGAAATGAATGACAAAACTTCAGATCCAGTAATTCATATAAATCCTAATCAAGCTAAGAATGTCCAAAATAATCGTTACGGTGGCACTATGCGTTTGGGATCCTATAATTGTGTTTTGCGCAAAGGTAGTAGGGTTATACAGGCCTATGGTAAAAGTGAGATTAGTGAGCGCCATCGCCATCGTTATGAATTTAATAATGATTACCGTGAAGCTATTGACAAGGCGGGTTTACAAGTGGTCGGTCTCAATCCAGAGTCAGACCTAGTAGAAATTGTGGAATTAAAAGATCATCCTTTCTTTGTGGGTGTACAATTTCATCCCGAATTCAAATCTCGTCCGATGACCCCACATCCTTTGTTTAGGGAATTTATTAAACAAGCTAGTAAGTAGATTAAGCATTAACCTGCCTGTCAACAGGGCAGATTAAGTATTTGACAATTTATAATTATCATATTATACTATCAATACTAATAAAATAAAATATGAACGAAGATAAAATAATACAAAAATTGTTAGATCATGACGAGAGATTAGAAAGGATTGAAGAAAAATTGAATGATGTATCCACAAAAGAAGATATAAATAAAATCAGCAGTACATTGGATGAAATTTTAGGTTATGTAAAGAAAAATGATCAAGAAATTACTTTTATGGGGCAGAGAGTAAAAAGAAATGAAGAAGATATAAGAGTGATTAAGCCGTTGGTTGGGTTAAGTGTTGAAGCTTAAGAAAAATAAAAATATTTTAAAATCACCCCGATATCTATCGGGGTGATTTTTTTATTCGTTTAAATTTGTTAAATCCCTACTTACCTGCCATCTGCCTGCCCTGCCTGCCGACAGGCAGGCGTTCAATTTGTGTATCTATTTTAAATCTATTTTTCAAGTAATATTTAATTGTTTCAAAACTCCCAACCAAAACACCAACATAAAACAAATCACCAGCTAGGGAATTGCGGAAGAAGGGGAGAGCCATATAATAGCTTTGTATCAATCCAGCAAAACTGTGAATATACATTGTGCCAAAGGCCCAGACAGAAAAATTAGTTATGAAGAAGAATAACACAGAGCCAAGTAAAGTTCCGCCAACCAAAGTGGAAAATTTTTTATTTTTTCTAATCCATAAACCTATCACTCCCATTAATATAAAACCAACATATACTGATACCATAATTTGCCAAGAGTAAAAGCCTATAAAAATATCACTAATAAACATTGCTGAAATAGGCAAAATAAGCACCCAACGTTTTGGTAAATATAGCGCACCAAAAATAGCAATTGCACCGATTGGAGCGAAGTTTGGGATATGGGGAATAAAGCGACAGGTGATACCTAGTGCGATCAATAGTGTTGGAATAATGAGTTTTTTCATAAAATATTTTGCTTTACTGTGTCATTGCGAGGAATGAGAATACATGACGAAGCAATCTCATTGAATTAGCTACGTTGCTGATACTCTGGGATTGCCACGTCGTTCTGTATTTCATCAGAACTCCTCGCAATGACAGGGTTTTTTTTAATTAGTTATCATTTCATATCTCCATTCAACAGTACAGTCATTGCAAACCATACTATCCAAATCTGACTTAATATCATCAACATACACATTCCATTCTCGGCTAGCAGTGGCAATTACTCCGTCTAGTTTGGCTAATTTTTCTCGACTGTCAAGTGTGTATTCTACACCAGATTGTCCTAAAGCATCTTTGACTACCAAGTTTTTTTTAGCTGTAAATTTTACATCATTTATATTAACCTCTGATTTAATTATTTTCATTTCATAATTTCTAGTTCCAGAAAATAAGGTAGGGTTGTCGTTCGACATAACACTACAGCCCGTTAAAAGCACTAGTGCTAGTATTATAGGTAAAAATAATTTTTGCATATCAGTGAAATCTATTTTAATTAAATCTGTCCCGCATTAGACGGGATCCCTGCAAAAGGCGGGATATAATCAATGCTTATTATATCAGAGTTTGTAGAAAACGCCAAGCTAGATAAAGCCCTAGGGCCCCGGTGAGAGATGTGGCTCCAACAAAGACGCCTTTGGCAGTTTTGGAGTAGGGAATAGTTGTAGTAGAAATAGATGATAATGTTTGACTAATGAGTTCTGTTTTGTTAGTGGAAGTTGTAGGTTTAACATCATTGTTATATTGCTCCATTGCTATATTGTTATCCAGATTAGGTTTTTTTGTGATTTGTGGTACTTTTGTTTCTTCGTTGTCAAAGCTAAAGTTTTGAGTTACATTTTCTTTTTCTATTTTATAAGTGGTTGTTGTGTTTAAATCTGTTTCAATAGTTGTGGTAGTATTTTCTAAATCTAAAATAATATCTAATGTAGAAGTAGGTGTGCTGGTTGGTGTGGTAATTTTTTCTGTTGAAGAAGTGTTTGTAGTGTTTTCGTTTGGGGTAGGAGGGGTGTTTGGTTCTTCTTCTGCTTGTTTATCAAAATTATGTAAAATATTATCCCAAGTCTTATTTAAATAAGCAGGAATAGCATAGGAAGTTGCCCACACTCTAGATTGTTCGGATTCCTTCGTAGTTAACAATCCGCCATCATTTTTTTGTTCAGATTGTAAATAATCACTTGGTTTATTATTATTATTTTTCCAATCACTTTCATTTTCTCCCAAAGCATAAATAGCTTGTAAACTCCAACTGGTTGAAAAAACACTTTCAGTTGTGTCGTTTGAATTAGATTTGAATCCTGCATTATTAGTTTGCATTGTTTTTAGATAATTTTTTGCAGAGTCAATAGTATTAATAATTGTTGCATTACTAGAGTTTAGTATCATTAAAGCTTGAATAGTTGCAGCAGTCAGATCAGTACCACCAAATCCACCATCAATATTATTTTGTTTAGAAATAATGAATTCTGTTGATTTTGAAATAATTTGGTCTTCATAATTATAACCAGCATTAAGTAAAGTGATAAGACCAAAAACATCATCATTAAATAAATTATTATTTCCAATTTGTGTACCATCAAAACTATTAACAATTTTTTGAATGTAATTTATATTAGTTGAATTATAAGGGCTTTTTCTCATGGCCATTAAAGCCATTGCTCGTCTTTCATAATCAGTTATGGTATCTCCAGTTATTGGGTTTGCTAATAAATAATCAATTATACTAGATTTTTGGCTGGAGTTACCTGAGTTTGAAGCATAAGCAATTGCAGCCCAGTCAGTGTATATTGGATTGTCAAAAAAATTGCCATTTTTAATTTTTAAATTTAAAAATGAAAAAGCATCATTTATAAAAGTATCTGGTGGGGGAGTGTAACCACCACTGCCAGTTCCTCCTGTGTCTCCACCATCTTCTCCTGTTTCATTTGATTTTATTTCGATTGAATTATATGGCCAGTACCAGTCATAAGAATTAAATCCAATATTATAATTACCTTCTGTCTCTGGTGCTGTGAATAATACTTGAGAATTTTCTCCTACTGTAGAAGAAACAAAAACTGTGTTAGTCCAGTCAGGATTAGCCTGATATAAATCAAGTTGGTCTAAAGCAGAAGTGGAACTAGAATATACACCATTTAAATAATCAAATTCATATAAATTAGCAGTGATTTGTTCTAGTGGGGTGTATTCATTTTTATCAGTTGTAATTTGATATCTATCACCAAAATATAGGTAGATATTTTGTCCTTCTTCTGATAATTCATATTGATCCATTCCTGTAGAAGGATAAATGCTATCTACAATGTATTGCCAATTTTGGCAAGCGTTTTTTGTACTTTCATCTTCTAAAACCACATCAATACATTTAACATAAAAACCATTTCCCCAAGCACTTTCATAGTATTCCACGTCACTTAAATTAAAATTTATTTCAGTTTGGTCTAAAGAAGATAATAATCCCAAGACTGTGATTTTGTCAGTTGTAGTTGTTAGTATTTCTTCTTCATTTTTATTATGATATGTGTAAGTAGAGCTAGTTGGTAGGTGTACTCCTTGGTTTAAAATAATTTGATCCTGATATCTAATCATTAGATTAGTTGAAAAATATTCTGAAATAGAAAAAGATTTTTTAGGCCAATAATAATTATCCCAATCACCAACATTTTCTAAACCTAAATTATAATTTCCAATTTCATTTGGCACTGTTAAATTAACCTGTCCATTTTCGTCAATATTCTCAGATGATAAAACAGTGTCAGACCAACCTTCGGTTTTTGTTATAGCTAAAACCTGATTAGTGTTAGTTGAGGTAACATAAATACCATCTTGATAATTATATTCGTAAATAGTACCAACTAAATTTTCATCTTGAAAATAATCATTTTTATCTGTCGTAATTTGATATCTATCACCGAAATATAAATAAATTTGATTATTTTTAGAATCATCTATTTCGTAAGCATCCATTCCAACATTAGGGTATTGACCATTTATTGTATATTGCCAATTATCACATCTTGCTTCGTTGTCAATTGTTATACATTTTAAATAATAACTTGGAGGGGACCAATCTGAATAATAAATTAATTGTTTGGATGAAATATCTAAATTTTCTACACTAGCTACTGCTTGTAAAACTAAATCTAAAACAGTTTTTTCTGTGCTGGTAGTGGAAAACACTCCTGTATTTGCATAATTTTCGTTTTTAGTGTATTCAAATTGAATTTCGTCCGGCATTTCTAAATTATTTTTTAAAATTATATCATTCTCATATCTTATAATAAGAGTTTGTGCCACAATTGTTGATGTTGGTGTACTAGTAGGTGTTATTATTGTCGGAGTGGTGGTGCTGTTTTCTTCCGCCTTAACATTTGTCAAAAACACAAAACTTCCAATCAAAATAAAAATTCCTAGAAAAAATATGTTCCATGTTCCATGTTCCATGTTTCGTGTTTTATTCATATTTCCATTCAATTAAATCTCCTTGATTAATAATATAGTTTGAAATTCCCACTTGAGCTGACTCGCCGTTTACATAATAAATCCAATATCTACCTGCCTGTGGATCATTTTTTATTTCGTTTATTTCCGTTACAAAATAGCCCATACCAGCGCCATAATCTTTTCCCGAAAACATAAAAGGTTTTACCGATGAAGCTGATAAATTTTGCATTAGTTTATAAACCGTAGTGCTAGAAGAAAATTCGCTTATATATTCTTCATTATTTATTTTAAAAATTATTGGATTTGTGAATGTTGTAGTTGTATTATATCTAATATCATCATCTCGATCTTCGCTTGGGGTTTGGATTCCAATCTTTGTTACGAGTTTAATATTATTTGCCATTGGTAGTGTGAGTTCTTTTTTAGTTTCTCCTTGTATTTTATTCCATGTATTTTGTATCGTGTTAGGTGTGTCGTGTGTCGTGAATAAGCGGTATCCACTAATAATTGTAATTAAAATTAAAATAATAAAAGCTAGTAGATGATATTTATGTTTTTGGGTGAAAGTTGACATATTGGGTAAAATGGTTTAAAATTATGGCGTTGTTGTTTCAAGGGGGATAGATGATTTCTGATTTTTTGAGAATGGTGGTTGTGGGGCCAGTCATGTATGGTCTAATTTTGGGAGGAATTCCGGCGTTGTTTTGGTTAATTTTGGGGAGAGTTGTGTTCCCCAAATTTAATGCATCAATTCAAGCCAGAGTTTCGTATCCAAAAACCAAAAGGAGGAGGTCCATGATGTAGTAGGGGGGCACAACAACTCGTTCATTGCGGTCGCCGGTTTACCAGGCGACCGCTTTCTTTTTAACAAAAAAACTTTCCAGAGACGGAAAGTTAATCAAAGATTGTGTTAAAAACACAAAATAATTTCCTGCTCGGGATTATAATATAATTACAGACCGGACTCGTTCTCCCGACCTAACGTCAGGGGACTTTACCGTTGCGGCACAGTGAGGGAATCTTTAATCCAGTCAAGTGACTAGATAACCCTACTTCCGTAAATTATATAATTTTAATTTTATTGTATGGCTATTATGCCTTTAATCAAGAAAGGTGTCAAGCAAAGTTTTACACAGGTTGGGGTGGGGTAGAGTGGTTATATTATTTTTTTGAACCGTATATCCAGTGTTCGTATAATAAAAGCATACCAAATATGGTATGCTTTTACAAGTGGGAACCACGAATGCCGTGTTGAGGCATAAACCATACTCAACCATAGTTTATGACCTCGTCGCTTAACGTGTGGTCTCCTGTAAAAGCGCTCAACAAAGACGAATAAGATAGTTGAGGTACTATCCCGACTAAGTCGGAAACAAGTATCCTCGTATAATAAGCGAACCTGTCTTTGTCTTTTTGGGAGACAGTGATTGCTCACCACTTTCTCTTCTTTTCTTTCTTTTTTCTTTCTTTTCTTCTCTTTCATTAGTCCGCCTTGGGCGGAGCCCTTTCTACTCATATTATAGCGAAAAAAATATGATTGTCAAACAATATATAGGTGTTGATATGGCCAAAAACACCTTCGACGCTTGTTTTGCTGATGATAAACCAGTCAAAACCTACCCTAACACTATTTCTGGAATAAACGCTCTTTTCCGTGCCATCGAAGCGAAAAAAGATACTTCATTATCTGATAGAATTGATAAAAACATACAGGTAAATATTGGCGTTGAATCAACTAGCCATTATCATATGCTTTTGTGCATGCGAGCCAATAAAAGGGGATATAGTCCAATATTGATTAATCCCCTCATTACAAACAAGTACTCCCAAAGAAACATTAGAAAAACTAAAACCGATAAAATTGATGCTAGAATAATACGCTACTGCACCATTCAAGGTGAGGGTTATCTTTGGCAAGAAACAGCCGAAACCTTAACCCTAAAACATTTGGTAAGAGAAAGAGACTATTTAGCTAATATTAGAAATGTTCTTCTGTTAAGAAAGGAATCAATAGACAGTAAGTCTCTGGCCACAGGCCAGGTTTTACCCACTGTGAATAACGATATTTGTGACTGTGTAGAGCAAAAAATGAAACAATTAGAAAAAGAATTAAGACAATACAAAAAAGCTGAACAAAAACTCCTCCAAACCATTCCCGGAGTCGGCCCCCTTACTTCAGTCGCTTGCATCTCGGAGATAAAAGATATAACTAGATTCAAAAAATCAAAACAGCTAATTGCCTTTATCGGCATTGATTCCATGGTTCATCAATCAGGATCATCCATAGACAAACAAAGGCATATTACCAAACGAGGTAATAAAATACTCAGAACCAGACTTTACAATGCTTGTTCAGTCGCAGTTCTTCATAACAACCAATTCAAAACTTACTTCCAAATCAAAAAAGATCAAGGTAAACCTTACCGAGTCGCTCTAGTAGCTACTATGAATAAAATGGCCAGAGTTATCCATGCTGTTTGGACTACTAATACACCTTATCGAGATAAAACAAACGAATAACAAAAAGAGATCTCACGACCTCTTTTTAATTCACCCATTTGGTTCACTTATCCACAGGATTGGAGTTGACGGGGATATAGATAGTTA
>CAYXGV010000015.1:13255-21136 GCA_964464685.1 uncultured Gammaproteobacteria bacterium | reverse complement strand
AAGTAGTCTAAAATAGACTGGAAAGTTGTTTGTCCCATGAGAACAGTATTGCCCATGGTTTTTTCTTTGAAGTACTTAAAATCTTCTGGAATATGCCATGGGATTTTGTTTTTAATTCCTATACAATTGTTTTTGGCAATGGCCACTATAATAGATAACATGTGAAATGTTGTTGGTTATTAAAATTTCTAATTTTTAATTAACCTAATTTCTAATAAAATGCCTAATATCAAAATTAGAAATTTAATAATAGTTATAAAATTAAACAGCGATGGGGAACTTGATACGGGGGTGGCTTTCATAACCTATAACCTGTGAATCAGAAGATTTCCAATCAAAAATATTAGTAAAATTTTCAGTTTCAACATGGGGAAGTGGATATTTATTTGGATCACGTTCTAGTTGCTCTGTTATGCCCTCAAGATGGTTCAAATAAATGTGAGTATCACCCAAAAATCCTACCAGTCGGCCTTCTTTGTAGCCAGTTTCTTTGGCAAGTAAATGTAAGAGTAGGGCATAACTAGAAATATTAAATGGTAAACCAAGTGCTACATCAACTGAACGTTGGTTCCACATCAGATTTAGTTTGTCGCCAGTAATGGTCACTTGAAAATTGTAATGACATGGTGGTAAGGCCATGTGTTCTAACATGATGGGATTCCAGGCCATAACTAGCATGCGACGGTCGGTCGGATTGTTTTTTATGGTATCAATTAATTTTTTTAACTGATCAACACCTTGGTTTGTATAATCAGTGTTGTAATCTTTGTAAGTGGCTCCAAAATGACGCCATTGAAAACCGTAAATAGGTCCAAGATCTCGTTCCTCGGCCATTTTCTTTTTGGTTTCTTCATCGTGGGCATAGGGGACCTTGTCTGGACTGCACCATTCATCCCAAATATGGCAGTTGCGTTCTTTCAACCATTCTTTATCAGTTAGCCCTTTGATAAAAAATTCTAACTCTACGGCCATTGTTTTGAATGGCATTTTTTTGGTAGTAAGCAGAGGAAAGCCTTCACTCATATCGTGCTCAAACATAACACCGGCTACGCTTTTTATGCCAGTGCCAGTCCGGTCGGCTTTTTCAACGCCATTTTCTAGGATGTGTTTTACGATGTTTAAGTAATTTTGCATAATTTTTAATTTATCAATCTGTTGAGCCAAAGCCACCGCGATTTTGATCGTTCATTTTTTCTATTTCTTCCCATTGGGCTGTTTCTATTTTTACAAACGCAATTTGTCCTAGTCGTTCACCTTTTGATACTTTTACTATGTTATCAGAAAAATTATAGACCTGCAATAAAATTTCGTCATTTTCTCCACAATAGTCTTGATCAATATAACCGACATCGGCCCAGAGATTTTTTTTCTTTGGCATGCTTGACCGGCCTTTTATTTGCATCATATAGCCTTGGGGGCATTCTATTACAAGGTTGGTTGGTATTCGACCGATATTTTTGGAATTTATTTCCATATCAATACGTGAATATACATCAAAAGCGACAGATCCTTTGGTCTGATATTCTGGCAATGGTAGTGATTTGTCAATGCGTTTTATTTTTACTTGCATAGCGTTGATTCAAATAAATTTAAATTGGTTTTGTTTTAGCAATAATTTTATCTACTTGGGCATATAGTTCTTCAAAACTTCCATTATTATCAATTATAAAATCAGCCTGTTGAGCGATTTCTTTTATTTTGCTTTCGGATTCCTGTTTGCCGTCAATTTGAAATTGTTCCCAAGTTTTGTTTTGATCGTCGGGGTTTTCAGATCTTTGCGTTAAGCGTTCAAAACGGGTTCTTTCTTCTGTGCTTATGGCCACACATTTAAATTCAGGTAATGCTTTTAAATAATCAATGTCACTTGGACGGCGAATGCCTTCAACAATAATAAAAGTACTATCAGAATTTTTTACGTCTTGAGCAATTACCTTTGACATAATATCATCACCAAAATCTTGTCTTAAAATTGTAGAAATTTTTTGTAAATTGGCGCGGTCTTTTTCTATATACATTCTATCCAAAACATCGCGTAACATATCAGAAAAACGAAAAGATACAGCACCACGCTTACTTTTTAAATAATCAGTAATAGTACTTTTGCCAGTAGCCATTTCGCCAACTAGACCAAGTATTATTTTATTGTCTTTCATATGTGGCTATTTCATTATCAATAATATCAAATTGGATGTTTGCTTTCCTAAATAATATTTTACTGTCTTCACCAGCATGATAGTCTTTTTGTACCACAACTCTTTTGATACCAGCAGTAATAATTAATTTTGCACAAGTATAGCAAGGTGTCATAAAACAATATAAGGTGCTTCCATCAAGAGCCACACCTCTTTTGGCAGCTTGACAGATAGCATTTTGTTCCGAATGGGTAGTGCGTACACAATGTTCACTAGTATGTCCATCTTCATGGACTGTTTTTTTAAATTCATGACCAACTTCATCGCAATGCTCTATGCCTGGTGGGGAACCGACATACCCTGTTACTAATATTTGCTTATCTTTTACAATGACACTACCACCGCCATATTTTCTGGCTCGGTCACAAGTTGTGCGAGCGCCTATTTTTTGTAGTAGGTCTAGAAAATATTCGTCCCATGTTGGTCTTATAAATGTTTCTGTTTCCATATAGTTGTAAGTTTATTAGGTTAGTACTATTTTACCAGAAATAGGAGATGGGGGCAAGTGTCAAAAAAACGAGTTTTTACTCGTTTTTTAGAATTTTTATTATTCTACTGTCCGCATCCATTTCTATAGTATCACCATTTTTTAGTTTTTGTAGAGCATCTTTTACATCTATCAAGCAAGGTTTTTTGAGTTCTCGGCTGATTATGGCGGCGTGGGATAACAAACTGCCTTGTACTGTTATTATACCACCACATTTTTTCATAAGTGGTAGGTAATCAACTGTAGTCATAGGGCAGACCAATATATCACCTTCTTTGATATCTGCCTGTGTGGGGTCAAGTACTATCTTTATATTACCCGTTACAATTCCGGGACTAGCACATAATCCTGCTAATTCGTGGTCGTTATTTTTAAGTTTCATGTCTATTTGGGGAATTATGTTTGGCAAAAGACGATTATAGTCTATAAAGTATTTCTTGTCTTGAGACCAGATACTATATTCAAAATAACCCCTCAAAAAGCCTTGTTTGGTAAATTCAGCTTTAATTTTATTTTTTAGTATTTCTTGTTTTTCTGATACAATTTTTAATAATCCAATCATCTCTGTTAGGTATTTTTGAACTTCTTCATTTTTTTCTGATGTTTGCAAATTGTTAAAATTATAAGTAAAAGTTATTATATCATTTTCCAAAATACCTTGAGTCAATTGCCAGTGACCACCAGTTATTATCTCGCCAAAAATACCCGAGTCATTGATAATAAAAGTAACAGAGTATAGAGTTTTTTCAATATGTGGAACAACTTCAACTTTGTATTTATCATAGTCAATATCTAATTCCTTGAACCAGCCATTCAAATATTCATTTAAGGTCAGACCGCGTTGGCGATATTTTGGTAATTCAGGATCGGTTGGTACTAATCTTAGGGCACAAAGTTCACTGCCTTTTCGCTTAACAATATTTTGAAATAGTTTGGTATTATCAATTATATCTCGTGTGGTCATTCTTTCGGGTCTATCGTAAGGTAAATTTATTTCTTGAAATAAAATTTCCAAGCGGTCGCGCTTGGTGTTATCTTCTTCTCGGAATTTTCCGCTATCTTTATATCCAGCCATTTCAAACCATTCAGTAAAGGAGGGGAATTTATTATTTGTGATTTGTTGTATAGACATAGACTATTTTGTTTTTATTTTAACAGAATTAAAGTGTATTAGCAAGCAATAATAATACGACTGTTAGTCGTATTATTTTCTTCAGTATATACAGATTATGATAATTTTTTTATTATGCCCCTAGAAGCATCAACAAAAATTATATCGCCATCATTTATCTTGTTCATAATATCTTTTGTGGCAACGATACATGGTTTTTTAAGCTCTCGAGCGATAATAGAAGCGTGCGATAGTAGATTACCTTTTTGGGTGATAATAGCCTTAGCTTTTTTCATTAGTGGTAAAAAATCTATAGTAGTAAGTTCACAAATTAAAATTTCACCATTAGAAAATTCTTGAGCATTTGGATCGGTTATTTTTTTTGCTCTGCCAATTGCTAAACCAGAATTGGCGCACAGGCCACCCAATTCCGCATTTTTCTTAGTAATTTTAAAATTAAAGTCTTTTAATAATTTATATATCTCTCGATTATAATCCATAAAAAGAACTTTGTTTTCTGGCCAGACCACAAATTCAAAATATCCTTTTAAGAAGCCATTTCTAGTAAATTCGGCGTTAACCGTCGATCTTAGTTGCTCCTGTATGTTAGGTGTTGTTATTTTGAGTTTTTTAATTATTTTTTTAAGTATGTTTTTTTCTTTAGGGCTTGGTTTTGAGAATTTCCAATTATGAAAATTGTAATAAGCATAAAGACTTGGTTCAATACTGTGTTCGCCTGATGCTAGTTGCCACAAATCACCCTCGATAATTTCTCCCCAGATTCCAAAGTCATTTATTAAAAAAATTGAAGAGTAAGTGGTTTTTTCATTATATTTAATTATTTCAATATTCTCATAATTTTCTGCAGATATATTTAATTTTTTAAACCATTCAAAACCATTTTCAAAGAGTACAGCGCGGATTCGGTGTTTAGGGTGTGCTGTTGTTTTTGGAATTACACGCCAGTGGTAAAGTTTACCTTTTTTTTGGTTGAAAATAAATTTGAAATCGTCTGTATTGTTTATGACGTCATCTATGTTTAATATTTCTGGTGTGTTATATTCTATACCCAGTATCGAATTTAGTTGTTTGAGTCTTTTGTATTTCGTGTTATCTTCTTGTAAAAAATTTAAAATATTAACAGGCTTAAGTTTATTAAGCCATTCAGTTAGGGCTGGGAATGGGGAAATTGTGGAATAAGAAGTATTTTTCATTTTTTATATTTTTGGACTTCATTTATAATTTTTTTGGCTACAGATATGGAGTATGATGGTCTGGAACCAACAGCGGTTTCTTGGCAAAGCATGATACCATCCACACCTAGTAAAATTAGATTTGTTAGTTCAGTTATTTCCGATCTATAAGGTATATAGTTATTGATTGTACTTTCTAATATTTGGGTGGAAATAATTATTCCTTTTTTGTTATTTTTTGCTAGATCAATCAGTTTTTTTTGAATTAATCCCAATAGCTCAAATGGTGTATTAACCCCCAGTTCACCTCTGTCTATTAATATGTAATCGTAAAAATCGTCTCTAATTATTTTTTCGATGTCATCCAGTGCCGTTTTGTTTTCTATTTTAATTATTTTCTTTATTTTTTCTCTATCCAGAGATTCTTCCCAAAAAGAAAGGTTTTTTATTTTTTTATTTATGTCCTCGTTGATGTAAGACATCGCAATATAATGAGTTCTAATATTTTTTATCTCGTTAAAAATTTCTGAATATTGTTTTAAAAATTTTTCGGTGTCAAAGTCGTTTTCAATATTGAAAGATTTATTATATCTGATTACACCATTATTGAGTATGGTCCCTTCCACAGTATCATTGTCAATTATATTAGTAATATGAATTGATATTTCACCATCGCCTATTGTTATGTTTTGGTGGAGCTTTATTTTTTTGCCCAATTCCTGTGTTTGTACAGGAATAAATTCATTACAATCAGAGGTAAAACCGGCAGATTTGAAAAGAAATTTTTCTCCTTCTCTAACACCAAAAGATTTTATGTCAAAATCTCCAAGTCTTATTTTTGGTATAGGCATGTCTATTAATATTTTGGTGTCGGAGTGTAATTCTTCTGTAATTTTTAGAGCATTTTTAATGTACTCAATATTTTTTTTTGGTGTCCGATAAGAAAAATTATAACGCAATACATCAGCACCAGTTAGTACAATTTTTCTTATTTTGTCTTCGGAAAAAGAATTGAGACCAATTCCGGCAATTATAAACATACTCGTTTAAAAAAACACCACCAAAATTGGTGGTGTTTGTTATTATTTATTTTCCACTTTTACACTAGGTCCCATGCTGGAAGTCAGATATAATGATTTGATATAGGTTCCTTTCACGGTCGCTGGTTTGACTTTTTTGAGTGTGTCTAGAAAAGCTTCTAGATTTTCTTTTAATTTTACATTGTCAAAACTTATTTTACCGATAGCTTGGTGAATATTGCTGGTATCGTCATTTTTGAAAGCAGCTTTACCTTTTTTGATTTCGCTAACCATTTTTTTGACATCAGCATCAACTGTGCCGGTTTTTGGATTAGGCATCAGGCCTTTTGGTCCAAGTACTTTGGCAGCGACAGCTAATTTCGGCATCATTTCTGGAGTAGCAACGGCAATATCAAAATCTATTTTGCCGGTGTCTTTTATTTTTTTGATTTCGTCTTCTCCACAGATTAGATCGGCGCCAGCTTCTGTGGCAGCTTTTTCATCTTTGGCGCCAACAAAAGCGGCTACTTTTTTGGTTTTGCCAGTACCGTGAGGTAAAACAACAGTAGTTCTGATTTGTTGATCAGACTTTTTTGGATCAATTCCCAAAAGCACGTGTACCTCAACTGAAGCATCAAATTTTACTGTGCTAGTTTTTTTGACCAATTCAATGGCTTCGTCTATTGAATAGACCTTATTTTTGTCTATTTGCCCTAGGAGAGCTGACATTCTTTTTGACATAATTTTTACAAGATACAATATACATGGATCAATATACTATTTTGTATATTATTACATGTGTCTTGTATGCTGTGTTAGTGGTTTTAGCCCCCAAGTGTTTGAGGTCCCACCTGATTTAAGTATACTATTTATACATTATTTGTGAATGTTTGTCAAGAGCCACTAATTTTGGCGCTAATAAAACACTGATCTTTGTGACTGGTATAAAAATAAATCCCGATCAAGTCGGGATTAAATTTATCTTTCATCTGTCCAAAATCTAGTGCAACCTGGCCTATTTTTGTTGCTAAATGATCCTGGGCAACTCCCGTTTAGGTCATTGCTTGGATAACAAACAGTATCGCCATTTTCATTGTACAAGATACTAAAACAGTCGGCACAGCCATCTGATTGAAAATAATAAACAGCACCACTATAGTTACATTTTTCTATAAATGACCGTGGATTGTTGGGTGGCGCAGACAACATAAAATCTTTTACTATGGCCATCCAATTGAGGGCTGAGGTGTCGGCTGTAGGTGGTAAATCAGAAAAAGAATCCTCTACGGTTGTTTTGGTACTAACGGTTTTTTGTCCAGAATTAATTATTGGTGCAGGTGTGGTGAGGTTGGATTCAATACAGGATCCTTCGTGGGAGATTATGATTCCTTGAATCTGGGCCAAACAACTATTGGTGTAAGTGACCTGATCTTGACCACAGACTGGTAGGTATTCGGTACTGCAAGCAGTAAATACATTGATGTCTTCTTTTTCTAAATCATCAGATTGTTGGATGGAAGTGTTTTGCCCGGGTAAACAGGTGCCATTGTAAAAATCGCTGGCATCACATTCTGATATATCAGGAAAGCGACAAAAAGATTTCGAACTTTGAGTTTCTTGGTCAAAACGGATAATAAGTTCATAACCACTGTCTTTGCAAAATTTTTCAGCTGGATCATCTGGTCTGGCTGGTTGTTTTATTATCACTGTTGTGGTCGCGGTTGTCTGTTCTTCTGAAGTGGTTGGACTTTGCTGACCACAACCAGCTCCCAATATTAATAAGGATAAGATTGATAGGGTAATTATAGTTTTATTAGATACTAACATATTGTATTTAGTGTGATAGATGATACCCACAGGGCATCCCTCTTCGGGGATA
>CAYXGV010000015.1:3824-13155 GCA_964464685.1 uncultured Gammaproteobacteria bacterium | reverse complement strand
TGATACCCACAGGGCATCCCTCTTCGGGGATAAGTGATGACTTTTTAAGTGTGTGTTATTTATCATCTATCATTTATCATTTATCATATTTTATTTATTTTTTTTCGGTTTGGTAATATCATTTTGAATATCTCCCGTTATAAAGGATTTAATGTTATCTATTGTGGTATCAATAATTCTTTGCATGGCTTCTGTGCTATTGAAAGCATTATGTGGTGTTATAATAGTGTTGGGATGATCAATCAAAATATTATCCATTAATGTGTCATAAATATCTTGTGTAGAAACATGCCCAGTTAATAATTGTTCGTGATTAATTAGGTTGTTTTCTTCTTCCAAAACATCTAGGCCAGCGGAGCTAATTATTTTGTTTTCCAATCCCCAAACCAGAGCTTTAGAATCAATTAGAGCACCACGAGCAGTATTGATTATAACTACTCCTGACTTCATTTTTTTGATAGTAGTTTTATTTATCATGTGATAGGTAGAATCAAAAAGTGGTACATGTAAAGATATAATATCTGATTCAGCAGTTAATTTTGTTTTGCTAACATATTTAAAATTATGAGTTTTTTCTAATTCTTTGTTAGGAAAAGCATCATAAGCAATAATATTAGCATCAAAACCTTGGAGCATGTCAATTAAATGAATTCCAATATGGCCAGTGCCGATTATACCGATGGTTTTGTTTTTTAAATCAAAACCACGCAAACCATGATAATCGTAAGTACCTTCTTTGACGCGTTTTACTGAGGTAAATAATTTTCTAGAAATTGCGAGCATTAGAGCCAAGGCATGTTGGGCAACAGTATTTTCTCCATAAGTTGGTACATTGCAAACAGCTATTTTCTTGCCTTTGGCAGTTCGGCAATCCACATGGTCATAACCAGTGGACATCGTGACAATTAATTTTAATTTTTTTAGTTTTGTTATAATCTTTTTGTCCACTTTGCAGTCAACAAAAACTCCCAATACTTCAACATTGGGATCAATCTCTTCACAACCAGAAAATGGCTTGGTGGAAATAGTGACTTTGTGGCCACGGAGTTTGCTTTGTAGATATGATTTTATATCGGCTGGGACGCTATAAAAGGCACAGTTTAGTTTTTGCATAATAAAAAAGCTTGTCTGCCAGAGGACGGATCATTCCTCTGGCTGAAAAAGCCTAGAAGGCTATTTTCTATGTTAATTATATTATTATTATAGCAGGAAACTATATATTTAAAAAGACCCCTTTGTATTTTTTTGGCATTTTTTTATTTAGTTATATGGCGATTAAAAAACAAACTACCAGTGTGAGCTGGTAGTTTAAGTTATATATTTGAATGTGAGTATAAAATTATTCACCTTTTTTCTTGTCTTTTCTCAAAACATAACCATGAGCCAAGAATACTGCGAGGCCGACTAAGAGAATAGATAAATTGTTGGTTGTCTGCTGTTGAATGCGAGCCATTTTCCAATCAATACCACCGTGACTTTCTTGCCAGGTTTTGTAATCCATTTGCCAATTGGTGAGTATATCAATTTCCTCGGTTGTTAATTTGATTGTGGCTAGATCTGTATTTTCGTCAATTCTAGATATGTATGGTTTGACTGGATAAGTTTCTTCGTATTTGTATTCCTGATCCATGGCCAAGGGAAAAATCCAAGCTTGCATTCCTAGTTTTAACAATTGTCCAGCTGGAATTACAATCATCATCAATCCGACAAAAGTGGCCAGATAAAGATAGATGTTGCGAATGAGGGTTTTGGTTGAAGACATAGGGATATAAATTATGTCAGCCAGAGGCTGATCCGCCTTTGGCGGAAATTATGAATTAGTATTGTTAGTATAGCAGGCTTAGATAAAAAAACAACCCCACTTTTGTGGGATTGTTAGTATTTATTCGTGTAGATTAGTGCTAAGATTTGTGGTCTTATTCCACTTTCACACCCATTTGTCTGGCGGTGCCGGCGATTATTTTCATAGCCGCTTCAATGTCATTGGCATTTAAGTCAGGCATTTTCTTTTCAGCAATTTCTTTTAATTGGGCTTTGGTTATTTTTCCTGCTTTGTCTTTTAATGGGTTACCAGCGCCTTTTTCAATGCCAGCTGCTTTCATAATTAGAGTGCTAGCTGGAGCGACTTTGGTAATAAAATCAAAAGTGCGGTCATCATAAACATTGATAATAACTGGCACAGTTTCGCCTTTTTTGTCTTGAGTGGCAGAGTTAAATTGAGTACAAAAAGCTTGGATATCCAAACCATGCTGACCCAAAGCTGGACCGACTGGAGGGGCTGGATTAGCTAACCCACCTTTAATTTGTAATTTAATTTGAGTTGTTAGTTTTTTGGCCATAAATATGTTTTAAAACACTGATTTAAACAGATTTTTATTGATTTCACTGACTAAAGACAGAAGCTTGATTGTTGAGGTGTCTGTGTAATCCTCAATAATCAGTCTTAATCAGTGTTAAGTTTTCTTCACTTGTAATGCATCCAATTCAACTGGAGTTTCGCGACCAAACATTGATACTAGTACTTTGACTTTGCCTCTAGCGTCGTCCACATTGCTGACTTTTCCTTCAAAGTTTTTGAAAGGTCCGTCAGTAATTTTGACTGCGTCATTAATAGCCATATCAATTTTTTGGGTTGGTTCTTCCACTTTTATTCTAGCTTGTAAGACAGCCATTTCTTTGTCATCAATTGGAGTTGGAGTAGTACCAGAACCGATAAAGCCGGTGACATTTGGTGTGTTCCTAACCACATACCAGGAATCATCAGTGACGACCATCTCTACCAAGACATAACCAGGAAAGATTTTTTCTTCAATGGTCTGACGTTTGCCATTTTTAATTTTAATTTTCTTTTCTTTTGGCACCATGACACCAAAAATTTTATCTTGCATGTCAAAAGATTCAATTCTTTGTTCCAAATTACGTTTTACATTTTCCTCGTAACCGCTGTAAGTGTGTAGCACATACCAACGTTTACCAAGGTCTAGGGTTTGTTTAGCCATACGAATAATAATACTAATATACGAATTATGCGAATTATACTAATGGATACTAATATTTTTTTAGAAAATTTTTTTTAAAATAAAATTTTGTTAATGTAAAAAAGTACTGTTTAATTTTTGTCTACCAATAGCGAGTATTTGTATAGCATTCGTATCATTGGTACATTTGTATATTAGTATCTTTCATTTAGATGATCCAGCCTAAAACAATGTTGAAAGCATAATCTAATACACCAAAAAAAATTGCTACGCCAATACTCATACCAACAACAATTAGAGAGTAGGTAGTGGTTTGTTTTTTGGTTGGCCAGACGACTTTTTTCATCTCACCAAAAGATCCTTTGAAATAATCTTTTATTTTGTTTAAAATGGTCATATTTTTTTATTAATCCCGAAATTACACGAAGTGAATGAGGGATCTTTCGGAGAATAAATTTTTGGTTCACATATATATTTTGTGATACCCCATACTTACTCTTCGAAAGATCTTTCAGTCGCTCGGGCTCCTTCAAGATTATTTAAGTATCTAAAAACGGCCTCGAGCCGTATATTTATGAATTTATTATACTCCTAAGTCACTAGTCTGTCAATAGAGGGTGGGTGGATAAGTTAACTATATTGTTATATTGCTATATGTTAAAGACAGGTATAAATATAATTTCCCCCCTAATAAGGGGGGATAAAGGGGGGTGTTCGTGGTTGCGTTGTTGCTTGAGTGTGAATGTATTGGCCAACACCCCCTCTGACCTGCCTACCGGCAGGCAGGCTCCCCCTTGCTAGGGGGAGAGCTAGTCGTACCGTCGTGTTACGTGAGTCGTGTGTCGTGAAATTATATATCCAAATTCTCCACACTTTTTGCATAGGTCTGGATAAACTTTTTGCGGGGGGCGACTTCGCTACCCATCAAGATATCAAATATTTCACTGGCTTTTTCGGCATCTTCAATTTCAACTTGTTTCATCAATCTATTTTCTGGACTCATGGTTGTTTCCCACAATTGTTCGGGATTCATTTCACCGAGACCTTTGTAACGTTGGATATTAAATTTAGGTTTTTTGGCTTCAGTTTTTCTGGTTTTACCAAGTCTTTCATTTTCATCCTCTTCCTCCTCTGTTTCTTCTACTATTTCTAGATCCTCGGCCGTCACCCCATGTTTTTTCTTGTAATTATCTAAAGCTTCTTCGTCATAAAACCACTCAAATTCTTTTCCTTTTTTAATACTATATAAAGGAGGTTGGGCAATGTAAATATGACCTTCATTTATTAAAACAGGGAAATAACGGAAAAATAAAGTTAAAAGCAAAGTTCTGATGTGGGCACCATCGACGTCGGCATCAGTCATAATAATAATTTTGTCATAGCGCAATTTGCTGATATCAAATTGTTCGCCAATATTAGTACCCATGGCGATAATGAGAGATTTCAATTCATTGTTGGTCAAAATTTTGTCAATTCTTGATCTTTCAACATTTAAAACTTTACCACGCAATGGCAAAATGGCTTGAGTTTTGCGATCACGGCCTTGTTTGGCACTACCACCAGCTGAATCACCCTCTACAATATAAAGTTCAGAATTGCTAGCATCACGAGAAGAACAGTCGGCTAGTTTACCTGGTAAAGTAAAACCTTCAAGCATGCCTTTTCGTAAAACTGTTTCTCTGGCAACGCGAGCAGCGTTGCGGGCTCGAGCGGCCAACAAACATTTACCTAAAATTCCTTCGGCATCTTTGGGATTTTCTTCCAAAAATATCATTAAAGATTCGCCAAAGACATTTTCTACGGCTGTTTTTACTTCTGGATTACCTAATTTTGATTTGGTCTGACCTTCAAATTGTGGTTCAGGAATTTTTACTGAAATAATAGTAGTCAAACCTTCGCGCGTATCTTCACCTGATAAATTAACATCTTTTTCTTTTAAAATATTTTTGTTACGAGCGTAAGTATTTAGTGTTCTGGTTAAAGCTGATCTAAAACCAGCCACATGCATACCGCCTTCTGGATTGATAATGTTGTTGGCAAAAGCATGTAGTGATTCTGAATAGTCATCAGTGTATTGTAAAGCAATTTCTATATTAATATCGCCCACTTGTTTTTCTACATAAAAAATATTTTCATGTTTTGGTTCACGATTTTTATTAATATGTTTTACATAACTGGCAATACCACCTTCAAAATAAAATTGATATTTATTGATTGGTAATTGACTGGAAGTTTTATCCTCAATTTTTTCTTCGGCACTTCTCTCGTCGGAAAGTATTAGATGGACACCTTTGGTTAAATAGGCTTGTTGGCGCAAGTGATCAATAACTGTTTTCCAGCAGAAGTTTAAATTTTCAAAAACTTTTGGATCAGCGTGAAACATAATAGTGGTACTAGTGCCAGTAGTTTTACCGGTTGGTCTAACTTTTTTGACTGGCTTACCATATTTATATTCTTGTTCCCAAATTTTACCATCGCGGTGAACAATCGCTTTGACATCGGTTGACAAAGCATTAACAACTGACACACCCACACCATGAAGACCGCCAGATACTTTGTAGCCACCGTCGCCAAATTTACCGCCAGCATGCAATTGGGTCATCACTACTTCAAGGGCGCTAATTTTTTTCTTGGGGTGAATATCAACTGGAATACCACGACCATTATCAGTGACCGATACCCAATGATCAGGTAATAATTTTATATCTACTTGTGTACAATAACCAGCCATGGCTTCGTCAAAAGCATTGTCAACTACTTCCCAAATCATGTGGTGTAAACCAGTTGATCCAGTAGAACCGATGTACATGCCCGGGCGTTTTTTAACTGCTTCTAGGCCTTCAAGTACAGTAATATTTTCAGCACTGTAGCCTTTGGAAATAATAGCTTTATTTTTTTTAATACTTTTTTTGTTTTTATTATTTTTAGTTGGCATAAATTTGATTATTTGATAATTGGATAATTAGATTTTTCTGGCTATATTGTAGCATGTTTGAAAGTTTGAGGCAAGAGCATAACACGACCCACGACCCGCATAACACGACACAATTTGTCTGGGTAGTGTGGAGTCTGCCCCGAGCGAAGTCGAAGGGTGGGTCGTGTATCGTGATTAGACTGTTGGCTTAAAAATAATTTTTGTAGTATAATATTAGTATTGTAAAAACATCTAACATTTTACATTTGACATTTGACATCTGACATTTGACAATACAATCCGCCCACCTCCCACCACCCAAGGCGGTCTTGAAGGCGGATCCGCCTCGGGCGGACAATATAAACCATTATGTTTAATAAAAAGCAACAACCACAATTAGAAAGGTATGAAGATGTGACTGGTGAATTTACTAGTGGCGAATTAAAGTGGGGGGAGTGGTATGTACGTCATAAAATATTATTACGAAAAATTTCCATTGGTCTTTTGTCGGCTTGGTGCGTTGTCACACTAGGTTATGGTTTGGGTTATTTTATTTATTATTTTTCCTATGGTTATTTTCAAGATCAACAAATGGCCAGTCAACAACTTTTGGAATTGAGCAATTTGAAAAATACCCGCGCTTTGTTTCAAGCTAAAGAATTACAAGTTGGTAGGGTGGAAATGTACAACAGTGTTAGTGAAGAAACGTATGATTTTGTTGCTCGGGTTTCCAACCCAAATGATAGATGGATAGCAATTGTTAATTATAAATTTTCTTTTTCTGGGGGCGAGACGGATACATTGAAAACAATTATTTTACCACAATCACAAAGACCTCTGGCTTATTTTGGCTTTGAAAGTACTGGCTATCCGACCGGAGTAAAACTTTTAATAGAAAATGTCAAATGGAAAAATATAAATATACATTCTATTCCCGATGTGGCTGGTTTTATTGCTGACAGAGCTAATTTTCCAGTTGAAAATTTTCAATTTATCAGAGCCAGTGCATCGCAAGGTATACCAAGCAATATGATTGAATTTGATATGTTAAATGATACAGCTTATAATTTTTGGGAGCCAAGTTTTTATATTGAATTAATAAATCAAAATCGGACAGTTGGTTTGATTTATTTCGTGGCTAGTGAATTTCGTTCCCAAGAAATACGATCAGTTGATTTGCGCTCCTATGTAAATAATTTAGAAGTGTCTGATATCAAAGTTTGGCCAGTGTTAAATGTTTTTGATAGTGGGCAGTATATGCCAGTAAGTATTTTATGAAGGTTTTGACGGCTTTTTTTTCTTCATTGCGTAATTTTGATTGGCTTATTTTGGCACTAGTTTTAGTTTTAGTTTCAATTGGCTTGTCTTCAATTTACAGCATTGATTTATCACGAGGTGAGGGTTCTGGTTTTTTCTCTACCCAACTTTTGGCTACTTTTTTTGGGGTAGTTTTGTTTTTTGTGGCCGGTTTTTTGCATATAGCTTTTTATCGTTCTTCGGCAAAAATAATTTATTTGGTTTCACTTGCCCTCTTAGTTTTAGTTTTATTTTTTGGTTCCACGATTAGAGGCACAACTGGTTGGTTCCGTTTGGTTGGTTTTTCTTTTCAGCCGGCTGAGTTTGCCAAGTTAGGTTTGGTAATTTTTTCTGCTTGGTGGATTTCCAAACAAGCTCGTCGGTTTGATCGCTGGCAATTTATTTTAACTTCAGGTTTTTTCACTTTACTTTTGGCTGGAATTATTATGTTGCAACCAGATTTGGGTTCAGCTTTAGTTTTATTTGGTATTTGGTTTGGTTTATTATTTTTGACTGGTACAAAAAAAAGATATATTTTTTTTCTAATTGGAGTTGGGGTGGCAGTAGCACTGTTTGCATGGTTTTTTCTTTTCAAATTATATCAACAAGAACGACTCCTCACATTCATTGACCCAGCCCGTGATCCGCTTGGTGCAGGTTATAATGTCACCCAATCTATAATAGCCATTGGTTCTGGCCGATTTTTGGGTCGAGGTTTGGGTTTTGGTTCACAAAGTCAATTACATTTTTTGCCAGAAGCTCAGACGGATTTTATTTTTTCAGTGATTGCTGAGGAACTCGGTTTTGTTGGGGCATTTATTGTTTTATTATTTTATTTTCTTTTGTTGTGGCGTTTATTAGTTGTAAGCAAGAAGTGTACTGATGATTTTTCTGCCTATTTGATTTTGGGGGTAATGCTTTTGTTTTTTATACAGATTATAATCAATATTGGTGGGTCAACTGGATTTTTGCCTGTCACAGGGGTCACCTTGCCGTTTTTGAGTTATGGTGGTTCTTCCCTTTTAATTAATTTTTTGCTATTAGGAGTAGCCGAAAGCACGGTGCGAAGTGTCTGACTTGACTTTTTTAAGGGGTCGTGCTAAAATATCGTTCACAAGTATGAATTTACAAAATTCTAATAAAAATCAAATTCAAGAAAGTTTGCGTCTGATGAACCAATGTCCGGTTTGTAAAGGCAAATATGAACCAAATGAAAGCAATATTTTGAAAGAAAAGGGGTCGGCTTATTTGATCCATATTACTTGTCCTCATTGCCATAATTCAATCTTGGCGACAGTATTAACCACTCCGATCGGGATTAGTTCGGTGGGTATGATGACGGATTTGCAAGCTGAGGATGTTCTAAAACTATATGGCAAAAAAGCTATTAATGAAGATGAATTGTTTGCTTTTCATAAACTACTGAAAGCGGATAAAATTTTAAATTAATAAAAATTAAATTTAAAAATATGACATTTAGTTTTACAGCTAAAAAAAGAGAGGGAAAGCCAGAAGAGTTACGAGCCGAGGGTAAAATCCCTGGGGTTCTTTATGGTTCAGAAATTGAATCAGTTCCTTTTGAAGTAGAAAGAAAAGCTTTTGAAAAATTATTTAATGAAGCCGGCGAATCCAGTTTGATTGATTTCAAAATAGAAGGTAGCAATGATGAACCAACCAAAGTGTTGATTCAGGCAGTTCAATATGATCCAGTTAAACAAGTACCAATTCATTTTGATTTGCGTCAAATTAAAATGGGTGTGGAAATGCATGCTACCATTGATATTAATTTTATTGGTGAATCGCAAGCAGTTAAAGAGGGTGGTACTTTGAATATGGCAATGGATAGTTTGGATATAAAATGTTTACCAAAAGATTTGGTTAGTGAAGTGGATGTAGATATTAGTGCCTTGGTTACTTTTGAAGATGCCATTCATGTCAAAGATATAAAATTACCAGCCGGCATTACTGTTGTAGAAAATCCAGATAATTTGGTCGCCAAAGTGGCTGCACCTTTGACTGAAGACCAGTTGAAAGCGATGGATGAAGTTCAAGCTCCAAGTGTAGCTGAAATTGAAGTAGAAGGCGACAAGAAATCCGGTTCAGAAGAAGCTGTTCCAGACAAAGATGCTGATAAGAAAAAAGA
>CAYXGV010000015.1:0-3724 GCA_964464685.1 uncultured Gammaproteobacteria bacterium | reverse complement strand
CAGATTGATTAAAAATTTAAATTGGTGTAAAATAATGGGCGTATGAAAAAAAAGTTAAAGATTAAAAAAATAATTAATTTCGATATTAAAATAATACATATTTTGACTGGTTTGGTTTTTTTGGTTGCTTTGGGTTTGTTGATGTGGTTTTTTTGGATTTGGACAGGTCGCGACCTGTCCGTACACGACTTGTCTGTACAGGATGAAGCGGGAAATTATCAAGATTGTGAATTTAGAAGATGGTTGGATGGTGTTTGTGTGGATTCTGAGGAAGAAATGAATCCAAGTTTAGTCGCCGTAATGATAGAAAATCATACTGAAGCTAGACCGCAGTCAGGGTTGGTTGACGCCAGTATTGTTTATGAGGCTCCAGTGGAAGCCAACTACACTAGATTTTTGGCAATTTATTTGGCCGATGTAGAAGTAGAAAAAGTTGGGCCAGTGAGATCGGCTCGTCCTTATTATTTGGATTGGTTGGCTGAATACGGTGACCCAATGTATATGCATGTAGGTGGATCGCCAGTGGCTTTGGACTTGATAAAACAATATGATATTTTTGATTTGAATGAGTTTTATCGGGGTTGGTATTATTGGCGCTCAACTGATAGATATGCACCACACAATGTTTATACTTCTTCAGAGCTTTGGAATAGTGCTTTGGAAGATTATGAAAGCCAACAGCCAACAGCCGATAGCCAGACAGAGGGTTGGGTTTTTTGTACTTCAGCCGAACAACAGAGTAGTACAACAACACTCGCGAACGAAATTATAGTTAGTTTTCTTTCCCCAGTTTATGAAGCGACTTGGGAATTTAATTCTTCAACTGGGAAATATGATCGGTATCAAATGGAAGGATCACATCGTGATCAAGATGGTCGAAAAATAAAAGCTGACACAATTATTGTCCAACATGTTAATTCTCAAGTTTTGGATAGCGTCGGGCGATTAAATATAGATACAATTGGTGAGGGCGAGGTCGAAGTTTTTTATGATGGTTTAGTTTTTGAGGGAACTTGGAAAAAAGTTAGTAGAACTTCACGAACAAAATTTTATTCCACCCAAGGCGGATCCGCCTCGGGCGGAAATGAGAGCGGTGAAGAAATAAAATTAAAGGCTGGGAAGATTTGGATTGAGGTGGTGAATGGGAGAGGGAGTGTGAAATTTTAAATTAATAAATTTTTTAAAATAAAAAAACCACCCTGATGTACATCGGGGTGATTTTTGATTCTCTAATTTTAATCTTTTGATTAAAACCACAGATCCTTCCCCGTCTTTTATAAAGCGCTGTGACGGGGAGTTGCGCGGTAAAGAATGTTTATGAAAAGGAACAACTTTGGGTTTTGGGTCTGAAGCGACCCGAGGTGGGGTTATTCTTCTGTTTTGGTCAGCAGGAGGGCTTCGTAGTCGCTTGCGTTCTCCTTGACTGGAAACTTCATGAAACGAGCGAGATTTCGCTCGCGGTTGAATTTGCGTTTGGCAGTGCGGAGATCCCCCCTGTTTTTCCTGTGCTCTGTTTCCAATTCATGGAGTTTGGGGAGATTTCCCTCTTCCTTCATTCGCTCCTCTAGTCTTTCCTCTTCTCGGACATACTTGAAGAAGTTTTGTGCACGATGGGCGAGCTGAAGATTTACCATCTTCTGATGGGCAGACCGCAGTCGGTTGAAGTGGGTGTACTCTGCAGTCCAGAAGCCGAAGGTAAGCCGGAAAATCAGCGATTTCCCGCCCAAGTAAAGGTAAATTACCCAAGTGACGGGCCAAACTACTGGCCACAAGATACTCTTGACGACGATTTCTGGGATGGTATCCGTGCTTTTTCGACGGACGATTACACTCGTCGTCTTCGCCGTTAAGAGAACCATCATCATGTAGAAGTAGAGCGAGACAATCACTCCCCACACATAGACTGGCTGGTTGGAGCCCACGTTGAAGAAATCAACCAATTGCAGAAACCGTTCCACGTACTGATTCATGAATTTTCTCCTTTGCAGGCTTCCGTTTGCCCACAAAAAGTGAAAAGAACAACGACGGCTTCCGTTTGCCGCCACCACCAACTGATCGTCAGCTAGCAGTATATTTCTCACAAACAAGAGGTTTTTGAGAAAAAACTACTTACTGATAACAATATATTATACCACAAAAAAGCCCTCTTGTCAAGGGCTTGGGGAGGTTTTTGGCTTATTTTAGCAAAAAATTAGCCATTTTTTATTATTACAACCCGATCTAATCCAGCTAAATCTTTTTTTATTTCAATTTCTGAGTTTGGGAGCAGGGATTTGATGAGTTTGGTGATTGATTGGGATTGATTAGGATCTATTTCGAAGAAAGCCGTAAGCTGTAAGCTGTAAGCCGTAAGTAGTGATTGAATTTGTTTTAATAATTCGCGGTAGAGTGCGAGGCCAGATTCTTCAGCAACTAATGCGAGGCGGGGTTCGTTTTGGATGGATGATTCTTGGGTGAATTGTTCATTTGTTAAATAAGGTAGGTTGGCAGTAATAATAATAGTTGATTGGTTTATTAGTTTAATAGTTGATTGGTTTATTAGTGGCGAAAGTAAATTGCCGTGAAGAAAATTAATTTTGACATTATGCTTTTTAGCATTGATTTTGGCGACTCGTAATGCTTTTCGTGAAATATCAATCGCAAAAAAATTACGGATTACGGATAATCCTGATTTACGGATAGATTTTGCAATTACAATCGGGATACAGCCACTTCCAGTTCCTACATCGATGAGTGTAATGGGTGTGTTATGTGTTATGTGATATGTGATAAGTGATAAGACTTCTTCAACCATTATTTCCGTATCAGGGCGGGGGATTAAAACATTTTTATTAACAAAAAAATCAAGCCCAAAAAATTCTTTATGTTTGGTTAAATAAGCGAGAGGAATATCTTGGGCGCGTTTTCTTGTTAACTTTAAAAACTTTATAACTTTAAAAACTTTACAAACTTCGTAATCCGGATGTGCCAAAACCCACTCTCGTGATTTACCAAGAACATGAGCAAGCAAAAGTTCAGCATCAAGTCTAGCTATTTTTTTATTGGATTGCAGTAGTTGTTGAATCGTTTTTGACATAAGTCGATAGATAATAATTGCCAGACAGATTAGCTTTTGTTCTTTCTTTTTGAATTGAAAAATTATTTTTTTCCAAAATTTCGTTTAAGAAAACGGTGTAACTATATTCACCTTGCAGTAAAATTATTTTGTCATACTGATTCAATTGTTTTTCAATAAACCAATTGGCGATGTCGTCGGGGGGAAATTGTAGAAAAAGATAATTTTTTTTAATTATTAGATCATCCCAACTCATACCAGGATCAAGCGCTAGATCAAAAGCATAAAATTTTAGGGGTAAATTTAAATATCTTTCAATTTGAGCACGGAGCATAAAATTACTATACACCACAGCGGTTTTTTCTTCAGTTGTGGATTCTTTTTCAATATAATCGGATATCTGTGCCCAATAAGTGAGAGGGATGGATTGGTAAGCAGTGAATATTCCCGGTAAACAGATGGCAAAGATAAGCAAACCCGCCCAAATTTTATTGGGACTAATTTTTTTTAGGGAGAAAGCAATGATTATTACCCAAAATGGTATTGTATAAATAAGCATTTTTACATGCCAAATTTTAAAAAGGGCAGTGACAAAAATTGGGAAGAGAACAAAAGTTAAAAGACTGGCGTATTTTATATCCATTTTTTTGATTTGTAAGATGCTGACAA
>CAYXGV010000014.1:19322-21808 GCA_964464685.1 uncultured Gammaproteobacteria bacterium | reverse complement strand
ATGTCAGCTCTGGCTTTGGCTATGAAAAAAGCTGGGTATAAAATTACCGGCAGTGATGTTGGTATCTATCCACCGATTTCTACATATTTAAAAGCCAGTGGAGTTGATTATTACACTGGTTGGCATCCAGAACTAATGTGCAAAGACGGCAAGCCTGATTTGGTAGTAGTTGGCAATGTGGCGGGTTCAAATAATCCTGAATGGCATTATGTTCAAGAAAAAAATATTCCTTACAAATCATATCCAGAAATAATTGCAAAATATTTTGTCAAAGAAAATTCTATTGTCTGTGCCGGCACTTATGGCAAAACTACCAGTACGGCTATTTTGGCTTGGTTATTTCATGAAATTAATTACAACCCAAGTTATATGTTTGGGGGTATTAGTTTAAATGATATACCAGCTGCTAAACTTACTGAAGAAAAATATTCAATTTTGGAAGGCGACGAATACAAAAGTTCACGCTGGGATAATGGCCCAAAATTTGCCCATTACTCCCCCACTCATCTATTATTAACTTCCGTAGTTTGGGATCATGCTGATGTTTATCCAACCGAACAATCATATGTAGATGCCTTTGCTAATTTATTAAAAAACATACCTGCAAATGGTTTGGTAGTCTTATCAGCCAAAGTAATTCACGACCAACCACAATTGGCAAAATTACCAAAATCAAAAATAGTCTCCTACGGAAAAACAAAAGACAATGATTATCAATACACAGATGTAAACGCAACCAAAGAGGGTATATCATTCTCCATCAAACACAATTCTGAAATTTACAATCTGAAATCTGAAATTATTGGTGACTACATGGCCGATAACATGACTGGCTGTTTTGCCCTTGCGCACAGTATGGGAATTGAACCAAAAAAAATTATTAAATCATTTGCCAGTTTCAAAAATATAAAAAGAAGATTGGAAAAAAAATATGATGGTGAAATTGTTGTTTTTGATGATATTGCCCATTCGCCAAAAAAAGCTGAAGCCGTATTAAAGTCGCTACGTCACATTTATTTCGAATCCAGACAGGATGGGAAATCTGTTGAAGCTTCGTATGGTGAACTACAAAAGTCAGATGTGAAACAAATTATAGACTCTTCGAAAGATTCCTCGTCGCCCTCGCACGAGCTCGGACTCGCTCGGAATAAACTTGTAGCAATTTTTGAACCAAACTCTGGCAACCGCCAACCAGAATCTATTCCTGGCTATGACCATGCCTTTGCCAGCGCTGATGAAATTATAATTCCCAGATTAACCCCGATAAAAAAAGATCCAAACAAACCAAATCCGATTGAAGGACAAGAACTAGCTGACATAATTGCCAAGACACACAACCATGTTAAATATATTGAAGATGATGATAAATTAATTGATTATCTAAAAAATAATTCTAAAGCTGGCGATGTAATTATTTTTTTAGGCAGTCATGGATTTAGGGGAATGATTGACCAGCTAGTAACCTGCCGGCAGGCAGGGCAAAATAAGTAATAAGCAGAATAAGTAAAAAACTTAATATGAAAATACCTGATAAAGCAAAAAAAGTATTCACTGGCGTGCTCTTTGACGTTTATCAATGGAAACAAAAAATGTTTGACAACAGCATAGAAACTTTTGAAATGTTGAAACGAGCCGATACAGTTCAAATCATTGCCACCACTCCTGACAAAAAAATTTTAATAGCCAGACAAATCCAACCAAATTATAAAAAATATTTTTATTCTGTTTTTGGTGGACGGGTGGACAAAGGAGAAAAACCATTAGTTGCTGCCAAACGCGAACTTTTGGAAGAATCTGGCTATGAATCCGATGACTGGGAATTAATTAACACCAAAGCGCTCTATCACAAAATGGAGTGGAATATGTTTAATTATATCGCTCGTAATTGTCACCAGACAAAAAAACAAACTCTAGACAAAGGAGAAAAAATTAAAGTGCTAAAATTAAACTTTACAGAATTTAAAAAAATTATTTTATTAGAAAACTTTCGCTCCCAAGACATTGCCCTAGATATACTCGGATTTACTCAACAGGGTAAACTATCCCAATTCAAACAAAAACTTTTTCAAAAATAAAATATGAAAATTACCATCAGAAATGCCAAACTTACCGAATTGGAGACGATCAAAGACATGTCGAATATTTTGGATTCTGAAAAAGAAAATAGTGAAGAAAGACTACAGGAACAAATCAAAAATAAACAAATTTTTGTAGCCCAAGCTGACGACAATATCGTGGGCTATATCTCACTAGAATTTCTTAATTCAAATCACCAAGAACTTCCTGAATCAATTTTTATTTCCGAGCTATTTATCCTACCAAAATATCGTAAACAAAATATTGGTAGCCAACTTGTAAAATTTGTATTAAAACAAAAATTTTCTAAAAAATATAAATATTTTTCTGTCACACACGATCCGCAAGAAAAACATTTAACTGATTTTTATAAAAAATTCGGTTTTGAACCAGCCGGTAAAACCAAAGCC
>CAYXGV010000014.1:12448-19222 GCA_964464685.1 uncultured Gammaproteobacteria bacterium | reverse complement strand
GCTTATAGCTTATGGCTTAAAACTTATGGCTTACGGCTGTCTACTTACCTTCATCCACAATCTCAGCCTGAACCTCATCGCCTACCTCAGTGACAAGCAAAGAAATTCCACAAACATCACACTCAATCACCTGGTCTTTGGCCAAGTTAGGATAAGCTGATAAATCAACCTCGTTTTTACATTCTGGACAAATTAAACGCATATTGATAATATAATTAATAATAGTCACATTAGTGTAACACAGACAATAATTTAATTCAAGCCTAATTTACGACACACGACTCACATAACACTACCCATACGAATTGTGTCGTGCTATGTGTGTCGTGTGTCGTGTCCCAAATATGAAAACAATCCAAATGCCATATTCCAAGTTGGCCGAGGCGCTCGGGGTAAAAGATGTTTATCTCAAGCGTGAAGACGAACACAAATATGGTTCACACAAAGGTAGATCAATTCCACTCATGGTCAAAAAATATTTTAAAGAAGATAATATAACTAACTTTGTTATTTCTTCTTCTGGTAATGCAGCCTTGGCAGCAATTTTTGCTGTTCAAGTTCACAATTTCAACAACCCAAGTAAATTAAAATTAAAAATATTAGTTGGGCAAAACATTGATGGAGAAAAATTAAAACGTCTAATAAAAACCACCAACGATGTAAATATTAAAATTGAACAAGTTGAACGACCAAAACAAACAGCTTTTCAAATTGATAAAAATGGCTTAGCCAAAAATCTCCGCCAATCAACTGATGACACTGCTCTTTTAGGCTACTATGAATTGGCAGAAGAACTAGATAAAATTCCAAATCTGGGTGCAATTTTTATTCCAACTTCATCTGGTACTACTGCCCAAGGTCTGGCTGAAGCTTTTTTGGGTGAAAGTTATATTATCCTAGACCAAAAACCACAAATTCACATAGTACAAACTACTGGATGCAATCCAATCGCTTCTCTCGTTGTAGGAACTGACAAAATATCAGCATCTCCAACTGATTCAATAAAATCAATTGCCGGAGCCATTGTAGACAAAGTGGCTCACCGCAAAAACAAAGTAGTTAAATTAATTAAACAATCAAAAGGTGCCGGCTGGATTGTAACTAATGAAGAAATAAAAGAAGCACAAAAATTAGTTAAACAAACTACAGGACTCGAAATCTCTCCCAACTCTGCCCTATCTGTAGCGGGATTAAAAAAAGCCAAAGACAATGGCTTTGATTGGAAGACTAAAGTTGTGGTTTGTTTGATTACAGGATTGTAATTCGTAAAAAAGATAGGAAAAAAGGAATAAAAAAAGGAATGACAAATTGAGTGAGAATACACAAAATTTGTTATCTATAATGCACTATTCGTATTTCTCCACTCATAACGAAATTCGCGCGAGCTCATTTCGTCAATCCTAAAAAGTCATTCATCCTCATCATCGTACCAAACCTCCTTCACTTTATATTTAAGTAATCCCTCAATCAATCCGTCAAAACCAAATCTTTCTAACCAAATTAGATTGCTAGAAAATTTATAATTAAAACTCTCCTCAATATTATTAGCTAATTTATGTTTAAGGGGATTTTTTAATATATAATTAAAGTGCTTCCAAAAGTCAACTTTGTTTCTAACACAATAATCCCAATATTGATGCCAAACTTTACGACCAGAAATTTTGTCTAATTCATTTAAATTTTTACTTGTAATTGAGTGAAAACGTTTAATAAAATTTGCCAATTTTTGCTTAGAATAACTTTGCTGATATGGAGTGACACACGCAAGTGTGTCTTGTGCGTTAGAAATATCACCAGACACACTTGCGTGTGTCACTCCATCCTCATCCTCCTTAAAATTTTCTTCTTTATGATTGTTCAAATTAAAAAGTATGTGATAATGATTATTTAAAATTACCCAAGCATAAATAAATATATTCATTTCGTCAGCTATTTCACCCAATTTTATTTTAATTATTTTTTTTCTTTCATTAGTTAAAAACATACTACCCCCTTTATAACAAGTTCCCGAAACAAAATAAAATTGTCCGTCATAATAATGAAAAGGTCTATGTTTATTTTTTTGTTTTATTTTTTCCTCCATATTTATAGGATTGACAAATTGAGTGAGAATACACGAAATTTATTATTCAAACGCTTCAACTATACTCTTACATTCATAACGAAATTCGCGCGAGATCATTTCGTCAATCCTATTAATTTAATTACAGCATAAATTAACTCTTCAAAACACTCACAATATTTCCACTCTTACTCACATCCACTTTTTTACCTTTATTTGAAAAAAACTGACTCTCCAAAACTAGATCGGTTTTTTTAAATAAATTTTCCAATTCATCCAATGTAAAACCGTGATAATACCTCTCCCCTATTATTTCACCTTGCGAATTCATCCACGGTACAATAAATTCTTTTTTATCTTTTTTAAATTTATTTTTGACAACAATTTTATTTACACTATCTGAATACAAATTCCAATTTGTCATTATAATATGTCCGCCTGATTTTAATACCCGTTTCATCTCTTCTAGGCCTTTTAATCTACTCTTTTCATCAGGTAAATGATGAAAAGTAGCAATACAATAAATAATATCAAACTCATTATTTGCAAAAGGAAGTTCGGTCATTTCAGCTTCTATATAATTATTCTCAGGAAAATCTTCCTTTGCTATATCTAACTGACCTTTGCTTTGATCAACCCCAGTATAATCCACCCCTTGAAAATCTTTGAAAAGGTGGTATAATCGACCTGGTCCACAACCCAAATCTAAAACCTTAAAATTATCCTTGGTATATTTTTTTAAAGGTTTCAGATCATCCCAAAGATACTGACGCGTCTGTGCAAACAGCTTGGCAATTTTATTATAAGTTTCTTTATTGAGTTGTACTAAATCTTTATCTAACATATATAAAATGGATCTTAACGAAAAAATAATTTTAGAAATAATTGATAAAAATCCTTCCACCAAGGCTGAGTTTGATAATATCCGCAGAAAGGTATGTGGTAAGCTAAAGACGACCCAACCATCAAACCGCGACTTATTAGAATCATACCAAAATTTGATAAAAAAGAAAAGAGCTAAAGCCGATAAAAACTTAGAGCTATTTTTAAGAAAAGCCGGTATTCGCACCTTGTCAGGTGTGGCCATTGTCACTTCACTAACCAAACCTTACGCTTGTCCCGGAAAATGTGTCTATTGCCCCAGCGAAGCTCGCATGCCAAAAAGTTATTTGTCTTCCGAACCTGCCGCTGCCCGAGCTTTGAATTTGGCTTTTGACCCTTATGAACAAATGTCCAAACGAATTGAGATGCTCCAAAAATCATCTCATCCAACTGATAAAATTGAATATATTATCAAAGGCGGATCATGGAATTTTTATCCACTTGATTATCAATATTGGTTTATTTTAGAATCATTTAGAGCCTGTAACGATTTAACACACCACCAACCCATCCGAAAATCTGGATTATCTGGATATCCGGATATTAAAGAATTACAAAAAGATTTAGAAGAAGAACAAACCTACAACGATAAACACGCTAAACACAAAATCATAGGATTAACTCTTGAAACCCGTCCAGATTTGATAACACCAGAATCAATTTATCACATGCGCCAAATGGGTTGTACCAGAATTGAATTGGGATTACAGGCTCCGGATGACGAAATTTTAAAATTAAATAAACGCGGTCACACAGTGCAACAATTCAAAGATGCTATGTTTTTGTTACGACAAGCTGGTTTTAAAGTTGATTTACACTTTATGCCTGATCTACCAGGATCAACAGCCAAACACGATGTTGAAATGTATAAAATGTTGTTTACTGATCATGGTTTTAAACCAGATATGGTAAAAATTTATCCATGTACTGTTATTAAATCTGCCCCACTTTATAAATGGATGCAATCTGGCAAATACAAATCATACAGCGAAAAACAACTTTTCAACGCACTTATAGAAATGAAAACTTCAACCCCCCGCTACTGCCGAATCTCTCGTTTAATTCGTGATATTCCAACAAATGATATTGAAGCAGGAAATACCATAACTAATCTACGAGAATATTTAAGTGCTGAAATGAAAAAACGAGGCCTCCAATGCCAATGTTTACGTTGCAGAGAAGTAGGGCACAAAACCAACACCCCCTCTGACTCCCCCTTATTAGGGGGAGAACACCTCCCCCCTAATAAGGGGGGAACAAGGGGGGTGTTATCAATAAAGCCAAAATTGTTTGTAGATAAATATGAAACTGTTGGTGGTACTGAATATTTTTTGAGTTTTGAAGATAATAAAAGAGAAGTTATGTTTGCATTTTTACGATTGCGTTTACCAGAAGGAGTGACACACGCAAGTGTGTCTAGCGGAGATAGTAGCACACCAGACAGACTTGCGTCTGTCACTCCACTTTATTCAAAACTCCCTGAAATAAAAAACTCCGCCTTCATTCGCGAACTCCACACCTACGGCCAACTCCTCGATGTCGGCACTCATAGTAAAAAAGATTCTCAACACAAAGGCATGGGTAAAAAACTTGTTCTTGAAGCTGAAAAAATTGCCAAACAAAATGGTTTTGAAAAACTTGCTGTTATTTCTGGTGTGGGTGTTATGGGGTATTATCGGAAGTTGGGATATAGGAAGAATGGGACATATATGATCAAGCAATTAAACTAATAATAGCCATATTTAGAAGCACCCTTGACAAGAGAGTATCTTTATTATAGAATAAAATAATCTGATTGGAATGTAGGTAAGACAATTCGTCTCACCATCCACAAAGATAACGGGTAACAAAAGGAGAAAGCCATGGCTGAAAAAGAAAATCCGCCCACCTACTTCTACTTCAACAATCCCAACCACGGAGGTGCTGCCGATCAGATGGATTTCCTTGTTAAGATTTTTAGTCTCGGCGAAACCATACGACTGCACACCGTGAAATCTGGCATTGTGATGGTAAAAATCTCTCTAATCTCCCGCGAAGACGGTAACAGTTACAGTTTCCACTTTGATGGAACGGAAGTAATTCCGAAAGGCAGGAGACCCAAAGTGGCCAAAAATCGCCAAATCACTGGGCATATCCACTTTGAATCTGACAAACAATCGGGCTGGATCCTGGCCGGCTGGAAGTACCTCAACAATTAGGAAAATTCTCTTGCTCTTTTTCCCAAGGAGGTCGGCTGAATATGGAGGATTCAGCTGGACCACAAAGACAATCTCTAAAAGGTTGTTTTTGTTTTAGCCCTAAAATACAATGCCCAAATATTTGTAAAAAAAACCCAAAACTGGTAGAATAAATACATATGAAATTTTATTTGCTACTTACGGCTCTACTTATTTTTGACCTAATTGGCTTGTCACTAGCCAAAATTTGGAGTATCAAACTTACACCAGTATATTTGATTATGACAATAATTTGTTATGCTATCATGGCAATATTTCTGGCCTTTAGTTTCAAATATGAAGGCGCGGCCATTACTAATATAATCTGGGTATCACTTTCGGCAATCGGAATGACGGCAATTGGTTATTTTATTTTTCATGAAAACATAACCACTTTACAATTTATTGGCATTGGAGTAATTATGATAGGTTTAATAATTATTAGATTAAAATAATATGGAAACAGTCATCGCCTCTGGGCCAGTTATAATTGAAAACGGGAAAATACTACTAAACCGCGAACAAAAGGATTATGGTGTTACCAACTGGTTATTTCCAGGCGGTAAACTTAATGACCCAAATGAAAATTTAGAAAAAGCTTGTAAACGTGAAGTAAAAGAAGAGATGGATATTGAAATAAAAATTATAAAAAAATTAAAAACTATCGAGGTAGACTTTCGTGATAAACATTATATTTTACATCATTATTTGGCCGAAAAAATTGGTGAAATAAAACCAGGCGAAGATATTGTTGATTGGGGTTGGCATGACATAAATAATTTACCAGATAATTGTGCTACAAATGTTTATGAAATAATTGGAGAATATAAAAATATGTTGTAAAAAAATATTAGTATAACATTAGTATAATTAGTACATTTGTATATTAGTATATTTAATTTTTATGAATAAACAAAAACTAGCACAATTTGACCCCCAAATTCAAGAAGCTATAAATAAAGAACTTGATCGCCAAGAACATGGTCTGGAAATGATCCCATCAGAAAACTTTGTGTCGCTCGCTGTTTTGGAAGCGTTGGGTTCGGTTTTAACAAATAAATACTCCGAAGGTTATCCAGGTAAAAGATATTATGGTGGCTGTGAATATATTGATATTGTAGAACAACTTGCAATTGATAGGGCCAAAGAAATATTTGGAGCCGAGCATGTAAATGTTCAACCACTCTCTGGTGCACCAGCTAATATTGCTGTTTATTTTGCATTACTTGAACCAGGCGATACAATTCTTGGCATGGATTTAAGTCACGGCGGACATTTGACCCACGGACACCCTGTCACCCACATGACAAAGGTTTTTAATTTTGTGAGATACAAAACCAATGCTGAAGGAAAAATTGATTTGGATAATTTGCGAGCAATGGCGATGGAACATAAACCAAAATTAATTTTGGTTGGTTACAGCGCCTATTCTCGTGAAATTGAATATGAAAAAATAAAAGAAATAGCTGATGAAGTTGGTGCCATGACTATGGCCGATATTGCCCACATCGCCGGATTAATCGCTGGCGGTGAAATGAACAATCCAGTACCAATTTTTGATGTTGTCACCACTACTACTCACAAGACTTTACGTGGACCTCGTGGTGGTATGAT
>CAYXGV010000014.1:6009-12348 GCA_964464685.1 uncultured Gammaproteobacteria bacterium | reverse complement strand
TTAATTGATGTAACACCAAAGGGTATAACCGGAAAAATTGCTGAAAAAGCTTTGGACAAAGCTGGTATCACTGTCAACAAAAACATGATCCCTGACGATACTCGCAGTCCGTTTGACCCATCAGGAATTCGTCTTGGTACCCCAGCCCTGACTACTCGTGGTATGAAAGAACCTGAAATGGAAATCGTGGCTGATATGATTGAAAAAGTTTTGATGAATCATGAGAATGAAGGAATCTTGACAGAAGTGAAAGAAGAAGTTAAAAAGTTGACTGAGAAGTTTCCACTTTATCCTGAGTTGAGTTAGTGGAATCCCGAAATTACACGAAGTGAATGAGCCTGCCTGCCGGTAGGCATGGGATCTTTCGAAGCTAACACACAGTAGTTTCTAAATATCCTATGTATTCCAATAAACTTACTCTCCGAAAGATCCCTCGTCGCCCCTCGGGGGGCTCACTCGGGATTACCTATTCTATGAAATATAATACTAAATCACCAGAAGAAACACTAAAGATAGGGCTGGATATTGCTACTGATTTAAAAGGTGGTGATATTGTATTACTCTACGGTGAGCTTGGTGCCGGCAAAACTACATTAACAAAAGGCATTGCTTCATATTTTGGAATTGACGACATAGTCAGCCCAACTTTTACATTAATGCAATCTTATCAAATATCAGATAACAGATATCGGATAACAAATTTGGTGCACATCGACACTTACAGGTTAGAAGATGAAAAAGACCTAATTGAAATTGGCGCTGAAGATTATCTAGGCGATGAAAACACTATTTGTATTATTGAATGGCCGGAGAAGATTGAAGGATTATTAAAAAAGTACACAATAAAAAAAGTTATAATCAATCACACAGCTGATGGTGATAAAGAAATTGAAGTAATATACCCTACAAATATCAAACCATTAGAAAATGGTCATTCAAAAACATTGGATATGTGTAAAGAATTATTAGGAAAAGAAATTGAGATAAAAATTGATACACCAGCCGGAACAAAAAAACATGGACAAATTTATCCGATTAATTATGGTTTTGTCCCTGAAGTTTTGGCCCCAGATGGAGAGGAATTGGATGCTTATTTTCTTGATTCAAAAAAACCTCTTAAAACCGCAAAGGGCAAAGTTATTGCTATAGTACACCGTCTGGAAGATGATGATGATAAATTAGTTGTAGCAAATAAAGATTATAGCGAAGATGAAATTGAAAATAAAGTTAGATTTATGGAACAATTTTTTAAACATGAAATTATCAAATTATAAATATTATAAAACAGCCATTAAGCTGTTTTATTGTGTCGTGTTACGTGGGTCGTAAGTCGTGAATATATGCATCCACAATAATCCTGCCGATAAATCCCCCACTCCGCCACTAGTTTGGCGGATTTTTCTTGTCGTCCAGCCTTTTTCCAATCTTCATCCAGATATTCTATATTATATTTTTTAGCAAAATGTTTACCCAAAGGTCCAATAATATCTTGTTTTTTATTACGCCCACTAGTCAAACTGGTAGAGTAAATTTCAAATCCATTATCACGAGCAAACTCCGCAGTTTTTTCCAGACGAAGCGCAAAACACTTCGGACATCTGAGACCCATCTCTGGCTCATTTTCTAATCCTTTTGTTACTTCATACCACTTGTCCACTTCATAATCCATATCTATCATCGGCACTTCCCATTCTTTACAAACCCTCACTACTTCGGCTTTGCGTTTCAAATATTCTTCCTCAGGATGAATATTCGGATTATAAAAAAAGACAGTCAAATCGTACTTTGATTTTATTTCATCAATAATCGCAATGCTACACGGAGCACAGCAGGTGTGTAAAAGTAATTTTTGCATAATTATTTTATAATAGAACACGGATTTAACGAATTTAACAGATAATAACAAATTATTTTTTATTCGTTTAATCCGTTAAATCCGTGTTCTATTTACTTTTCTTCTTAGCTTTTTGCTCCCCTATATATTCATTCCACCTTGTTGGTGCTTTTTTGAAATAATCTTTATTTTTCAATTCTTTTGGTAAATAATCTTGTTTTATTTCGCCTTCAAAATCTGGATTATATTTATAATCTTTTCCATAGCCAATATCCTTCATAAACTTAGTCGGTGCATTTCTCAAATGAATAGGAACACCTAACTCAGAAGTAGCTCTGGCATCCATTGCCGCTTCTTCATAAGCGCGGTAGAGCAAATTAGATTTCTTAGACTTGGCACAATATACCACAGCTTGAGCCAAATGTACAGAACACTCTGGATAACCAATTTTATGACAAGCATCATAAGCAGTATTAGCCTGAATCATTGCTTCGCTATTCGCCATACCTATATCTTCGCTAGCAAAACGTAAAACTCGACGCGCAATATATAACGGATCTGCTCCACCTTCCAACATTCTAGCCAACCAATAAAGTGACGCATTGGCATCACTCCCACGCATAGATTTGTGCAAAGCTGAAATTAAATTATAAAACTCCTCACCCCGTTTATCGAACACTAAATGTGTTCTTTGTAACGCTTCTTTAATATCCTCTGACTTTATGAACTTTATGGACTTTACAGACTTTATGGACTTATATGCCAACTCAAGCCCATTCAAAGCCACTCTAGCATCCCCACCTGACAAATCCGCCAACATTTCTTTTACCTCATCATCAATCTTAATATCAAACTCTCCTAATCCCCTATCTTTATCATTTAATGCATTGTCAATAATCTTCACAATGTCAGATACTTCCAAACTTTTCAAAATAAAAACTCGTGAACGGGATAACAGAGCTCTAATTATTTCAAACGACGGATTTTCTGTTGTAGCACCAATTAAAATAATTTTTCCATGTTCTACATAAGGAAGTAAGGCATCTTGTTGAGCTTTGCTCCAACGATGAATTTCGTCTATAAATAAGATAGTTTTTTTATTTTCTTTTTCTAGTCTCTCCTCGGCTTCTTTTACTACTCTTTTCAGATCTGCCTTACCCGAATTTACGGCTGACAAAACTTCGAAATGTGAATCAGTGGCCTCGGCAATAATATTGGCTAGTGTAGTCTTGCCAACACCAGGCGGACCCCAAAAGACAAAGGAAGATAACTCATCATTTTCAATCAACTTGCGTAACATCTTACCCCCACCCACAATTTCTTCTTGCCCAAAAAATTCGTCAAAGGTACGAGGTCGCATTCGGTCGGCTAAAGGATTATTAACTTTTGATATCATAAATTTAAAAATTAAAACAGCTTAGTATTACCACTACCATGCCACCACTTCCTCAACTTAAAAGCTATTTTTTCTTTCAATTTATGCCACGACCCACGTTTTTCCCAATTAAAACTTTTCAGAGGTTGCGACATTTTTATCCAACTGGAAATTGTTTGTTTAAGATTTTTTACCAAATGACGATCACCAAACTCAATATTAGCTTCATAATTATCATAAAAACTACACTGATCTAAATTACTACTTCCAACCATTGCCCAATCATCATCCTTTATTATACCTTTGCCGTGCATCATCTGGTCTGTCAAATGAATATTAACCCCGATTTTTTGTAAAAAAGCAAAACCAGCATAGGCCGCATATTGTACTATTCGCATATCGGTTCTAAATGGAATTAACAAATCAACTTTAATCCCCCGCTTCCTCGCTTTCCACAAGGCATATAAAAATTTTTTATCGGGAAAATAATAGGGGGAAAATAAGATTACTCTTTCTCTGGCTTTTAACAAAGCTTGGGTATATTTTTTTCTAGCCCTAGATTTATTTTGTTTGGCATCATCAAACACAAAATCAAATTTACTATGTTGAATTCTAAAATTATATTTTAAAAGATGCCTAACAACTTTTTTTTCTCCGCCACAAATTATATAGGACTTAGCAAAAGATCTGAGTAAAAAACGAACTGCTTTGCCTCTAATTTCCACCTGAATATCCAACCACTCTTGCATGTGTTTTTGAATATTAACCCCACCAATAAAACCAATTTCTTCATCTACAATTAAAATTTTACGATGATTTCTGGTCACTAATTTTTTCCATAATCCGCGATAACGTTTTTTTCTTTCATGAAAAAATCTAATATCTACCCCAGCTAAACGTAAACTCTGTACTCTTTTTTTTGACAACCAAAAACTACCCACTGAATCAACAATTAATTTCACATCTAAACCTTGTTTAGCTTTTTGTTCCAACACATCAAAAAATGGTTTTCCAGCTTCATCATCAACAAAAATATACAACTCCCAATAAATACTTTTTTGCGCTTCCAAAATAACATGGTACATCGCGTCCCAAGCTTGTTTGGAGGTGGAATAAATTTTGTAATTTGATCCTGCCATATAATTCACTATATAACAAAAAAACCCACTTGACAAGGGGGTAAAAATACAGACTTTCGTCTTTACAATTTGTAAAAATTACAACGCCAATTGTGGAAATGGCTCAAGTGAAAAAATCTTTTTTGCGTCATCAGATGACAGCACTTTCTTTTCCGCTAAAATTTCTACCAATGCTTTCAACTTTGTATCTTCCTTGCGCATTAAAATAGTCAAGTCACCTCGCAAATCTGATAATTTTTCATCAAGATAAGTTTTGGTAACCATCTGTGACTTAATCGCGGTGAGATTATTTTCTAACTTTTCAAATCTCTTTTCTGTGTGCCCAGCAAAATCCACAACAGCATCTAGCACATCTTGAATTGTTGTCTCCTTTTGATCTATCATAATTTTATAATTAACTTCAATACTAATATTATACTATCAAGTTCGTAGTGTGTCAAATTATCATCGTTCCCTTAAACTTCTTACCGCTAATCACCTTCTCAACTTCAACTAAATCAGTTCCTTTCAAAATGCTCACCTTTAGACCCAGCTTTTCAGCCAAGGCACTGGCCATTGGATCAAATGGAACATTTTTACCCGGCACCCATTTATAACCAACTACATTTTTTCTAAAATCTTTCCAATTAATTTTTTCTATTTTTTTAGCAGTTTTATATTTATTGGGGTCTTTATCATAAACATATTCTATGTTTGATAGATTTACCAATTCTTTAGCACCAAAATTTTGTGCTAACAAAACGGCATCTTTGTCAGTAGAACAACCGGGTTTCCAACCCCCAGCAATAATTATTGATTTACTAGTCTTAATTTTAATGGTTGGATCTTTTACAACTTCTTTGTAAGCATGCTTACCAAACAAAAGTCGCACAAACTCGGCATTAAACCAAGTGATATAAATTCCCAACCAATCTAAGTCAGTGTTACTAATTTTAATTGTTTTAGACAAAGCGTCTTGATAATTACGACAAGTCGCCCCGCCACCAATCACTAAAATAAATTTCTCACCTTTTTTTACGTGTGACAAAATTAAAGCACGAAACTTTTTTAAAAAATTAATATCAAAACCAGTCTTTGGAATAATGATTGAACCGCCGACGGAGATTATTTTATATTTAGATTTCTGTCTCATAAGATATATTTAATTTCTTTAACTTAAATTAGAAGTGATAAATGATATATGATAATTCATATACGATTTTATCACTTATCATCTATCATTTATTATGATAATTATGGACTAATAAACATACAAAATAATACTATTTTTTGAGTAAACCACTCACTAGCCAACTAACCACACTCAAAATCAACGCTCCCCAGAAGGCCGGCATAAAACCAGCCACAGAAAAACCATCAACAAAACTGGCTACGAACCAAAATAAAGAGGCATTGATAACAAAAGTAAATAAACCTAATGTTAAGATATTTACTGGCAAAGTTAGTATCACCAAGATTGGTTTTAAAATTGCGTTAACCAAACCCAAAATTAAAGCTGTTATAAGCGCAGCATACCAACCAGACACTTCTATGCCTGGAAGATAGTAGGCTAGTAAAAGCAATGTACCAGCATTAATTACCCAACGTAATAGTAGATTCATAAAATTGTTTTTTAAAAAATATTTTATTATGTGTCATTGCGAGGAATGTGAAACAATGACGAAGCAATCCCAGTCTTTTTTGAGTAAAGCAGGGGATTGCCGTATGTCTTCGCTTCGCTCGCACTCGCAATGACACTTAATTTTAGTGTTTTTACTAGTCTAGAGCCTTACTAATTACTTAATTACTAATTACTCTTTCATTTTACCAAAATAATCAATTATTTGCAACCTCAATCTTATCTCCAACTTCAAATCTGATATCTCCCTGCAAATCTGTCCGCCAAACTGTACTTGAAGCCCTTTCTACACGCTTCACAACTCGAGGTGAAGGATGCCCAAAAGAATTATTCAAACCGCAAGAAAAAACCGTATTATCTGGAGTTACCACAT
>CAYXGV010000014.1:0-5909 GCA_964464685.1 uncultured Gammaproteobacteria bacterium | reverse complement strand
CCTATTTGCCAAACTTCTTCACTAGAAATTTCAGTATACTGAGCCCCCTCTTCTTGAACTGCCTGCCACCAAGAATTCCAAGTGTCATCATAATCTTTTGGCAAACCATTATAAACAACATTTTTTACGTCAAATCTCTTTAAAACTTCTTCACAACCACCATAATGATCCAAATCAGGATGTGTGACTAACATATAATCAATTTCGTGATCCCAAAATTCCATCACTCGTCCCAAGGCTTCTATTACCCGCGCATCAATTGAACAATCAACCAACATCTGCTCACCATTTGGAAACTCTATAAAAGTTGCATCACCTTGGCCAATATCCAAAAAAGTTATTTTTAACTTTGCAGGCTCTGCTGTCTCTAAAGTTGGTTTATGATCTGGTTTTACTTCGCCTTTTCTAATAAAAAAAATTAATCCTAGTGTTATTAGGAGTAAAATAAAAATGACTACGATTGCTTTTTGCATATCATGGCTAATAAGCAGAATAAGCAGATTAAGTAATAAGCTTCTTAAATGGAGTGCTTAATTTGCTTATAACTTAATCTGCTTACTTGCTGGAAAGTATAATTTGATTCACCCACGTCTCCCCTTCTCTAACAAATTCTTCTCTCTCAATTCCAAAAGCTAAATTTTCTAAAACTTCTACAACTAATTCGGGACGATGATAATATGATTCTATTTCAACCAAACCTTCTTTGGTTTTTACAGCTGGGGCTTTGCGTTGATTTATATTGGTCAAAAGAAATAATCCACCTGGTTTTAAAACCCGATATACTTCGTCAAAAAATCTTTTTAAATCTCTCAGGTGAACAATTAAAAAAGTCGTTATTACAATATCGAAAATACCCTCATCAAAAGGCAAATCTTCCGCATCGCCAATAACTTTTTTTACTTTTTTATTTTTAATTTTATTTAACATCTCTTCTGAAACATCCAAAGCTGTCACTTCTGCACCCTGTTCAGCTAATTTTGAAGATAAACGCCCTGTACCAGCACCTACGTCCAAAATCTTCTTTCCCATTAAATTACCAAACAAAAGTAACACTTTATCTTTTTCAAAGCTATCCCAATAAGCCGATTTTTTATCATAATAATCAGCTGTTAAACTATAACCTTCTTTTGAATCTAAAATTTTTACTCTAGGCATATAATTTTGTGATAATAGAACACAGATCTAACGAATTAAACAAATTAAAACGAATTCGTTTAAATTTGTTAGATTAGTTCAATTCGCGTTCTATTAATTTAAATTTAATATTATTTTTTCTATAAATCCAATAAAACAAACCTAGATACAATAAAACCATCATCCACCAAGAAATTGTCAGATCAACCGCTGAAAATTTTAATCCAGCAAAAAACTTAACCACTAGTATTATATACTGCAACCCAACCCAAGCAATCCAAGCTATTACTTCACCCACTGGAAAAAATACAAAACTAAACACAAGCGACAAAAACCCAAATAACATTATAAAGGGAATCAACCATAAAATCAAGACATTAACAATCGGCGCCACAATTGACAAACGACCAAATTGAAATAATATCAAAGGCAAAGTAGCTATAATTGCCGATAGGGTTGAAACAACACTTTCTTGCAAACCAAAACTTTCTGGAATTTTTATAAAATATTTTTTTATTATTGGCGATAAATAGACTAAACCCAAGGTAGCCACGAAAGACAATTGAAATCCTGCATCCCAAATTAAAATTAAGGGATTTTGTATTGTCATAAGTACAGCTGTCAAAATCATAACATTACCAACATTTGATGTTCGACCCATTTGTTTGGCAAGCAAAACTATAATTCCCATAATACCAGCTCGCACCACCGAAGCACTGGCCCCAGCAAATAAAACAAATAAAATTATTCCACCAGTAATAAACCAAAAAGCTTTTTTACGTGGAATAAGCAACTGAACACAAATTGTAATCAGGACTGTTGCAATGATACTAATATTATATCCAGATATTGCAACTATGTGTGTTATGCCGGTTCGACTAAATAAATCATTTAATTCTCCCAAACCACCACGGTAACCATAGAGAAGTCCTGCCATAAAACTAGCTTGGGGCTCATGCCACAATTTATTTATTCTATTTGCCACCACCTGTTTCAAAATAAAAATTCCTCTAAACAAAAAATTGCCCTCGCCCTCCCCTATTTTCTCCACTTTTGGTTTCTGACAAATAGTAAATACCCCATAACGCGCCAAATACATATCATAACGAAAATCATCAAATTCTTCGGGTCTCTCAAAAATGCAACTGAGTTGCAATTTTTCACCATACTTATAACGCGGATATAGGCCTTGTTTTAGATAAATTTTTCCTTTTACATCTTCAGAGGTGATCAGATACCTAACTCCATCTGACCGGATATCTGGCTCACCACTTATATATCCCACCACTTCTTTTTTTTGATCTGTATAATTTTCTAAAATAGGGAAAACAAATAAATACCTCCCTACTCCCAAACCAATCAACAATAATCCTAAAAACACAAACCTTTTATTCTTGTCTTGCCAAAAAATGATCAGAAATGTAATACAAACAAATAATAAAAAATATAAATAAACTAAATCAAATTTTATTTCCAATAAAGATGCTATTGTCACGCCTAGTAAAAAACAAAAACAAAACGTAAGAAACGTCTTGCTTTTTGATTGTATTATTTTTTTGAACATACCTCCTTTATGATTATAGAACACTGATTTAACAAATTTAACTGATTATAACTGATCTGTTCAAATCTGTTTAATCAGTTTAATCTGTGTGCTATCATCAAATCACTATCGAAACCAATTTACCCTTCACATAAATAACTTTCTTTGGCTCTTTTCCTTCTAACCACTTCACTACATTTTTAATTTGTATAGCTTGTGCTTTGGCATCTTCTTCTGAGATATCTACTGAGACAGTCATATCACCACGAACTTTTCCATTTACTTGCACAACAATAGTTATTTCATCATCCTTTATAAGTTCCTCATCATACTCTGGCCATTCTTGTATGCAAACAGAATCTTTATGACCCAAATTGCTCCATAATTCTTCTGCCATGTGTGGAGCAAACGGTGTTAAAATAATAATTAATAATTGGTAATTAGTAATTGATATATTTTCTTGCTTACCCATTTCATTTACCAATTTCATCATCTCTGCAATTGCCGTATTAAAACCAAGCGATTCCAAATCTTCTGTAACTTTTTTAATTGTCTTGTGTACTAATTTATCAATTTCAGAACTGGCTTCTGACTTTACGACTTTATGGACTTTTGACTCTAAGTTCCAAACCTTATCCAAAAATCTTCTCACCCCTTTCACACCATTGGTGTCCCATGGCTTATCATCTGCCAAAGGACCCATAAACATTTCATACATACGACAAGTATCAGCACCATATTCATTCACAACATCGGTCGGATTTACCACATTCCCCCAACGTTTACTCATCTTACGATTATCTGGTCCCAAAATTAAACCCTGATGACGGTGTACTGGAAAAGGTTCGTCAAAATCAATATAACCTGCATCAAACAAAACCTTGGTAAAAAACCTTGAGTACAATAAGTGTCCATTCACATGTTCCGGTCCGCCCAAATAAAAATCAACCGGCATCCATTTTTTCAATGCCTCAGGTGATGCAAATGCATTATCATTTTTTGGATCAAGGTAACGAAAATAATACCAAGAAGAACACATGAAAGTATCTAGTGTATCTGGCTCACGCTTCCAACCTTCACCATATTTTTCTTCCACTCCAGCATTAAAACTTTCCGAATATGTAAGTGGTGATTGTCCAGTTGGCTTGAAATCAACATCATCGGGAAGTATTACCGGTAAGTCTGATTCTGGAACAGGTCTAAGCCCACTCATCTGACAAGCCTCCAGAACTTCAGGCTCTTGGGTTATCATTTCTTCTTTATGATTACTAAAATGAAATTTTTCTGGTGTTACATTTTTGAGTATACCACCAACCTTGCCCTTCAGATTTTCCAAATCTTCTTTTCTAATTACAGAAAAACTATTATCTCCCAAAATAATAAAATCTTCTGAACTATTTTTTATTTTCCCCCAATCAAATTTCCAATCACAACTTTTTGTAACTTCGGGTATTTCCCCTTTTGTAAGGTTTGTTGTCACAACAGGATCTACTAATATTACCTTTGCAACTTTTGTATTTAATTTTTCTAACAATTTATAAATTACAACAGCACCAAGACTGTGTCCCAGTAGCACCGTATTTTTATCAATTTCAAAATCGACATTATCTAAAATATATTGTACTTGTTCATCTATATTTGGATTATTTGTATTTGGAAGATCTTTTGACCAAACAGTATGTCCTTGTTTTTTCAATTCTTCTGCTAACCATGGTTTAAAACCATATTTAGAATCGCCACTCCATCCGTGAATTATTATATAATTATATTTTTTATTTTTTAATTCTTCATTTCCAAGCATCGGAATCGGCGCTCCCCAAAATCTCTGTCTTGAAACAGACCAATCGCGAAGTTTATATTGCACTTTTCTTTTTCCGAAATTATTTTCTTCAAGCCATTCAATCATCTTATCTTTAGCATCAAAAATATTTAAGCCATTTAAAAATTCAGAGTTAATTAATTTACCATTTAGAGTAAAACATTTTTCTCCTTTTAATATTTGTTTTTCAATTAAACTAAACTCCTCTTGAGTATTCGCAGATATATTATAATCAGGACTTATTACACATTGTATTTTTATATTATTCCTTACTCCTTGTTCCTTGTTCCTTGTTTGTGCAAACTCAAAGTCTCTCTCATCATGAGCTGGTACGGCCATAATTGCACCAGTTCCATAACTAGCCAAAACATAATCTGCAATATAAATTGGAATTTCTTCATTGTTTACCGGATTAATTGCTTTGATCCCCTTTAATTCCACACCAGTTTTTTCTTTTTCGATTTGACGATCAAGATCAGTTTTTTTACTTGTTGCTTCAATATATTTTTCTACTTTGTCCCAATTACTAATTTCAGATTTTAGATTTTGGATTGCAGAATGTTCGGGTGCCAATACTAAATACGTGGCTCCAAAAAGCGTATCTGGTCTAGTTGTAAATACTTCAATTACAAAACCATCCGCATTATCCGTGTCATCCGCATATTTATCCGCGTCATCTGTGTCATAATTCACTTTGAACGAGACACTCGCCCCCTCAGACTTCCCAATCCAATCTCTCTGTCTTTTCTTCGTCTCTTCTGGCCAATCTATTCTATCTAATCCTTCCAATAATTTGTCAGCATACTCTGTTACTTTTATATACCATTGTTCCATATCGCGTTGCACAATAACCGTATCACAACGCTCACACTGACCTTCTTTTACTTGATCATTTGCCAAAACTGTTTTGCAACTTTCGCACCAATTCACTGATTGTTTTTTTCTATAAACCAAACCTCGCTTATAAAAAAGCAAGAAAAACCATTGTGTCCATTTGTAATAATCTGGATTGTGAGCTCCCACTTCCCTATCCCAATCGACAGAGATTCCCAAAGATTTTATTTGTTGACGAAAATTATCAATCGCCTTATCAGTACTAATACGAGGATGCACATTTGTCTTGATTGCATAATTCTCGGCTGGCAATCCAAAACTATCCCAACCAATTACTTGCAAAACTTTTTTGCCCTTCATCCTTTTGTAACGTGCAAAAATATCACAAGCTGAATACACCTCGGCATGGCCAACGTGAAGACCAGATCCTGATGGATATGGAAGTTGCGGTAAAATATAATATTTATTTTCTAGCGTGACATTTTCGGGAGTTTTGAAAAGTTTTTTCTTTTCCCAATACTTCTGCCATTTCCCTTCGCCTTTTTTATCTAGAAAGTCTTGATAATTATTTTTCATAAT
>CAYXGV010000013.1:19382-22499 GCA_964464685.1 uncultured Gammaproteobacteria bacterium | reverse complement strand
CGATAAATTATTCTTATTTTTCCTTTCCTTACTCTATAGACATCATCTCGTCCTTTCAACTTCTTGATGTCGAGATTATCAAATGTTCCAGATTTTATTTTTAACAATATATTTTTTATCAACTCCCTTTCCATTTTTGAAAACTTATTCAACGACTTTGTTATTTTGTCTACCATATTGTTAAATTCTAGACAAAATTTCATCTATCTTCACACCACCCTTTTTAATTTTTGTAAAGTCCACAACTTCCTCCCAATTTTCATCAGTTTGAATTGGTGTAATGTTAAAAATTGGTTTAGATCTTTTGACAACAACAAAACTCATACCTTTGTCAATTTTATTAACATAAGATACTAAATTTTGTCTAAGTTCCTTTACACTAACAATTGCTGGGGTATTTTCCATATTTATAAGTTAATCTTTAAATTATCTTTAGTTTAACTTTAAAATTACTCTTTGTCAAACACACCTGTGGATAAAACACCTATTTATTAACGGGTTTACTCCCCCACTACAATAGTGTACAATATAGATATATTAATTCTTAATCCAAAAAAATATGAAAGGATACAACGGGGAGATTGAAAAAATCACCTTAGACAACAGTAAATTTCGCCGGGTTCTTTATACTGGCAAAAATAGCCAATTGGTGGTAATGTGTTTAAAACCTGGCGAAGATATTGGCTCTGAAGTGCATGCAGATCATGATCAGTTTTTCCGCTTTGAATCAGGTGTGGGAAAAGTCGTTATTGATGGGACAGAAACCGAAGTAAAAGATGGCTCAGCTAGTATCGTGCCAGCTGGAGCAGAGCACAATGTTATCAACACTTCAGAAACCGAGGATCTAAAACTTTACACAATTTATTCCCCACCAGAACATCGTTTTGATGTAGTTCACAACACCAAAGAAATTGCTTTGTCCGATGATGAACATTTTGATGGGACGACTACTGAGTAAAAATAATTTGAAGTTAGATTAAGTCCCGGAGGGACGACAGATAGTAGCCAGGCCTTTCAAGGCCTGGTATTTTGATTAAAACAAAACAGTCCCGTAGGGACGGCTGAAAAAGATTCTTTTATCTATATTAAGTCAGCCGTCCCTACGGGACTGTTGTTTTTTAAAACATATTCCAGGGAATAAATTCCCTGGCCTGCCTACCGGCAGGCAGGCTACTATCTGTCGTCCCTCCGGGACTTATTTTTTATAAATCTGAAATCATCAAACTCGCAAATATTTCCCCATGGCCAGAATACTGGACAAAACAGTCAAAAATAACACACTGATGAAATGAATCAATATCAACGACAAAAAATTGGTCTGGTAATAATTTAACAAAATATTTGATTGCCCAAAAACAACTTCTATGTATGGATCTAGGAAACGCAGGCTAAAAAATATCAAACCAACAGTAATTACTAAACTTACAACTGTAAAAATAAAAGATTCAACAATATAAGGACCTTGCACAAACCAATTCGTAGCTCCAACCAATTTTTTTATACTAATTTCTGAACGTTGGGTATAAATTGCCACCCTAATTGTATTAAAAATAATCAGGAAAGCAATGAAAGCAAATAAACCACTCAAAGCTATACCAAAATGTTCTACTTGTGTAGTAATTACGTGAATTCGCTCAATCGCCTTTTCTGTATCGCCAAAAGTTTTTGCCTCAATCACATTTTCATATTCCGGCACACTGAGAGCAGTAATCACCTTTTCATAATCTTTTGGTTCGCGAGTACGAATAATCATCGTTGGACCCAAAGGATTTTCGCCAAGTTCATCCAAAGCCGAAAGTATTTCTGGATTATCAGCGTGCTGAGCACGAAAATCAGCCAAAACTTGTTCTTCATCAAGATATTTTATTTCTATAACTTCAGGAAAAGAATCAATGTATGATTTTATTTCTTCAACTTCTTCGGTAGTGGCATCTTCATTAAAATAAACACTCACATCAATCTGATCTTTTATTGTGCTAACAGCTTGGCCTGTAATAGTATTGAGAATAATGAGAGTATTGATTGATAAAAGCATGAGTACCAAAATAAGCACCGTCATTGATGACAGACCAATATTACGGACCATGTCTTGAAAAGCGAATTTTATTACTCTAAAAAATGACATAAAATTACCAAAAGTAATTAGTAAAAAATATTATTTATTTTTAAAGTCTATACTTCGAATCCTCTTCATCTGAAATAATTTTTCCATCATGAATAGTGATAACTCGTTTACGCAAACGGTTTACTACATCGCGGTTGTGTGTCACTAATAAAATCGTGGTACCAAATTCATTTATTTTTTTTAAAATTTCAATAATTTCTTCGGTATTTACCGAATCTAGATTTCCTGTTGGTTCATCAGCCACCAAAATTTTTGGTCGATGAACTAGTGAACGAGCAATTACTACTCGTTGTTGTTCACCGCCTGATATTTGGTGTGGATAACTATGAATCTTGTGAGACAAACCAACCACATCCAAAACTTTTGGAACAACTTCCTTTATTCGCTGACTTGGTGTCCCAGCTACTTGCAAAGCAAATTCCACATTTTCATAAACAGTTTTTTGTGGCAATAATTTAAAGTCTTGAAAGATAACTCCAATTTGCCGACGTAAAAAAGGAATATCTTTTTGTTTTATATTACTCACATCCCAATCACCAATTTCAATCACCCCCGAATCAGGGCGTTCTTCAGCAATCAATAATTTTACCAAGGTGGTTTTTCCGGTACCGCTCTGTCCTACAACTGACACAAATTCACCTGCCTTGATATGCAAGTTTATATCTTCCACCCCCACACTATCTTTATTATAAAAACGAGAAATGTTTTTGAGTTTGATCATAATGGAGTCCATAAAGTCAAAAGTTTATAAAGTTGAAAGTCCTTATTTTGATAAACTTTATAGACTTTAAGACTTTTTACTTTTGACTAATTACATTATACCACATTTTTAAAAAACAAAAAACCCGGCTCCACTAAGGTTGCGCCGGGTAAATAAGTTTACGAGCCATCTCGGGGGATCGAACCCCGGACCTACACGTTACGAGTGTGTCGCTCTAGCCAACTGAGCTAAGATGGCATTTTGAAATAGTACGCACCATAAGTATGGTCTA
>CAYXGV010000013.1:0-19282 GCA_964464685.1 uncultured Gammaproteobacteria bacterium | reverse complement strand
ATTATTTCTTCTTGCACTTCTTCTGGTTTACCAATTACACCAATAGTGGGGTTAGCGCCAGTCAGGGGAATAAAACGGCCCATACTTAAATATGACCCACTACAATGCGAATAATTTCCTTGCACACCAGCGCCAGCATCGCCCATTGCTTGTCGGACTTTCTCAGCATCTAATACTGGCACTGCGGTTCTAATTTTTACATATTTTGAATCTTTTAGCATATTCAAAATTTAATTTTTCTTTTCTCCTCTTAATAAAACCAAAGAAATTATTACCACAAAAATTGTAATTAAAATGGCATAAAATAATTTGGCGAAAATTGCATCGCCGGTTTGAGGAAAAAATTTATCAATCACCGCTTTAATTGCCTCGTTCCAAGCCAAACTGGCAACTAAACCAAAACCAGCCAAAATATAACCAACTGTCTTTTGTCTAATTTCCCGACTAACCCTTTTGGTATCAGCTGTTAAATCTCTAATTTTTTCTTCCATAAAATTTGGGTTAAAAATTAATTACGTAGCATGCTACGTAACATGATGTTACGTACTTATTTAACTAACTGATAAAATCCCGCCCAAGCTCTCAATATTTCTTTCAATTATTTTAAAACAATCATTTATGCTTTTATTGATTTCTTCACCGCTGAATCGCAAAACGCACCAACCATAATTTGTTAACTCGTTGTTTCGTTTTTTATCTTTCGCCAATGCTTCCGGCGAAGTATGGTAGATCGCGCCGTCGCACTCCAAATCTATCTTACCTCTCTTACAGAATATTCCAAAATCTAGACAATAAAATTCTTTCTCGCCGACCTTAACATAAAACTGCCTTTCGGTGAATATTTTCCTTTTCTTCATTTCCCAATACATTATTTCTTCCAACGGACTAATGTCATACAAATCGTTAATTTCTTTGGCGCTGAATAATTTTTCATAGCTGGTTAAAATATGGATTATTTCCCGTCGCCCTAAATTAGGAATGGACTGGGGCAGTTGTTTGATTTCTTCCAAGTGAAACTTAAAATAATCTTTATTTGCACTTTCGTCTTCTGATTCTTCCGGAAAAAGTTCCAGCCGTTTTACCACAGTCACTTTTTTGACTTTGGCATAGTATTTTACTTGATAGCGCATTTCCTTGTCAAAAACATCGGGGAAATAAAAACCCAAATACTCAACCAATTCCGTCTTTGCCGGCGCCTTTTCAACTGGAACATGATACCATTTTTCTTTTTGGATTTTCGGCCAGAGATTTTTCCGCGGTACAATGCCGACTAAAAGGGTGTGTTTGGACATTTTATTACGAAAAATATAATTAAAATTTTCAGCCAGCATGTGATTGTAATTTTAAAAAATTGTGTAGCTTTTTACCCGCCAGTAGCACGGGCGGAGACGGATTTTTTAAGGATTAGTGTTTTTTCGTGCCAGTACGCTGGTGTATTGCCGAATTAATTATTTTTCAACAAATTTGATCTTTTCTCTTAGATGTTCAAATTTTTTATACGCTTTAGGTGAATTATAGTCATGAGCCAAACGCCCTGCCACTATACCTACATGTACATTCATTTTTTTAGCAAAATTTTTGATAGTCAAATCATCAAACAACCGTGCCATTTTAAATGGTTTATATTTTTCAGGTGGTATTAAAATATCAGAAGCAAACTTGTCAGCTTCTAATTCTTTGTTTTCAAAATCTGTACTTTTATTTTTTTCAAATTCAATAAATTGATCCTTTTTACCGTGTTTCAACAAATGTCCCAATTCGTGAAAAAAAGTAAACCAAAAAATATCACTACGACCGCCTTTCAAACTCAATTGAACCATAGCTTTTTCAGAATTTAACCATCTCGTAGCACCACAAACGTATGTATTTTTAAAATATGGTACAAATACTACAGCTACACCACAAGAAGCGCATTTTTCAACTATTTTATCTGCAAAACTTTCTGCCTTTTCATTAGTCAATTCTCTTAATCCTTCTAAGCTATTCGTTAACTTATGTTCATCAAAAGTAGCTGTTTCTATTTGTGTCGCTCTCAGTTCACCACATCTTAACCATGCCGCCAAAGATTCCTTCGATAAATTTTTCTGTTTGGTAGATCTAAATGCAACCTGCTGAACACTGGACACTAAACTTAAGGAACTTACACCAAAAAAATTTAGTAAATTTCTAACTCTATCTTTTGTGTTGCTGGACTTAGGAAAAAAATTCCATTTCTCCAATTCTTTGTAACAAATAAATCTTTTTAAATGTAATGATTCATTAATTAATGTTTGCTCCTCTTGCAATCTTATTACTTGTACTTCGTAATTTCTTTGTAAATTATTCCAAAAATTTGGTGATATGCCAAAAACGTTAGCTAATTTTATTGCTGTTTCTGGTGTAATAGGATTCTTACCCTGTATAATTTCGTTTATTGTTTTTGGTGTTAAATCGGTTCTATTAGCAAGTTCAATCTGAGACATAACTAAAGAATCCAATATTTCTTGTAAAGTTACACCAGGATGTATAGCTGTACTTGGATTGTAATAATTCTGATCAAGCATAAATTAATGATAATTGATTCTAGCATTAATAATCGTTATTTTATTGATCGTTCTATAATCTGATAAAGATCCGTTTTCAGGTGCAATTATCATGCGAAAGGGTTGTATAACATTAATACCAAAACATCCATCAAAATTACCTTCTAACGGATGAAGTCTAAGTTGTGGCAATTTTGAAGCATCATATAAATTTTCAAAAGCTTGTAATTCTAATATTCTTTGAATTATTTTATTTGCTTGTTCGTTACCGTATTTTTTTATTAATTTTTGGCGGTTTTCACAAAGCTTTTTTAATTTTCCATCTTTAAAATAAATTTCCATACTCTATACCGTTGATTATATAGTAAACTATATTGACACATGTGTCAAGAAAGTTATTAACATAGTAGGTTAATGATTTTTCTTGACAAAAAGATGATATTCTATTACAATACACTATTGGATAGACATGTTTTTCCTTAATTCCCTAGAAATTAGTTAATTAACCGACCGGAGTTTAGGGTGAAGGCTAATATTACTAAAATATGGCCAATCAACATATTGTTCATAGGGCAGACGGTAGTTGGGCGATTAGAGGTGAAGGTAACACACGTGATACACTTCACTTCGAAACTCAATTTAAGGCTTTCTCTGCTGCAAAAGAGATTGCCACTAACCAAGGCGGAGATGTAATGATCCATGGTAGAGATGGAAAAATCCGCGAAAGAAATACCTATGGAAAACCAGATTATTGTCCACCGTCAGGATAGTATATCACAAAAAAGACAGGAACGCGACCTGTCTTTTTTGTTTAAAATTTTGTATCCCAATATTTAAAAAATATTTGATTTAATTTACAGAACACTAAACAAAATTAATGACCCCATGGCAGAGCCCCGAGGTCATTAATTAATATTCCAATTATGCGCGCACGGGAGGGCGAGGCAGACACAAAACGGAGTTTCTGGAATTTAGAGTGGGTAACGGGAATCCCCGCCCGAGGCGGGTGGGCCTTGGACTTAGAACCCAACACTTAGAGTTGTGTCTATGAAAAAGTTCAGACGTTTTTTCGGGACAATTAATAAAACGGCGAGGGGGGGCAAAACGGCGAACGAACGGCCAATGTGGCAGTTTTATCTCGCCGATCCACTCGGCCAAAATTAGAGCGAGACGGGCAAAAAAGGAAGGGGTTAAGGGGGGAAAAAATTTTTTGCCCGTTATCGTCTCACATTTTTGGGTTTTGGCGATTTCAAATTTTTCACGATTTCGTTCATTATAAAATGTTATCACATTTTATCAATGACAGCAACTTCATTTTTAAAATCTAACAGATTTTTCATACATTCATCGTGTTCATTTTTATGTCCACCAATCTTCGTCGTCCACTTAAAAATTTCCAATCCTTTATCTGCGTAATCAACCCAATCTGATTCGCCACGTTGTTTTTTGCAATCAGCCAATGCACAATAAGAAAACGGAAAATCTGGATATTCAACGGTTATTTGTTTATAAATTTTTTCAAATTTTTCACCACAAAAATAATAAAATTTTCCATCTCTAAAATAATATGTCCGTTCCAGCATATTGTATAATTTATTGTCAGTACCAAGTCCTTGTCCAAATAAATTTTCTCCACCATATGGTCCGTAATAAGCCACATGACTATATTTTTGTATGAAGAATAAATTACTTTTTATATCTTCTAAACTCATCTCCGATTGATTTAATAATAATTTTGTTTTGTTCATTTCCTCGTTACCAAAATAAGATTCCGTTAAACCAAAAATGGTGGCCGAAATTATTAAAATAAAACTTAACCATTTCCATAATTTATTCTGCTTTAAAATGCTAATTATTGCGCCAAGCACAGTAACAATAAACACAATAATTGGAATTAACATAATTTTGTCAAAATAGCTCATGATAATATACCATGTTCCTTAAAAATCTCTACAAAAGACGGCGTTGCAAAACCTCTTGAGTAAGTAGCGTGTAATACTTCAATGAACGCTTTTTCTTTGTATACCTTCATTTGTTTAAGCCCATCCTCATTAATTATTTGTTCCTTGGTATTTATCGGTATTGAAACATAGCCACTAACAATTGATACAACCCTACCAGTTTTCACATCAAAAATTGGTCCACCACTATTCCCAGGATTAAATGCCATGGTAAATTCGTAAATGGCTTTATTTTCAGAAGCTTGATAACGACAATTGACTACCCCTGAATCAACACGCAAAAGCACATTGCCAATTAACGGTTTTTGAAAATCCTGATCTATAAATGCTAATTGGCACAGAGGGTAACCGAGAACGCCGACCTCATAACCAATCGACGTAAAATCTTTTGATACCCGGATAAAATCATTCCTATCAGCAAATATTTTTTCACCAATTTGGTAAAACTCATTTTCAAGGTATATTACAGCCAAATCTACTTCCGGATACACAAAAATCTTTTCATTAATTTTAGGATCAAAAATGCTTATATGAAAACCACCATCATCGTCGTGTCTTATTAAATAATATTTATCACCATCATTATGTTGTGTCTTTTTATCAGACAAGTCCGGCATGTTAATAACATGGGCAGCTGTGACCATCCGACACGGTGCAACCAAGAAGCCGGTACCGAGGGTTGTCCATTGAACAACTTCTTTTTCATTAATTATTGCAGTTCTTCCCCTAGCAATCATATAAACAGATCTCTTGAGCCACTTTACGCATTCAGAAAAATTATGAAAATTCTCTGGCCACCTTGGTGGCTTCTGTCCATTGTATACTTTTTTCCTATGTTTTTTAGACATATATATTAAATTATTTAACTGTGTATAACTTTATACTTTCGGGAAACTTTCGGGTATGGTATAATTATACTACCTTGCAAAAATAAGTCAAGATACATATCTAATAAATTATCCACAATATGGCCACTCCAACTAAAAAACAAAAAGAAATATTTGATTTTATCAAAAATTATATAGACAAACATAAATTTGCACCATCTTTAGAAGAAATTTGTTCTCATTTCGATAAAGCCATAGGCACTATCCATGAACATGTTGAGGAATTGGTAAAAAAAGGTTTTCTTAATAAGACCAATAACATACGCGGAATTGAAATAACTAAACATAATGAAACTGTATCAATACCATTAAAGGGTTTTATTGCCGCGGGATCTCCCGTTGAGGTCGTTGAAGAATATGAGACCATTACCGTACCTAAGCACTTACTCTCCAAAACTGGCAACCATTTTGCCTTGCGAGTGAAAGGTAATAGTATGATACAGGAAGGTATTTTTGATGGCGACAATGTAATTATTAGAAAACAAAATACTGCAGACAATGGTGAAACTGTTGTGGCTCTAATAAACGGTAATGAAGCAACCCTAAAAAAAATTTATAGAGTCACAGGCGGTTTTAAACTCCAACCAGCAAACCCAACTATCCCCTCTTTTTTTGTTAAACAGGTAATTGTGCAGGGTAAGGTAATTTCTGTAATGCGAAATTACGAAACAAGACGAATTTTAAACGAACCATTAAATTTATTCACCTTTAATGAGGATCTGAAGCAAATTATTATCAAAACGCAAGAAGAAATAAAAAATAAATTTAAATCAAACAATGAATTTGAAACTTGGAAAAAGACCGAAGAAAAACCGGATCATGATAAATTTTGTCTTGAAACCACTTATACTTTTTTAAATGAGTTACTTCTGCTTTGGGTTTGCAAAGACAAACAATTAATAAAATTTGATACCATAGAAAACAAACAGTTATTAACCGCACTTAAAAAAGATGCACAAAAAATATACTCACACACCTTTATAAATAATATTTTTGATTGGTATGACCCCAGTGATATTTTATTATTGGAAATTACAAATATTTTTAATAAATACGATTTCTCACAAATCGATCGAGATATACTTGGTAAAATGTACGAGCAATTTATTACAAAAGAAGAAAGAAAAAGGTTGGGACAATTTTATACTCCGGAACCAATAATTGATTATATTTTGGACCAGACTGGATATATAAACAATATTGAGAACAAAAAGATTATTGATATATCGTGCGGTTCCGGTGGTTTTACGACGCGAGCGACAAATCGTCTTATTAACAAACTAAAAAAAGAACCAAACAAAGAAACAGTTATAGATAAAGTGATTGATAATATCTACGGTTTGGATGTTAACCCATTTGCTTGTTACTTGGCCGAAACCAATATTTTATTACAATTACTGGACTTAATTATTGAAGCCAAACAAAATAACCCAAAATATCAAGTTCCTAAAATTAAAATATTTCAAACAAATACAGTAGAAACACCTTCGTTATTAAGTTCCGATGAGCAAGTTATAAAAGATATAAAAAATAAATCCGGAAAATTTAAGGATGGATTTGATTTTGTAGTAGGTAACCCACCATATTTAGAAGCAAAAAAAATGGATAAAAAAACTAAAAAATTATGCACTGAAACATGCCCCAACATAGCGTCCGGTGCTTTTGATCTTTTTGTTTGCTTCATTGACAAAGGATTGCGCCTACTAAAAAATAGTGGCAAATTTGGCTACATATTCCCAAATAAATTTTTGATAGCAAATTACGCAAAAAAAATGCGCGAGGAATTATTATTTAAATACTCCATAAAAGAAATTATTGATGTATCTGAGTGTGGGGTGTTTGAAAATGTATCGGTCTATCCTGTAATTTTGATTGCTGAAAATAAAAAACCACAAAATAACACGATCAAAACGGCAGAAAAGATAAACAATACAAAAGAATTAGAAAGTAAAAATTTTATTACGAATGAAATTAAACAAGATATATATAAAAGGGATGATTTTGTATTTTTTATTCTACCGAGCGATAAAGGACAAAATGCTCTGCTTATGAAATTACTCAATGAAAAATACAAGACCCTTGATAATTATCTTACTATAAAGTGGACTATTTCATTTCATGCTTCTGGTCTGCGAGAAAAATTTTTATTTCCTGAAAAACCGCAATCAGAATTTGCAAAAAAATTAATCGGTGGAAAATCATTCGCTGGTAATGATGACATAAACAGATATAATTTAAAATGGGGCGGTTGGTGGATTGATTACAACGAAGAATTGGCTCGCAAACATAAAAATCAACTCCCACCGAAAAGTTTGTTTGAACAAGAAAAATTGATCATCTGCCAAAACTCATTACGTTTGCGCGCTACTTATGACAATAAGGGATACTACTGTAAGGATACATTTTTTGTTGCCTATCTAAATGATAGTTTAAAAAATGATTATGATATTAAATTTTTTCTTGCATTATTAAATTCAAAATTATTACATTACTACTACGGCAACATATATAAAGGTACCCATATTGCAGGTGGTTACCTGCATTATCTTATTGGTTATCTTTACAGTATACCCATTGCTGTGCCAACAAAAAAACAACAATCGGAAATTATTGCTTTGGTGGATAAATTATTAGAAACAAAAACTAAAGATGAATATACCAAGCTTGATCAAAAATTAGATAACTTTATATATAAATTATATTCATTAACAGAAGACGAGATTAACATCACCAATAATTTTATTTAACAATAAGATGTTTACAAAACAACTCATCTATAAAATCAACCAACTTTCCAACCTTTTCGTAATTTAACTTTTTATAAAATTTTTTATTCCAAATAGGTTTTGACGACGATCTTTTCCCGTCAGTTAAGATAAAAACTGCGTCAACCCAACCTTCATCCTCAATAAACTTTTTTGATGATTCCTTTGCAGCGTCTTCAATAGACAATACTACACAGATTAAATTTGCATCATAATATTCTTTTAGCAACCTAAAATCAGTGCTGGCACGTGCATAATAACAAGAATCAAGGTAGGACTTTGATTCAATAGCCAAAACAAACTTATCTTCAATATAACAATGTTTATCTACATGAGCATTAAATATATTGCCATTTTTATTAACACATTTTTTTATATCCGATTCCCCCTTTTTAGGTTCAACGGGTTTAGAAATACCTGAATACAACTTTGCCACTTCCATCCACGCAACCTTGGCCAATTCTTCACCTAAATCCCCCATTGACTGCCTAATTTTTCCGCCAACATTATTTCCGCCAGAATATCTTGAAACTAATTTGATTGTTTTAATATAAAACGCATCAATTTTTTTTATAATTGCTTTTCTATTTTCAATAGTAATTCTACTTTTGACCATAAAATTATTTAATAAAAAAATTAAGATTCTTTTTGTATAAATCAGCAAAAACTTTCAATTCAATAATATCTACTCTCTGTTCGCCGGCCTCAACTTTGGAAATATAAGATTGTGGCTTTTTGATTTTTTCCGATACTTTTTTTTGTGTTAAGTCAACATTTAAACGAGCCTGCTTGAGGCGTTCTATAACTTGCTGATATTCGTTTGTGTGTATTGTTTTAGGCATATACACATTATATATTCAAATCGTGAATATTCAAAGTTTGAATATTAAGATATAATACAATTGACCAAAAAAGGTGGAACGGAGACGACCAAAACATGTCGTTGTTATGGGGGGGACCGTACGAAATCGTCGCTGGAAATTTGGAATTTCTGGAATTTAGAGTGGGGAACGGGAATTCCCGCCCACAGCCCACCTCCCAAGGCGGTCATGAAGGCGTGCACAGCGAGGTGGGTGGGCCTTGGGCTCAGAACCCGTCGCTCAACCTTGCCTGCCCGCTATAGCCAAACAGAGCGGAATACCAGAATCGAACTGGCGCCTCAACCTTGGGAAGGTCGCATACTACCATTATACTAATCCCGCACAAAAACCCCCGATATCGCATCGGGGGAAATTTTTATTCTACTACTTCTACGGCTGGCTCACCGTCATCACTCTCCCCTGTTTCTGAATCAATTGCTTGATTATCTACTTCTTCCGTTTCTGTGTCTCCTACAATCTCTGTATCTTCTGCATCATCCATATTTTCTCCAACTTCTTGAGTATCATCAGCACTGGCCAAAGTTTCAAATGGATTATGAATATTAATCAAAATTTTAACTTTGGCAGTCTTTATTTGTTCATCCATGAAAGAAACAAAATCACGTACATAACGTTTGTCTGTCAATTTTACAATGTGATAACCAAATTCTGTTTCAACCAACTGATCACTCAATTGACCTGGTTCTAAGGCAAAAACAGCTTCTTCAAATTCTGGTACCATCATACCTCTACCAAACCAACCCAAATCTCCACCAACGTCTTTTGTACCATCTGAACCATATTGGGTAGCCATTTCAGCAAAATCAGCTCCGTCTTGAATTTGTTTCAACACCTCACCGGCAGCAGTACGAGTATCTTCATGATTAGTATTTGGATCAAATTGAAATAAAATGTGTGAAGCCTGTACTTGTTCTTGGGCTTCAGCATCACTACTATCCACTGAAGTTTCTTCAAAAGTCTTTTGTAATTTCTGTTCCAGCAATAATGGTTTGACTACTTTATTAATATATTTTTCCAAAGTCCAACCATAACGAGACATTAATTCATCTTCGGCTGCTTGTTCGTTCTCAAATTGTGCCAACAATTGGGTTTTGGTTTCAGCTACGTCAGTATCCAAAACTTCCACATCATAATCTTTGGCAATTTTTGCAATCAATTTATTGGCCATTAATCGACTTATTACTTGATCAGAAATATCTTCTTCACTTGGTTGAGCTACATCGGTTTGTTCAGAATAAAACTTTTTTAAAGTCTGTAGATCATCCATATAATCTACATAACTAATATTTAACCCATTAATCTTGGCAGCTGAAAGATTGAAAGTCTTGGCAACATTCAAAGCAAAAGATGAATCAGACACCTTTTTTACACTATTTATACCATAACCCAGCACAACCAAAACTGCTAGGATTAAAACCACCACGATACCCAACGCAAATGCTTGCCACATTGACTTTCCCCCCCGTGTCTTTGTGGGCTTGTTTTGTTCTTCCATATCTATATATTATTTAGCGAAGCTTATTAAATTAGCTTCGTATATTAATTAATATCTCTATTAGTGAAATAATACCACCATTTGGTAGGATTGTTCAAGACCCGGTTTTCCACATCCCCTTTCTCCCCCTTATTTTCAACCTCAACTTGATTTTTTATTACCACCACATTTTCACCCGGTTTTTTCATATTCAACTCGGTTCTAGCTTTTTCTTCCACAAAAGCATCAGACGTAACATACTTTAAAATTTCCATTGATTCTAATTTTTTATGTTCTAGTTTTTTTACATCATTTTGCAAAGCTTGTATTTCTTCTTTTACTTTATAATCTTGATAATATGCCCTACCATAACCAAAAGTAATCAACATAAAACAAATAAACGCCGATATCAGAAATAAACGTGAACCAAAAAAACGCCTAAAAGTTGATTGTTTTTGCTTTATCATAACTGTATTATAGCAAACTTACAAAAAAATGGAAGCTCTCCCCCTATCAGGGGGAGCCGACACGCAGTGACGGTGGGGGTCTGTTGTTATTCCAAAGAATGTTTTAATAATCAAATAAATTTAAAATAGTTGTGTTTAATATAACATAGATAATACAAACTCTACAGTGTTAGCAGACCCCCTCACCACTTCGTGTGTGCTCCCCCTAATAGGGGGAGAGCAATTAATATTTCGTTAATATTTCGTTAATATTTTTTATAATATTAATTTTCAACACTTTCCTCTTCTTCAAATTTTTTCTTTAATTTTCTAGCTCGCTTGTAAACTCTGAGCAAATCTTCATAATCCAACTCGTAAAGCTTATCAATAATGGCTTTGGCCACATCTCCGCTAAAATCATGGGAATAACGCGCCAGATGACGTTCTCTAATTTCATTAATTTCTTGTTGTAAAAAAGTTGGTTGTTTTATTTTATCAACAATAATTTGGACTTTACCATTACCAGTCTGAATAGTTAGGTTGCCAAAACGAAAAATAGTCCCCCAAAATCCCTTTATCCGACCCATAATATCTTCTACTTGATCATAGGGCACATCAGAAATAATTTTATCAAAAAAACCCCGCTGATCAATATCAATTAAACGATGGGTAGTAATAATCAAAACATTTTTTTGCCATAAAAATAAAGTTCTGATGATTGTCAAAACACCCAACACAACTGGAACAATAAACAATGTTTGTCCCCACCACCCGTGCTGAAACAACCAAAACATAAAGAAAAACGGCACCACAAACAAAATTAATATCAACAACCACCACCAGAAAAAAGTCACTCCATATCTTCTAACGACTGACAAAATTTGTTCGTCTTGTTTGAGTTTTATTTTGTTTTCTGCACTCATAAAAAAATTTTAGTTTTATAGATACACAGATTAAACTAATTTAACGGATTAGAACGAATTTACCATTAAGCCAAATTCGTTAAGATTAGTTTAATCCGTTAAATTCGCGTATCTATTTAATTCACTTTTAAAAAACCACGAGCAACTTCTCTATCATCCCAAGGTATCATTTTACCACCAGCTACACACATCGCCTGCTCACTACCTTTGCCAGTTATCAAAACCAGATCGCCTGTTTCAGCCATTTTTAGAGCTTGGGCAATAGCTTCGCCTCTGTCCAAAACTTCAAACAAGTTTTTATTTATTTTTTTACCAACTGCTTTGGCACCAGCGGAGACTTGTTTGATTATTTCCATCGGATCTTCATCATATGGATCTTCATTGGTGACAATAAAAACATCCGCTTGCTCACCCACCAAACGACCAATTTTTTCTCGTCTGGCCTTGTCTCTACCACCACCAGTGGAACCACAAACATGGATTACTCGTTTGGGATTAATTAATTTTACCACTGAATAAAGACCTTCTAAAGCGACGGGTTCAAACGCATAATCAACAATCACCTTAAAACCTTTTTCTTCTGCTTCAGAAATAAATTCCAAACGTCCAGGAGCTGGTTTAACTTTATTTACCGACTCTTCTATATCTGACCAACTAATATCCAAAACCCGCAAAACTGAAATTCCAGCCAACAAATTCATTACATTATATTCTCCATAAAGTTTTGGAATAAATACTCGTTGACCAACGGTAAAATTTAATCCACTAGAAGAGGCTTTTATATCATTGGCCGATAAATGATAAATGATAGATGATAAATATTTATTAGTTAATTCTAATTTTTGATCATCTCTGCTAAAAACTATTTTTTTATCAAAATTAAACTGCAAAAATTCCTCAGCATATTTACAATTTCCATTAACTATAGCGACTTTTAAAATTGACTTTTGACTTATGACTTTTGACTTATGACTTGAGGCGTAGTCGAATATCCCCAACTTCGCTGATTTGTAGTTTTCAAATCCACCATGTGATTCAATATGCTCGGGATAAAGTCCAGTCAAAATCATCATGTCATAATTTATAAAACGATGTCTAAATTGTAAATAACCTTCTGAAGTGGTTTCAACAATTGCAATATCACATTTGGCATCTACCATTTTACGCAGATATTCTTGAATTTGCATCTTGCCAAGCATTGTCATTTTTTGATCATTTAATTTTTCTTGACCAGCGATATAAAAGTCAACCGTTGAGAGGGATCCAACTTTGTAGCCCTGATCTTCTAGCATTTGACGCAAAAAATGAATAGTACTAGATTTCCCCGTCGTACCAGTCACACCAATTACCAATAATTCTTCCGAAGGGTTACCATACTTAAAAGCCCCATACCAGGCATAGAATAAATGCAAAATATTTTTTAATTTTTTAGGAATTAACTTTCTAAGTAAAATTTTCATAAAAAATTTATAGATACACTACTTTCTCAAACTCAATTCATAAACAACTGACTCTAATTTTTGAGTAGCTTGTTTGGCTTGATCAAATTTGGTACGTAAATAACTGGTTAAATTAAATTCAATTAGCTCACCAATTATTTCCTCGGCCGTGATAGCACATTTTTTGGTAACAATAATATCTCCGTTGGTGGCAGACTTTATGGCATAGCGATAAAGCTCGCCGGGGACATCACACAAACCAGCCAAATAAATTTCTCCCGCTACTGGCAAACTTTTTATTTCACCAATTTTTCCACTGTCCAAAAAATTAAAAAAACATTTGGCTTCCACATATTCTTCCAAAGCTGCCTTGTAAGAACCTTCCTCCAAAATTTTTGGAGTGGTTTTATATTTTTTATTTATGTCTGTCAAAATTTTTTCTACCAAATTAATTTTTTCTATTGCTTCTTTTTTGTTATCACGATGCAAAGAAAAAATTGCTCGCTTGGCGTGATGTAGAGCATCATTTGATAGTCCAATTACCTCTCCACGCTTACTGTGATAAGCATGCAAATCTTTTTTTATTTTCCCCAAATATTTTTTGTCCATCATAGTATTATATATAATTAATTAACTTTATTATTTCTTAAAAATAAACCCTTAATCACTTCTATCAGGAACACATTGAGCAGGCCAAAAACGAGTAAGACTCCCCAGTGTTGCCAAGTAAGATTAACAGTTTTGAGTAAAAATTGCAACGGGGGGAAATAAACCGCACCAATTAACATTAACCAACCAAACAAAACTGCTCCAGTCAAATAATTATTAGAAAAAAGATTAGTTTGCCAAATCATGTGACGCATACTTCTAACTGAATAAATATAAAACAAGGAATCAATGCCCAAACCAACGAAAATAATTGTTCGAGTTAAAGCAATATCGCCAGTGTGTTTCCAAAAATATAAAAACATACCAAGTAAAACAAAGTTTGATATTACTGAAATAATTAAAATCATAACTTTCATTTCTTTATCAATAATTGATTCATTTCTTTTGCGTGGTTTTTCCGACATGTTTTCTTTTTCACCGCCATCAAAAGCCAAAGCCATATTGGGGAAAGAATCTTCAATCAGATTTACCCACAAAATCTGGGCTGGTAAAATTGCCAGTGGTAATCCCGCGACCAAACTTCCAGCTATCAAAACCACTTCGGCCAAACTGCCTGATAACAAATACAAAACTACCTTTTTTATATTTTGATAAATACTTCTACCCTCTTCCACTGCCGAAACAATCGTATTAAAATGATCATTAAGCAAAACAATATCAGCAATTTCTTTGGCTACAGTAGTCCCCGAACCCAAGGCAACGCCGATGTCAGCCCCTTTTAATGCTGGTGCATCATTTACACCGTCACCAGTCATCGCCACAACTTCACCATTTGCCTGAAAAGCTTTGACAATACGAATTTTATGTTTGGGATCTACCCTAGCAAAAACATAAACATCACGCACTGCCAATTTTAATTCCTCATCAGTTAATTTTTCTAATTTTTGGCCATCAAAAATTTGGTGGTCATCACTCGGGATATCTAATTCTCTGGCAATGGATTGAGCCGTACGGACATGATCACCAGTAATCATCACTGTTCTAATACCCGCCTGTTTGGTCTTGTTGATTGTTTCTCTCGCATCAATCCGCAAAGGATCGGACAATGCCACCAAACCAACCAAAACTAAATTATCCAAATCAGTTTTTTTCAACTCCTTACTTTGTTCATCTTCTTTTTTATAAGCCAAAGCCAAAACTCGTAAACCCTGTTTAGTCATTTGTTCTTCTTCATTTTTAAACCACTCTAATTTAGCTTTGGTCATTTTTTTGGCCTTGCCTAAATCTTCATAAAATTTACACTTACTATACAACATTTCAGCCGCGCCTTTGACATAAATAAGTGACTCGTGATCAATATTATGTTTGGTCACCATAAACTTATTTTTGCTATCAAATGGAATTTCATCCACGCGCAATAAAACCTGATCCAACAAATGTTTTTCCAAACCAACTTTCATTCCCGCATAAATAAAAGCCGTATCAGTCGTATCACCAACAAAAACCCACTTATTTTCTTCATCTTCTGGATTGGTCAAAATACCATCATTACACATAATTCCAATCCGCAAACCCAAAATTGCATTTTGATGCCTCTCCTCTTCTTTTAAATTAACTAATTTTAATTCCTCAAAATTCAAATCATCGTTAGATGTCACTAGTCTAGTAATTCTCATCCGACCTTCAGTCAAAGTACCAGTTTTGTCAGTACAAATCACTGTCACTGATCCCAAAGTTTCGGCAGCCAACAATTTTCTTACTAAAGCTTTTTTCTTCAAAATATGTTGCATCCCTATGGCCAAAATTACTGTCATAGAAATTACCAAACCCTCAGGGATAGCCGCCACAGCCACAGCCACAGCTGTTTCAAACATTTCCAAAAGAGTATGGTGTTCTGATTTTGAAAAAACACCCAAAGCAAAAATGGCTAGTGAAATTAATAAAACCAAAAAACCAATCTTTCTTCCCAGGCTAGATAATTGTTTTTGTAATGGTGTTTTGTCTTCTTTGGTTTCTTTGACCATTGTCGCGATCTTACCAATTTCAGTATCTTTGCCAGTTGCTATCACCACCACTTTAGCCCGACCATTTACAATTGTAGTTCCCTTAAAAACCATATTCACCCGATCGCCAATCGCCAAATTATTTTTTAAAACTTTAGTATTTTTTTTAATTGGCTCAGACTCGCCAGTCAAAACTGATTCATCCACTTGCAAATCAACTTCATAAAAAATTCTTCCATCAGCCTGCACCTTTTCTCCAGCATCCAAAACCATAATATCACCGGGTACAATATTTTGACTATCAATTTGTACTTGGCGACCATCACGAATCACAATGGCCTTATACTCAATCATTTTATTTAATTTGCTCAAAGCCTCGTTGGCTTTATATTCTTGAAAAAAACCAATCAAAACATTTACCAAAACAGTAATGGAGATCACACTCATATCGACAAACTCACCCATAAAACCAGAAATAATCCCCGCTACAAGCAAAATAATAATAAGTGGACTTTTCCATTGTTCAAAAAAAATACCCAACTTAGTCGCCTTTTCTCGCGACTTGGGTAATTTGTTTTCACCGTATTTTTTCAAACGATTTTCCACATCAGATAAACTCAAACCTTTTTCTGAAGTTTTTATTTTAACAAAAATTTGTTCAATAGCTAAATTGTACATAAGAAAAATAAGTGGATAATTTATACTTTAATTTTAGCAGAAAATCAGTTAAAAAACAAATTTTTGTGATAAAACAAAAAGACCATCCTGCCTCCCTGTCCAAACTCTAATATATTTAGAATCTAGACAGGTTGGGATGGTCTTTTATGTTGCAAAAGAACGTCCTTTCCTGCCCCCTTAGGGATTGGATGTTATTTGCGTCGCAGAAGTGCGACAAAAAAAAGAACAGTCGGTGGGGAAAAGATGGTGGGAGATGTGACTGTCTTATATAGCTACGGATGTTGATTTGGGCTGGCGATGTTTGTTCACAACCAACCGTGCTATATAAAATATGGCAACAAATGAGGTAAAAATCAGCCCAAAACCAAGCGCGACTTCACCCATTGAACTGGCAATTGTGGGTGTTAATAATGCAAACATCCCAGAGAGCCATATCAATGGGTTATCTCTTTGTTGATGAGTTTCTACCTGTGAAACAAAAAATATCACAATATAGCTGCAAACTGGTAGAAGATCAACAATCATCATCTTGCTTGGAGGGACCAAGACATTTACCAAGAACAGAACAGGAATCCACAACAACGACCTTCGTTTGAGTAGTCTCTTGAACATTGTGAGATACAATACCAAGAGTGTGGTGAAGACTGGAATTGAAATCGAAGACATGAGGACGGCAGACTGCATTCCTTCACCTGAGTATTTGATGAAGAATGTGGTTGAGACCAATCCAAACAGACTACAAACCAGTAGCATAAATTCTCTGGTATTCTTCTTTATCATGACGATTCCCCCTTTGATAATAAAAAGTGCAATCCAGCGCTAACATCGTGCTAGCGAAGGATATGGTTATAGTATATACCAGTCAAAAATATTATTCAAATATAAATCCCCAAAAGAGATTTTGCTCTAATTTATTTATATAAAAAAACAAAGTCATTTTTTTGACTTTGTCTTGTGTGATCCGGCCGGGATTCGAACCCGGGACCATCAGCTTAAAAGGCTGTTGCTCTACCAGCTGAGCTACCGGACCATGTTATTATTATAGGATATATTTTTTATAAAAATACCTAGCAAATAATAACTGCAAAAATTATACATTATTTAAAAAAATATGTCAACAGCTTGTGTGTGGATTTAGAAAATGGTACCATAAATATGGTTAACAAAATAATTATTATGCAAAAAATAAAATCTGGGATTTACCAACATTACAAAGGTGGAGAATACAAAGTCCATTTTGTTAGCAAACACAGTGAAACTTTGGAAGAATTTGTGGTTTATGAAGCACTTTACGACAATCCGACAAGCAAATTCTGGATCCGACCGATTGAACTATTTATTGATGAAGTAGAATGGGAAGGAAAAACTATGCCACGTTTTGAGTTTTTGAGTGAGAAATAAATATTTATCCCCTCCTTGTGGAGAAGGGGCACCTCGTCCCGATGGGGATCGGGACGGGTGGGGTGGTGCTCGCATTAATATGAGTTTAGTAATCCCATAGAAGCAAACTACCCCGTCCCCGATGCGAATCGGGTCCACCCCTCCTTCGAAAGGAGGGGACAAAAACCATCCCTCGTCCCAACAAGAAAAATAAACAAACACTTTTCAAAAATAGAACAAAAAATGACCCCGAAAGATCATCTGTATCGCTGTACTAGTACAGTGCAGAAATTTTTAATTTAAAATTTGAAATTTTCAGAGAATACTGATACTCCGTGAGTATTAAATAATTTTAAATGTTTTAATTTTAAAACTATTTTTTAGCGTGTCATTGCGAGACCTGATTCGCATCAGGGCGAAGCAATCCCAGACTAGTAGCAACGTTGCTAGTAAACTGAGATTGCTTCGTCATCCCGTATTTCATCGGGATTCCTCGCAATGACACGCTTTTATTAATTTCAAATTATTTAATAAGCCACTCCACCACTCCCAAAATATCCTCATCTTTGGCAATTGGTAACATTTTTTTGATTTGCAAAGACATTTGCTTTTGTTTCAAATCGTCGGCTAATAATTCTTTTATCATTTTGGCCAACAAATTACCGTCGGCTGTTTTTTCGTCAACCAACAAAACCGCCCCAGCGTCAGCCAAAAACTTAACATTTTCTTCTTGGTGTCCTGGTTTGGGAATCAAAATTGCGGGCTTACCCAAAACAGCAATCTCGGTAATAGAACCAAATCCGCCACGAGAAATAACAATATCAGCCACTGCATAGGCATCGGCCATTTCATGAGTAAAAAATTGGTGAACCTGATAATAATCAAAAAACTTTACCGCTCGTTCTACCAATTCTTGGGGTCTTTCTTTGCCTGACAAATGAATAATTTGACAATGACCTTTTAAATGTTGCACAGCCTGAATAATAATCTGATTGACTCGTGACGAACCAGTCCCGCCACCAGTTGCAAACACCACTGGCAAATCTTTTTTCAACTTAAATCTTTTAATTGCACTTTCTTTAGTACCTTGTAAAATTTCTTCACGAACTGGATTACCAATCCAATGAGTTTTTCTTTTGGGGAAATTTTTTAAATTTTGCTCCAAAGCTGTAGTAATAATTTTGGCCACTGGTGCCATTAATTTATTAGCCAAACCAACCTGAACATCTTGATTGTGTATCCAAGTAGGAATACCAAACAACCAACCTGCCCAATGCACTGGCACAGAAATAAAACCACCAGCCGAAATACACA
>CAYXGV010000012.1:0-24181 GCA_964464685.1 uncultured Gammaproteobacteria bacterium | reverse complement strand
TTTGTAGTAAATATGGTTCGTAAATACTTTCAATGGTATCCATTTCTTCGGCCACAGCTGCTGCCAAAGTGTTTAAGCCCACAGGGCCTCCATCAAACCTTTCTATAATTGCAGTCAAGATTTTTTTATCTACCTCATCAAGTCCATGTTCATCAATATTTAACATCTCTAATGCTTGACGAGTTATATCTTTATCTATTTTACCATTAAATTTGACTTCAGCAAAGTCTCGTACCCGTTTTAATAACCGATTGGCCACTCGGGGTGTTCTTCTGGAACGTCTAGCAATGATTTTTCCAGCTTCGGGGTGCATGTCCACTGCTAAAATTTTAGCGTTACGATTTACAATTTGTTCAATATCACTGTGTTCATAAAAGTTTAAATGAAATACATGCCCAAAACGATCTCGTAGCGGTCCAGACAATAAACTCATTTTGGTAGTTGCGCCGATTAGAGTAAATTTATCTAATGGCATGCGCATAGTTCGAGCGGCTGGTCCTTTGCCCAAAATTAAATCAATGGCAAAGTCTTCCATAGCTGAATAGAGGACCTCTTCAATGGTTTTGTTCATGCGATGAATTTCATCAATAAATAAAACATCGCCTTCTTCTAAATTTGATAAAATTGCAGCTAAATCCCCGACTCGTTCTAGAGCTGGTCCAGCCGTTACTTTTATATTTACACCCATTTCTTTGGCAATAATATTAGCCAGCGTAGTTTTGCCCAAACCTGGATTGCCATAAAGCAAGACATGTTCAATTGGCTCATTGCGTTTTTTAGCCGCTTCAATGGAGATGTTTAGTGGCGCTTTTATTTGTTCTTGGCCGACAAATTCACCTAGAGTTTGAGGTCTCAAGGTTATTTCTATTATTTCTTCTTCAGTTTGTTCTTTGGGATCAACCAGTCTTGGCTTTAGATCCTCATCTAATTGATATATTTCTTCAGTCATAGTAGATATATTGTACTATTTTGTTGATAAAAAAGCAATTTAATCTTTAGAAAAAATAAGACTGTGGATAAGTTAATTTATTTAAGAATTTTGTATTTATGCAACTATCATACCATGGCTTAATCCAGCAAAAAATACGGCTGTTTGGTGGCTATTTGGCAGGATATTTTTAGATGTGGTATAATACTTGTTGCCAGTTAAAATACAAGATGTTGTGGCAAGGGATGTGATTTATCTACTAGATGTAGTAAATGCTAGAATTGATAGAAGGCGCCGATTAACAACTATTTAAGGCACTTTTTTGTCCCCTTGTTATACACTTGTGTTTGGGTTCCTTAATTGATAAAATTATATTCCAATTTAAATTATGATACAGATGACGCGGATATTTATGCGGATGTCGCAGATAACGCGGATATTAGTTCAATCACATCAGCATAAATATCCGCGTCATCTGCGTGTAATCCGCGAATCCGTGTCATAATTTAATAATAAATCAATAAACTAATTACCAAATTTATGGGACCGACTGACTCAAAATTGATCCGAGAAGTTCATTTTGGACAAGAGATCGACGCACAATTTAATTATCATCCCGAAACTGGTTTAAAGTTTAAACGGATATTTAGTCAAGAAGGCCAAAATCCATTTGATGCGGTTGAATATGAAAAACGTTTGTCAGTTATTAGAGAGCCAGATGGCACGGTGGTTTTTGAAATGAAAGATATTGAAATTCCTAAGGAATGGTCTCAAGTGGCTACAGATATTATTGCCCAAAAATATTTTCGTAAAACTGGCGTGCCTCAATATAATGCCGATGGTAGTCAAAAGTTAAACACTGATGGGTCGCCCGTGCTTGGGCCTGAAACCAGTGTTAAACAAACTGTTCATCGTTTGGTTGGTACTTGGCGTTATTGGGGAGAAAAGTATGGTTATTTTGCCAGCGAGGAAGATGCGCAAATTTTTTATGATGAGTTGGTTATTATGCATCTCAAACAAATGGTGGCTCCAAATTCTCCACAGTGGTTTAACACTGGTCTTAATTGGGCTTATGGAATTAACAGCAGTGCTCAGGGGCATTATTATGTGGATCCTGATACTGGTGTAATGACAAAGGCCAAAGATGCCTACACTCACCCTCAGCCCCATGCATGTTTTATTCAGTCAGTCAGAGATGATTTGGTAAATGAAGGTGGAATTATGGATTTGTGGGTAAAGGAAGCGCGTTTATTTAAATATGGTTCAGGTACTGGTACTAATTTTTCTGGTTTGCGTGGAGCTGGCGAAGCTTTGTCTGGTGGCGGACAATCGTCTGGTCTTATGAGTTGGCTTAAAATTGGTGACAGAGCCGCAGGGGCAATTAAATCTGGCGGTACCACTAGGCGAGCTGCTAAGATGGTAGTGCTAGATATGGATCATCCTGACATTGAAGTTTTTGTGGAATGGAAGGTAAAGGAAGAAAGAAAAGTGGCCGCTTTAATTGCAGCTGGTTATGGTGCTGACTATGAAGGCGAAGCTTATCAAACTGTGTCCGGACAAAATTCCAACAATTCAGTTCGGGTTCCGCACAAATTTATGGAAGCGGTCAAAAATGATGGGTCTTGGAATTTAACTTGGCGAACTGATGGTAGTATTTGTAAGACCATGAAAGCTAAAGAATTGTGGGATAGAGTGGCTTATGCAGCTTGGGCCTGTGCTGATCCAGGTGTGCAATTTGATGGTACAATTAATGATTGGCATACTTGTCCACAGTCAGGTCGTATCAATGCGTCTAATCCTTGCAGTGAGTATATGTTTTTGGATGATACAGCTTGTAATTTAGCATCTTTTAATTTGCTAAAGTTTTTTGATATTAAAAATCGTAATTTTGAAATAGAGCAATTTAAACATGCTACTAGATTAGTGACTGTGGTTTTAGAAATCAGTATTTTGATGGCACAATTTCCGAGTGAAAAAATTGCGCAAGGTAGTTATGATTTTAGAACTTTAGGACTTGGTTATGCCAATCTAGGTTCGGTTTTGATGATGAATGGTATTCCTTATGAATCAAATGATGCTTATGCTTTTGCTAGTTCGGTGACGGCTATCATGACGGCTGAGTCATACAAAACCAGCGCTGAGATGGCCAGGTTGTTGGGACCATTTCCAAAATTTGAATATAATCGTGAAGACATGTTGCGAGTAATACGTAATCATCGTCGAGCGGTTTTTAATGCCGAGGCCAATGAATATGAAAAATTAACAGTTGCACCCAAAGGTATTGATCCTGAATATGCACCAGCCTATTTATTGGCTGCAGCTCGTGAATCTTGGAATGATGTGCTCGCTATGGGAGAAAAATATGGTTTTCGTAATGCCCAAACAACTTTATTAGCTCCAACTGGTACGATTGGTTTGCTTATGGATTGTGCCACGACTGGCGTAGAACCGGATTTTGCTTTGGTCAAGTTTAAAAAATTAGCTGGTGGCGGATATTTTAGAATTGCTAACGAAGCGATACCAAAGGCTTTGGAAAATTTAGGCTACAACGAAGAAGAAATGAAAGATATTTTGGATTATGCCAAAGGTACAGCCGACATTACCAATGCACCACATGTTAATTCGGCAAGTTTGAAAGCCAAAGGTTTTAATGACGATGATATTGTTAATTTGAACAGGGCTTTGAAAGGTGCGTTTGAAATAAAATTTGCGTTTAATGTTTGGACATTGGGCGAGGATTGTTTAAAGCATGTCGGTTTTAAACCCGAAGAATATAATGTTCACGATTTTCATATGTTAAAAGCTCTGGGTTATAATGAGGAGCAAATTGAAGAAGCCAATCAATATGTTTGCGGAGCAATGACAATTGAAGGTGCACCACATTTGAAATTAGAAGATTATCCAGTGTTTGATACTGCTAACAAAAATGGTAAAAAAGGTGTTCGTTTTATTCATTTTATGGGTCATGTTAGGATGATGGCAGCGGTGCAACCATTTTTGTCTGGTGCAATTTCTAAGACAATAAACATGCCAAATGAAGCTACACTTGAAGATGTAAAATATGCCTACGAACAATCTTGGAAATCAGCACTAAAGGCAGTGGCTCTTTATCGTGATGGGTGTAAATTGAGTCAACCACTTTCAACTTCTTCAAAAAATAAAGGTGACAAAGAAGAAAAAGATGAAGATGAAGTGGAAATTATAAAAGAAGTTGTTGTAAAAAAAGAAGAAGTAATTCAAGTAGCAAAAATGGTTGATACTGATGATCCTGAAGATGCTATTAGACAAGCCAGTGAGATTTTGAGTCAGCATGTCGGTATAAAAACTCCAATGGAATCATATAGTCGAGATGGAGAAATAGCAGAAAGACGCGTCTATTTGCATGGTGAAAAAAGACGAGTTCCGGCCAAGCGTGGTGGTATTACTGTGTCTGCCAAAATTGGCAATCAACAGATTTGGCTTAGGACTGGTGAATATCCTGATGGTCGTTTGGCAGAAATATTTATTGATATGTACAAAGAAGGAGCTGGTTTTAGAAGTATGTTAAATATGTTTGCTATTTCTGTTTCAATGGGTTTACAATATGGCACGCCTTTGGAAAAATATTTGGAAAATTTTTTATTTACTAGATTTGAACCAAGCGGATTTACTGATCATCCAAATATAAAGAGTTGTACTTCAGTAATTGATTTTGTTTTTAAAGTTTTGGGTATGGAATATTTAGGCAGAACGGATTATGTACAGGTTTTACCAAAAGGAATTCAAAAAAATAAATTTGAAAATCTAGCCAAACTAGCTGAAAGCCAAGCTCCTCAAGAGGTAATGAAGTTAGAAAAGAAACCAGAAGTGGCGGATTTGGAAATGACAGCCGAAGAGGAAGAAAATCAAGCTACTTTGCCGACATTAGAAAAAAAGGAAGTAATGTTAGATGCCAGTAGCACTGCACTAAAAGAAATGATGGGTGACGCACCCGCTTGCCCAACCTGCGGTCATATTACAGTTCGCAATGGTACGTGTTATAAGTGTTTGAATTGTGGAGATAGTTTGGGGTGTTCTTAGGACAAGAGACAAAATATATGGAATAATATACAAAATATATAATTTTGCTGGAGGAAGTTTATAATTATTAGAATCACTCACAGCAATATGAGTGGTTTTTGTTCTGTGTCTTTTAATTATGAAAAGTAATTTGATTCATCTTACCAAATATGATTTAATAATATCAGTGTAATCCATTAATAATTTGTGCAGTCAGTGTTCTATGAACAAGATTTACACCAAAACCGGAGATAAAGGAGAGACTTCAATGCTTGGCGGGAAACGAGTTTCCAAGTCTTGTTTGGAAATGGATGCAATTGGCGAAGTGGACGAGTTGAATGCCGATTTAGGATTGTTGATTTCAGAATTAGACAATGAAGTTGGAAAAAAGTTGGTACAAGTTCAACATAAATTATTTGTGGTCGGATCTAATTTGGCAGGATTACAAACTGATCTAGATAATTTATCCAGCACTAAAACAAAATTATCAAATATACAAGATCTGCAAAAGGCTGACGTGGTTGATGATTTGGAATCAAAAAATGAAAAGTCTGCTTTGGTGCCGGGTTTGCCAAAACTTGAAAATAAAGATGTTGAGTATTTGGAAAATTGGATTGATGAAATGAATAATGATTTGCCAGAACTTACAAATTTTATTTTGCCGGGTGGATGCAATGCATCAGCTTTAAGTTATCGAGCACGAGCAGTATGTCGTCGAGCTGAGCGAAAAGTTATTGGATTAGAAAAGAAATACGTACTGGTATCTCTCCCCCTATCAGGGGGAGCCGACACGAAGTGCGGAGGGGGTCTGGTTGTTCTGCCAAATATAAAACAATATTTAAATCGTTTGAGTGATTTGTTATTTGTTTTGGGGAGGTGGTTGAATAAACAAAAGGGTGTTGAAGAAAAAGGTTGGAAAAAGTAATTTTGTATTGCTATATTGTTATATTGTTGTGCTACACATGGTAGAAAATATAACTTTGTTTATAGATAGAAATTTCTAAATATGTATCATTAACTATACAGCAATATAACATACACTTGATTTATTTTTGCGTTTCTGGTATAATTTTTCCGTATTATTGTTTTAAGCTCGGGTGGTGTAATGGTAGCCACGAAGGACTTAAAATCCTTTGGATGTATAATCCGTGCGGGTTCGAGTCCCGCCCCGAGCACTCATTTTTATTACCTACAGGTAGATAAAAAATAATTAGTTTTAAAACTGATTGTTTTTTGTTTAACTTGCAATTTATCAAGATTATAGTACAATAAAATCAGACCTTTTGCACCCAAAAGATTAAAATTTTTTAAAAAATATGATATTAGAAAATGTTAGTGAAATTTCTTCTAGAGAGCGAGAGAAAAATTACGAATCTCGTGAATCCAAAGAAGGCGAAATTAGTGAGGAATTAAAAAGAGCGACAGCCATGGAAAAAGCTGATTATTTGGTTAAAGAAGTAAAGTCTAGTAAAAAACAGATGCAAAATATTGTAATACATATGCAACAAGTGACCCAAGCAATTCGTCAGTTGCGGGCACAGCTACAATTGGTTGAAGATAGCGATGATCCCTCCTCTATAATTCAAGACAAGAAAAAAGTGGAAGATTTGAAAAATAAAATTAAAAGTTATGGCGACGAATTAGAAAAAATGCGAGGTGATTTGGTTCGCGAAGAAATGGCTGAATTAAAAAAAGGTGTGGGAATTAATATGAGTGAAGAAGATTTGAGGGTAAAAGCGGAGGAGTCTGTGGAGAAGATGATAAGGGAAATAAAGGAGTAAGGAAAAAGGAATAAGGAATAAAAATAGTACGTACTAAAGTACGTACTATTTTATTTTGTATTTTGTTTATCAGTTGTTAATAAGTTCGTTGCGGTAATGATGCTCATAAATAGAAATACTTGCCACAAACAAAGCAGCAATGATTGGTCCAATTACAAAACCAGAAATGCCAAATATTGCAATTCCACCAAGTGTAGATAGGAGAACCAATAAAGGATGGAGTTGAATGTCTTTGCCAACTAATTTGGGGCGGATAAAATTATCAATTGTACTAATAACAAAGAGGCCAAATAAAAGGATTGTCAGACCTTGCCAAATGTGGCCGGTTATTAGCATAATTAGGCCAGTGGGAAACCAAATTATTGAACAGCCAACAGCTGGTATTAAGGATAATAAAGTCATAAAGATAGCCCAGATAAAAGCTCCCTCAACACCGGCAACCCAAAATATTATCCCCCCCAGAGTTCCTTGAATGGCCCCGACTATAAAAGTACCTTTAAGAGTGGCTCTGGCAGCTGAGCGAAATTTATTATACAACATCAATTCATAATTATTACCAAGTGGAGAAAGCAACATCAATCTTTTTAAAATTTTATTTCCATCTTTTAAAAAGAAAAACAGAGAATAGAACATCAAAAATAACATCAAGATAAAGCGGAGAGAATTTTGGGTGATATTTTTTATGTTATTAAACAAAAAGACACTAAATGTTCTGGCAACATCGGTAGCATAAGCTGTCCATTGGGTTTCAGCTTGTTTAATTATTGGTGAGAGGGCAGTGGTATTTAGCCAGTCGGCTGTGCCTTGTATTTGTTCGGTCAAATTCCAATTTGAAACAGACTTATACAAACTGATTGATTCGTTTACTGCCAAAGTAGAAATGACAATTAAAGGTAAAAAAATTACTACAATCACTACGATCAGTGTTAAAAAACTGGATAAATTAGGTGCTTTTAAATTATTATTTAGCCAGTTGTACAGCGGATAAAATAACATCGCAATAATCGCTGCCCAAAATATTGGATAAATAAAAGGTCTAAAAATATAGAGAATAGAAATCCCCAAAATAATTATTAGACCAAAGAAAAAACTGGATCGCATTTTAGCAAAGCCAATTTTGGTTTTGTCTGTTTTTGGCATAGAGTAGGTGATTAGATAATTAGATTATTTGATTATTGTTATTATACTACAAAATCGTTTTTTGTCCTAGTGATGTGGTATTTATTATAAGAGAGAGCGTGACTTGACAACAAAATTAATATGTTGTATTATATTGTCACTTCTTACATTTAGTAGAAGTACTAATTAATCCCTCATTTATCACATTTTTTCCTCCCTATGGCCATCCCAAAGGGTCGTGATAAAGAGGTATAAGGAAAAAACTATGAAAATTCCTAGTATATTGGAGATGTTGCAGGCCGGTGTTCATTTTGGTCACCAGACCACTAGACGACATCCAAAAATGGACGAGTTTATTTTTACTCAACGTAATGGCGTCCACATTATTGATTTGGAAAAAACCAAATTAAAAGTAGAAGAATCTTTGGTGCAAATTCAAAAAATGGCGCAAGAAGGTAAAACAATTTTATTTGTTTCTACCAAGCCACAGGCTAAAGAAATTGTTAAACAAGCAGCGATTGATTGTGGCATGCCATATTTGGTAGATCGTTGGATTGGTGGTCTTATTACCAATTTTTCAGAAATTAAAAAATTGATTGCCAGATATAATACTTTGAAAGAACAACAGGCCAGTGGTGAACTTGAAAGATATACCAAAAAAGAACAAGTTGATTTTGCCAAACAGATTGAAAAAATGGACGGCAGTTTGTCAGGTTTGACCACTTTGAAAAAATTACCAGATGTTTTGTTTATTCCTTCTTTGCAACGTGAAAAAACTGCAGTTGTAGAAGCTACCAAAATGAGAGTTCCAATAATTGGAATTTCTGATACCAATGCCAATCCAGATAAAGCTGATTTGTTTATTCCAGCCAACGATGATGCAATTAATTCTATCAAGATGATGGTAAATTTAGTAGCTGGAGCAATTAAAGAAGGTGTGGACAGACAAGAAAAAACTATTGGACAGAAAGAGGCTTAGTTTTTTTCTTTCATTATAAATTATTTTTTAAAAATAAAATTATGAGCATTACCGCTAGTGACATTGCCGCGCTTCGGGCAAAAACAGGAGCAGGTATGATGGATTGCAAAAAAGCTTTGGAAGATGCTGGAGGCGACACTGACAAAGCAATTGAAGAACTTAGAAAAAGAGGCGTTGCCAAAGCAGCCAAACGAGCTGACAAAATAGCTGCCGAAGGTTTGGTGGCTAGTTATATTCACGGTGCTGGTAAAATTGGTGTTTTAGTTGAAGTAAATTGCGAAACTGATTTTGTTGCCAAGACTGATAAATTTAAAGATTTGGTAAATGAAATTAGCATGCATATTGCTGCTACCGCTCCAAAATATTTGAATCGTGAAGAAGTTGATCCAAAAGAATTGGAAAAAGAAAAAGAAATTTATCGTGGCCAAATGCAAAATGAAAATAAGCCAGCCGAGATTATTGAAAAAATTATTGAAGGTAAAGTTAGCAAATATTATGGCGAAGTTTGTTTGTTAGAACAGCCTTTTATAAAGGATGAAGAAAAAACGATTGAACAAGTATTAGTTCAGGCATCAGGTGAGATTGGTGAAAAAATAACAATTCGTCGTTTTGTTCGTTATGAAATGGGCGAAGGATTGGAAAAGAAATGTAATGATTTTGTAGCAGAAGTAGTTGAACAGCTGGGCTAATAATCAGATAGCAGTTAGCAAATAACAGATAACAGATAACAAAATCGCTTGAAAGGGCGGTTTTTTTAATCAATTTTTGCACGACATACGAACCACGTAACACGACACATCAGTGATTGTCGTTTGGATAGTGTTATGTGTGTCGTGGGTCGTTTTTAAATTCTTGCCTTTTCTTAAAAATTATTCTATACTCTTACCAGCGCTGTGTTAATATATTTTTTAGTAAATTCGTATGATTTCATTTATTCAAGGAAAAATTATAAATAAAAAAGAAAATAGTCTAACTGTTTTGACAGCTGGCTGGGTTGGGTATGAAGTAAATATGCAGGTTAGTAAGTTGGTAGATCTGCAAGTTGGTCATGAGATCGGCATACACACTTATTTGCGTGTGTCTGATAATGCCATGGATTTATTTGGTTTCGAAACTTTAGAAGAAAAATATTTTTTTGAGCTTCTTATTACGGTTAGTGGTGTTGGACCCAAGAGTGCTTTAAATATTTTGGAATTGGGTAGTATGGATGATATTCAAAATGCGATTTCTCGGGGTGATGTGGATTATTTGACCAAAGTAAGTGGAATTGGAAAACGAACAGCTGAGAGAATTGTGGTTGAACTTAAAAATAAAATCGGCGAAAGCCGACAGCCGAAAGCCGACAGCCACACCGGTGGAGTAATGGGTGATGCGATTGATGGTTTGGTGGCTTTGGGTTATTCCAAAGAAGAGGCTAGATCAGTTGTGAAGGATTTGGAGGCAGAAGGCAAGACAGGTGAGCAGTTGCTTAGAGAGGCGTTGAAATGGGTGGGGAAAAGTTAATGAGTGTTATTAGTTCTCCCCCTAATAAGGGGGAGTCAGAGGGGGTGTTCGTCGGTCTGGTTCGTAATATGAAAATATACTATAATCCAAAATTGAAATGTCGTGCTAGTAAATTGAGAAGAAAAGAAAGGACTTATGCAGAGAAATTACTTTGGTGTTATCTGCGAAATAGAAAAATACAAGGTTATAAATTTATTCGTCAAAAACCAATCGGCAATTTCATTGTCGATTTTTATTGCCCAGAAATTATGTTAATAATAGAGGCAGATGGTGTCAGCCATGAAGGAAAAGAATATTATGATCAAAAACGTGTTGAATATTTTGAAAGTTTGGGTCTCACAGTGTTGCGATTTTCTGATGATGAGATAAAAAATAAAATAGAAACTACAATACAAAAAATTAATGATTTTATTAATAATATTAGTTGTTAACGTCCTCCCCCTAATAAGGGGGAGTCAGAGGGGGTGTTGGCCAATATAGCGCAAGTACGCGCGAACACCCCCCTTTATCCCCCCTTTTTAGGGGGGAGATAACATTTCTACAGCGTTTTATAAAAACAAAAAAATCAGCTTTAATTAGCTGATTTTTTGACTGTGGATAATATGTATTGACAATGTACTGACATTGTAATATAATAAAATTATTAAAATATTAATATAATTTATATGAATGATACAGTCCAACTTCGGGTTGATAGTAAAATAAAAAAAGATGTGGCCAAAATATTTAAATCTTTGGGTATGGATATGAGTACTGGGGTAAAAATATATTTTAAACAAGTGCTTAATTATCAAGGTATTCCTTTTCCGGTTTTAACGGAAAACGGTTTTACTTTAGAAGAAGAACGGCGAATTTTGGCAGAATCTGCCAAAACACAAAAGTTTTATATGGATGGTAAAAGGAAGGTTCATACTTCGGTAAAAGAAATGTTTGATGAAATTTTGAGTGATTAGTTTATGATATATAAACTTTATTACTCCAATCAATTTAAACGTCAGCTTAAGAAACTGCACTATTCTGGGAGAAGGAAAATAATTTTTGAATTAGAAAAGGTTATTAATTTATTATCTCAGGGAGAGAAATTATCAAATAAATACAAAAATCATAAATTGATTGGAAATCTAAAAGATTCTTATGAATGCCACATTGCACCAGATTGGTTATTGATCTATCGAATTTATGAAGATATTTTGGTTTTGGAATTGGTAGTTATGGGTAATCATGGAAATTTGTTTAAATAAAGCATTGACCTGCATGCCACCTGCCTGTCGGTAGGCAGGGTAGGCAGGTTTTACAGATTTAAAAAAGATTTTACAGATGTAGAGACGCACCATGGCACGTCTCTACTGGTGTGTTTGGTAAAAAAATCCCTCTTTCAAGGGATTTTTTAATTATATTCAGGAGTTTTATTATTCAAGTTCAGAGTTTGGTTGCAACAGAGTAATACTCGCCACTTTATCACCTTCTTCTTTAAATCTCATAATTCGTACACCTTGGGTAGCGCGACCGAGAGTAGAAACAGATTTAAGCGGAGTACGGATTACCTGACCTTTTACAGAAATTATCATAAGGTCTCTTTCTTCGCTGTTGTTGATGACGTCCATACTAATAATTCGGCCAGTTTTGGTTGTCACAGCCATAGTTTTTATGCCACTACCGCCACGACCTTGGACCTTGTATTCTTTAATATTAGTACGTTTACCCAAACCGTTTTCTGAAATAACCAACATTTCTAGTACGCCTTTTTTTACTAATTCTGATTGAATTACATCCATACCAATAATTGAGTCCTTTGAACGTAGGCGCATACCACGCACACCAGAAGCAGTTCGTCCCATGGCTCTGATATTGGCTTCTTTAAATCTAATTGCCTGCCCACCAGCTGTGGTTAAAATTATATCATCTTTGCCAGTCGAAGGTTGTACCCATTCCAACATATCTTCTGATTTTAATTTAAGAGCAATAAGGCCTGATCGTCTGACGTTGGTAAAATCTTCTAGGGCAGTTTTTTTCACTGTACCTTTGTTCGTCACCATTACCAAAAATTTGAATTGGTTGATGTCGGCAAAAGATAAAATCGCGGAAACTTTTTCATTGGGGGCTAGTTGTAAAAAGTTTACCAGAGCTTGACCTTTGGAAGTGCGAGTAGCGATAGGAATATCGTAGGCGCGCAATTGAAAGACTCGGCCACGTGAAGTAAAAAATAAGATATTATCATGAGTATTGGTTGTAATCATTTTGTCCACGACATCTTCTTCTTTGGTAGCCAGACCAATTACACCTTTGCCACCGCGAGATTGGGTTTTGAAAGTATCGGGTGGGATGCGTTTGATATAGCCATCGCGAGTGGACATAATAATTGTTGGTTCATTCGGTACTAGATCTTCAATTTTAAATTCTTTAACACCATGAGCGACAATTTGGGTGCGTCTTTCACTAAAAAATTTAGTTTGCAATTCTTTTATTTCTTTCTTAATAACTTCTAAAATCTTTTTTGGGCTAGCAAGTAAGGCTTCAAGTTCTTTTATTAAATTTCTTTTTTCTTTTAATTCGTCTTCAATTTTCTTTCTTTCCAAGTTGGCTAATTGTTGCAATCTCATTTCCAAAATTGCCACTGTTTGTTTGTCAGTAAATTTAAATTTACTCATCAAATTTACTTTGGCTTCATCTTTATCTTTTGATTTTCGGATAGTGCTAATAACTAGATCAATTTTGTCTAAGGCTTTTTTCAAACCTTCCAAAATGTGAGCCCGGTCTCTGGTTTTGTCCAAATCAAATTGAGTCCGGCGCTTGATAACTTCTTGGCGGTGCTTGATATATTCTTCCAAAATTGTTTTTAAGTTTAAAACTCGTGGTTGAATTCCGTCAACCAATGCCAAAGTGTTGACGTGAAAAATAGTTTGTAACTCGGTCAATTTGAACAAACGATTTAAAACTTTTTTGGGATAAGAATCTTTTTTTAATTCAATCACCATGCGAACACCATCTTTGTTGGATTCATCACGCAAGTCCTTGATGCCATCAATTTTTTTCTCTTGCACTAGGTTGGCAATTTTTTCCATCAAAGTGGCTTTGTTTACTTGATAAGGAATTTCAGTCACAATGATTTGAAATTGTCCAGCTTTATTTTCTTGAATATCAGTTTTGGCTCGGATTACTATACCACCTCTACCTGTGGCGTAAGTAGCCGCAATGTCAGCCTTGTTATAAATAATACCACCAGTTGGAAAATCAGGTCCTTTGATATATTCCATCAATGTTTCTATGGAAATTTTTGGATCATCAATCATGGCAGTGATACCATCGCAGAGTTCGCCTAGGTTGTGAGGTGGCACATTGGTAGCCATACCAACCGCGATACCCATAGAACCGTTTAATAAGAGCCCTGGTAATTTGCTTGGTAACACAGTCGGTTCTTTGGTAGAACCATCATAACTTGGTCTAAAGTCCACGGTATTTTTTTCAATATCAAACAGTAATTCTTCGGCCACGGCTTGTAATTTGGCTTCGGTATAACGCATAGCAGCAGCGCTATCACCATCCATGGAACCAAAGTTACCTTGGCCATTTACCAATGGGGTACGCATAGAAAAATCCTGAGCCATTCTCACCATGGAATCATAAATTGCACTGTCGCCGTGAGGATGATATTTGGCCATCACTGTACCAACTACGTGAGCGGATTTTTTAAATTTACCATTGGCACGTAGGCCTATATCCCACATAGCATAAAGAATTCGACGGTGAACTGGTTTCAAACCATCGCGAACATCGGGCAAGGCACGAGAAACAATTACGCTCATGGCATAATCTAGATATGATTTTTTCATTTCAGCTACCAGTTGAATTGGTTCAACTTTGCCGACTGGATCAATTTCCAATCTATCTTGTTTGATATTTTTTTCAGACATAATTTTACAATGAAGGTGTTATAGTATCTTGGTTATTTGGTATGGTTGTGGTAGAACTAGTATTAATCGCATTAATTAGATTGTTTAAGTTTTGTTTTATTTTTTCTTTTAAATCAATTGTTTCTCCGACTGCTTCGGTCGTTGTGGTAGGAGTTTCCAAAATTGGCGTTGTTGTTTCTTCACTATTAGATATACCATTTTCATCTAAAATATTTTCCCAATCAGTTTGGATATTTTTTATCGGAATTAATTCTTTGATTTTGGCAGAGTCTTGGAATTTTACATACAAATTCCAGCCCCACAACCCAAAGATAATGGTAATGAAAATTATAACACCCAGCCACATCAACCATTTTTTGTCACGACCATCATCAAAATTTTCTCCGACTCTAGTTTTTATTTCGCCGACTGGTTTTAATTCTTTGATTTCCATTATTGTTGGGGCTGGTCTTGAATTCAAATTTTCTTCAGCAATTTTTTCTTGAATTTTTATTTTTTCTACAATCAAACCAGGTAATTTTTCGACAGCTTTTTTGATTTCTTTTTGGTTAGATTTTTTTATTTTATTAGCCGTAGTTTTTTTTCGATCAGTTTTTTTAGCTGGTTTTTTCTTGGGTTTTTTTTTGACAGGCATAATTTTTAAAATTTCTAATTCATCTAATTTTTAATAAAATGACAAAATCAAAATTATAGATCATTTTGACCACTAACCGGTACAATTTTTAAATTAATCATTGATAATATTTTTTTAGAAAGATTGTGTGAGTTTGATCTGTTACCATTTTAAACTATTCTTTTTCCAATACTACCACCTGAGTTTCTTCAGTTGGCAAATTTTTCTTTTTTATAATAAATTTTTTTTCTGGTGTTTGGGCAGGCACTCCCATTTCTTTCAAAAAGTCGCCAACTGGATTGGCCTCAGGATCATTGTCTGATTTGTAAGCAATTGGAATAATAATTTTTGGTTCAATGGAGCTAACTGCTTTGGTAGCTGCTTCGGCATCATAACAATTTTTTCCGCCGATTGGCACTAGCAAAATATCCACATCAGCCAATACTTCCAATTCCTCTTCGGTTAATTGTTTGTTGGCAAAACCCAAATGTCCGACACTCAATTGTTCGGCATCTACACGAATCTTGACGTCGCTGGCTTTTTCACCTTGCACCGCGGTAATCAAAACTCCTTTGGTCTCGCATTCACCCGGAGTATCCAAAATAAAGGGATTACCAGACAAAGTAATGGAATCTTTTTGGCCTCTGGTATAAAGTCCAATGTCAGGTGCCAAGCTACGAGGAAAAGACCCTTTGTCTGGTTTGTAAGGATCTATTATTACTGTGACATCTTTGTCAAAGGGCTTGACTTGAATTTTTATTGCGGTTTGTCCGAGCCATGAAATATGCATAAATTTTGGTTTATCCTGAAGAAGTCCCACAAGGGACGACTGAAGGATCTTTCGAAGAAAAGGTATAAGGTAGTCACATTAGACAAGTGTAAACCATAATACTTAATCTTCGAAAGATCCTTCACTTCGTTCAGGATTTATTATAAAGTTGGCTATATTATACACTATTTTATTAAAGCATGCAAGTGGAAAAAGGGGTGGAAATGGGTGGTATTTTGGTGAATAATCCACGACCCACAAAACACGACCCAGACGAAATGTGTCGTGTTGTGTGGGTCGTGAGTCGTGTTATGTGTATCAAAAAAACCACCCAATCTCCCCCAGTTTATCTACAGGGCGAAGATTGACAAAAATAGCTACATATAGTATAATCACCCCACTTATTAATCCCTTGATTTAGTCAAGGGGCTTGTATGGTTTCGTCGCCAGCAAGTTAATTATTATTTTTAATTATGTCAGACGAAAATAAAGCAGGTTCATTTGCTAATCTGCTCAAGAATTTTTTTGCTAAATTGCCAAAAGAAGGCGAATTGGTAAAAGGTACAGTCATCTCAGTCAATAACGGCGAAGTTCGCTTGGATATTGAAGGTGTTGTGACAGGTGTAGTGCGTGGCCCAGAGCTTTTTGCTGAATCAAAAGAATTTTCCAATGTAAAAGTTGGTGATGAAGTAGAAGCTACAATTATTGAAAAAGAAAACGAGAATGGTGAAATGGAATTGTCTTTCCGAGTAGCCGGACATCATTTGGTCTGGTCTAGAATGAAAAAATATTCTGAAGACGGTATTACTTTGGAAGCCAAAGTTTTGGCAGCCAACAAAGGTGGTTTGATGATGCAAGTTGATGCTTTGTCTGGTTTTATGCCAGTTTCTCAACTTTCACCAGACAATTATCCACGCGTTCAAGGTGGTGACAAAAATAGAATTTTGGAACACCTCCGCAGTTTGATTGGTCAAAAAATGCAGGTCAAAGTTTTGGATGCAATTGAAAAAGATGAAAAATTAATTTTATCAGAAAAAGCCGTGTGGGAAGACGAACAAAAAGCAGTTTTGGATTCATTTGGTGTGGGTGATGTAGTAGAAGGTGAAGTAAGTGCTCTGACATCTTTCGGTGCTTTTATAAAATTTGGTGAAGGTTTGGAAGGTTTGGTGCACATTTCTGAAATTGTGTGGCAGAGAATTGATCATCCTCGTGATGTTTTGAAAGTTGGTCAAAAAGTTAGTGCTCAAATTATTGACATTAACAAATCCAAGATTTATTTATCTATCAAACGTTTGGTAGATGATCCTTGGAAGAGTGTCAAAGAAAAATATAAGATTGGTGAAAAATTGAATGGTGAAATTCACAAGATTGAAAATTTTGGTCTAATGATCAAATTGGACGAAGATATTCATGGCTTGGCTCATATTTCCGAATTGGGTGCTAGAGATGCAGCTGAATTACGCGAACGTTTCAAGATCGGCCAAAAAGCTGAATTTGAAGTAATTTCAATTGAGCCATCTGAACACAGATTAGGATTAAAATTACTTGACGGTGCTAAACAAAACACGGGAGATGCGGAAAAAAAAGAGAACACGGAAGTGAAAGAAGAGAAGGTTGAAAAAAAAGTTAAGAAAGCTAAGAAAGAAGAAAAAATTGAGGAGAAGAAGGAAGAGAAGATTGAAGAGGTAAAGGAAGTAATTGATTAATAGAGTAATTAAGTAATGTAGAGACGCGATTTATCGCGTCTCTTTTTTATGAATAAGTGGATTTAAATATATATAGAGATATATAGAGATATATAGAGATATATAGAGATAAGTTGAGATAAGAAATAGTGGAGTGACAGACGCGAGTCTGTCTCGTGCGGAATTATACAGCGAGACAAACTTGCGTTTGTCACTCCATCTTTAGATAAGGTGTTTTTTGTTTGTAATAAAGGAATGTGGTCAAACCTGAAGGTTTGAGTTACATATTGTTACCTTTTTTCCAAAAACTAAAATCTCGATTTAATCGGGATTTTGGGTGGTGGACGGAGGGGGATTCGAACCCCTGAAACTTGAATGGTAAGTCAAACCACGGACCTTCCGCTCTCCGCCCCTCATTCCACCGGTGCGCATTATATCATAATTTTTTGACAAAACAAAGAACTCCCCGTAGGGAGTTCAGAGATTCAGAGCGGATATGTAGTCCACAGCTGACTTACCATTAATATAATTATATCATATTTGTTGGATTTGTCAAGTTTTTATCCACAGATTATCCTAAAATACCCCCAAACTTGACTTTTCCCCCAATTCCGCTATAATTAAGGAACTAATTTTATACACATTTGTATAGCATTAGTATAATTAGTATTATTCGTATATTAGTATATTTATTTATGAAAAACCTTATCAAAAATTTTACTATCATTTTTCTCGTCTTGCTCACCTTTGCGGCGATTTTGAGTTTTACTTATTCAAGTGAAGTGGAGCCGGAAAAAGTTGGGGTTAATACTTTGGTGCAAAACATTAATGATGAACAAGTAAAAGAAGTGGAAGTTCGTGGCGATTTCTTATTAGCTACTTTAAATGGTGACGAGAAAAAGGTTTTGGAAGTTAAAAAAGAACCCGGACAATCGTTTGCCGAATTAATGTCAGATTATGGAGTGGATTCAGCTAAGTTGCAAAAAGTAAATTTGTTAGTAAAAGAAGAGTCTGGATTTAATTACTGGATGGGTTTAATTTTACCATCATTATTACCAATTTTACTTATAGTTGGTATTATTTGGTTTATGTCTCGTCAGATGCAAGGAGCCAATAACAAAGCCATGGGTTTTGGTCAATCACAGGCCAAACAAAATAAGCCAGATGATAAAAATAAAAAAACTTTTAAAGATGTAGCTGGTGCCAAAGAGGCCAAAGAAGAATTGAATGAGGTGGTTGATTTTTTGAAAAATCCTAAAAAATTTACTGAAATGGGTGCCAAGATTCCAAAGGGTGTTCTTTTGATGGGTTCACCTGGTACTGGTAAGACTTTACTTGCCAAAGCCGTTGCGGGCGAGGCTAATGTACCTTTTTTTCATATCTCTGGTTCTGAATTTGTAGAAATGTTTGTAGGTGTTGGTGCTTCTCGAGTGCGTGATTTATTCAACAAAGCCAAAAAATCTGCTCCAGCAATTATTTTTATAGATGAAATTGATGCCGTTGGTCGCAAACGTGGATCTGGATTGGGTGGCTCACATGATGAACGTGAACAAACTTTGAATCAAATTTTGGTTGAGATGGATGGCTTTGATCCTAATTTAGGTGTGATTGTAATTGCGGCGACCAATCGTCCGGATGTGTTGGATCCAGCTTTGCTTCGTCCTGGTCGTTTTGATCGTCGAGTGGTGATTGATTTGCCTGATATTGAAGATAGAGAAGAAATATTAAAAGTTCATGCCAAAGATAAGCCAATTACTAAAACTGTTTCATTGCGTAAAATTGCTGAACGTACCCCTGGATTTTCTGGAGCTGATCTGGCCAATCTTTTAAATGAAGCTGCTATATTGGCAGTGCGTCGGGATAAGAAAAAAATTGATGAGGTTGAAGTTTTGGAAAGTATTGAAAAGGTTTTACTTGGACCAGAAAAACGTTCTCGTGTCATGAGTGATAAAGAAAGAGAAATGACAGCTTATCACGAAGCTGGTCATGCTATAGTCGGTCACTTTTTACCAAATTGTGATTCAATTAGAAAGGTTTCTATTATTGGACGAGGAATGGCTGGGGGTTATACACTTTCAATGCCAGAAAAAGAAATTTGTTATTCTACCATTGCCAAATTTAATGATGATCTAGCCATGATTTTGGGTGGTTATGTGACAGAAAAATTAATTTATGGTGTTGATCAATTATCTACTGGTCCATCAAGTGATTTGAAAAAAGCAACACAGATTGCCAAAAAAATGGTAATGCAATATGGCATGAGTGACAAACTTGGTCCTCGCATGTATGCTGACAATGAAGAATTAATTTTCTTGGCTCAAGATATTCATGAAAAGAAAAATTATTCAGAAAAAACTGCTGAGACGATTGATGAAGAAATAAATGGATTATTACATACAGCCTTAAAAACAGCTGAAGAAGTTATCAAAACAAATAAAAATAAAATGGACGAACTGGTAAAAGTTTTGTTGGAAAAAGAAACAGTGGAGCAGGATGTGTTTAAATCTATAATGGACATGGAAAATACAGAAAAAACAGAGGACATCCCGACGCAAGGTCGGGACAGGCAGGAAGCGATTGGGTGATTGGGATAATATTATCTGTAGAGACGCGATTTATCGCGTCTCTTTTCGTATGAGATGTGTTTTGGGCACATTTTTGTCTGTTTGTTTTTATTTATTTAAAAATGTGATATACTATAATTAAATAGAAAAAGAAACTAGAATTTGGAAACTAGGAATTTTTGAATATAATTAATACACCATAAAAATCTTAATTTTTAATTTATTAAAGTATGAAAACACCACTCTATCGCGAAGCTCTAGCGCACAGCTGGAAGATGGCTCGTGAACACAAAATACTTTGGGTATTTGGTTTGTTTTCTGTCTTTTTAGGACAGATGGGTATTTTAGATTTACTTAGCAAAGTTGGTATGTCGGCGGCTGGTCGACCAATTCATTTGGTGATGTATGAGCGGTTAGTTTTTTTCAAGGAATTGGCTCTCGGTACAGCTCAGTTAAATTTACCAATAGATGGTTGGATTTGGTTTGCTAGTTTGTTGGTAGTTATGCTCGGGTTTGGTTTGTTATTAGTATTTGTATCAGTTGTGTCTCAAGGGGCTTTGATAAAAGCTACAGCAACATTGGTAAAACATAAAAAATTACCTAATGCTGGTGAAGAATGGCATGTGGGAGTGAAACATTTTTGGCGCATGTTTTTTATAAATTTATTTAAAAAAATAGCTTATTGTTTGTTGGCTCTACCAGTTGGTTATTTGGCGTTTAAGTTGTTGCTTAATAATGGTGTTGGTTTGTCATTGCTGTTTTTGTTAATTTTTGTTTTGGCTAGTCTGGTTGGTTTGGTTGTTTCTTTTTTAACTATTTATGCTGCTGGTTATGTGGTGGTAGAGGAATATAAGTTTTGGGAAGCTTGGCGAGCAGCTTGGAAATTATTTATTAATCATTGGTTAGTATCAGTAGAGGTTGGTATAATAATTTTGTTAATGAATATTGTGCTGGTTGTGGTAGTTTTATTTGGTATGATGGTTTTCTTTTTGCCAACTTTGGCTAGTTGGGCAATAGTTAACATGACAGGTAGTATTTCTTTGTGGTTAGCTGGTCTTATGGTTGGGGTTGGCTTGAATGCTTTGTTTATAATATTAGTAGCCAGTATTTTTTCTGTTTTTGTTATTTCAACTTGGACTTATTTATTTATGAGTATGCATCATGTTGGTATAAAAAGTAGGATAATGCATTATCTTGGTAAATAATATTTTTGGTTATGTCCGATTTGCCATCTATAAATAATTTGTTAAAAAAAAAGAAAACTGCTGACGATAGTTTTGTTTTGGATTCAACTCAAAAATTAGTTGGTCATATTGATTTACATATTTCCTCGCCCGAGATTGAAGAAAAATTTAAGAAAAAAATGGGTCAGGTAGCAATAAAAGAGAGAGAAGAAGAAACAATTAATTATGCCGCTTCATTGGGTTTGCCCCATATTGATTTGGAAAAATTTCCTATCAGTCAAGAATCATTGCGTCAAATTCCCTTAGATGAAGCAACTCGTTTAGGCACAATTTGTTTTTTTTCTACGCCAGATGAGTTTCGTCTTGGTACGACTAAACCAGAAAATGAAGAAGTAAAAGAATTGGTACAACATTTGGAAGAAAAAAGACATGCTGACAGTGCTTTGTATGTTATATCACAAAATAGTTTGGATCGAGTGTTAAAACTTTATGCCAATTTACCCAAGGTAGAAGCAATTACAAAAGATATTAGCGTAAATGAAAATGACCTAAAAAAAGTACAGGCCGATATTACTGACTTGTCTTCTCTACAAAAATTATTTGATAAACAAAGTACCACTGATTTGATCGTTTTGCTTTTGGGAGCAGCTCTAAAATTAGAAGCCTCTGATTTACATGTTGAAGCTGAAGAAAATAAAATTATGGTCAGAGTGCGTTTGGATGGAATTTTGCACGATGCAGCAATACTGGACAAAGAAATTTATACCAAATTAGTTTCGCGAGTAAAATTATTTTCTTCACTAAAAATTAATGTTTTTGATAAACCACAAGATGGTAGGTTTACAATAAAATTAACCAAAGGCGCGGTGGATGTGCGTGTTTCCACCATTCCGACTGTTTATGGAGAAAGCATTGTGATGCGTCTTTTGGATCAGTTTCGCCATGGTTTGGATTTGTCTCGTTTGGGTTTTTATGGTGATGCTGAAGAAAAATTACGACACGAAATCACTCGCCCAAATGGTATGATAGTTATTACTGGTCCAACTGGAGCTGGTAAAACCACTACTTTGTATGCTATTTTAGACACTTTAAATAAACCAGGGGTTAAAATTATTACTTTGGAAGATCCGGTTGAATACAAAATGGAGGGAATCAATCAAAGTCAGATTGATACTGCCAAGGGTTTTACTTTTGCCAAAGGTCTACGTTCCATTTTGCGTCAAGATCCAGACATTGTAATGGTTGGAGAAATTCGTGATTTGGATACTGCTGATACTGCTGTTCAGGCTGCTCTGACCGGACATTTGATGTTTTCTACTGTTCATACCAATAGTGCGGCTGGTGCGGTGCCTCGGTTTGTGTCTATGGGTGTAAAACCATTTTTATTAGCACCAGCCCTAAACGCAGTTATTGGTCAACGTTTGGTTCGTCGAGTTTGTGACGGGTGCAAGCAAGAAGAAAAGTTAGATGAAAAAAGATTGTCTGAAGTTCAAAATGTTATTTCACGAATGCCTCCAAAAACAAAAACAGAAGTAGAAAAGAAAAAATTGGTTTTTTACAAAGGCACTGGTTGTCCGGTTTGTGGCGGTATTGGATTTAAAGGTCGAATTGGTATTTATGAAATTTTATTAATGAATTCAGAGATAGAACAAATGATTTTGTCTGGCAATGTGGCTGAACATGATATTGAACAAAGTGCGATTGCTTCAGGTATGGTGACAATGGTACAAGATGGAATTATAAAAGCCCTAGAAGGTTTGACTTCGTTAGATGAGGTGTTTAGAGTTATTGACTAATTAGTTAAAAGTTTTTAAACTTTATAACTTTCAATTTTATAACTATATTTTTATGACTCCAAGAAGAAAAGAAACTAACTTGAGTGGGGGGCAATCAGTTAGATTTTATAAAATAGTGGCTTTGTCTTTTTTATTTTTAACGTTAGTACTATTGGCTGTTATTGTTTTTATGTCGTCCAAACGAGCGACAATTACAATAGTTACCAAGCCAGAACCAGTTGAGGTGAATTCAACCATGGAGATTAAAGGTGGTGAAGAGGATAATAATGGTCAGGTTGTGACAACTGAAATTTCTTTAGAAAAATTATTCAAACCAAAATCTAACAAAGAAGAAATGTCTTTGGCAACTGGAATAGTAATATTACACAATGAAAAAGACTACGCCCAACCCCTGATAGCTACCACTAGATTACTTAGCCCAGAAGGAATTTTGTTTAGATTAAAAAATCGAGTGACTGTGCCAGCCAATGGTACAATTGAAGCCGAGGTTTATGCTGATGTAGAAGGCAAAACAAGTGAAATTGGTCCAACCAAATTTACTATTCCGGGTTTACGCGAAGATGTTCAGGCATTTATTTATGCCACTAGCAATGAAACTATGCATGGTGGAGTAAGAACTTTTGGTGTTTTGACTAGTGAAGATTTGAAAAAATCTGAAGAAGAGTTGATAGTTGATATGAAAAAAGAAGGTGTGGAAAAACTCACCGCGCTTTATCCAGATTTGAAAGGTATTTTTTCTGTGGTTGATCAAGAAATAGAAACAAATGTTGAAATTAATCAAGAAATAGAAGATTTTGGGCTGACTGGTTGGGCGACGGTGATTGGAGTATTTTTTGATGAAAATGAAATTTTAAATGCTGCCAAAAAAGATTTAGAAAAAAGAGTAATCAGCGATATTGAAAAGGTATATCCTTGCGAATCTGAACCAACAGTGACACTAGGTGATTATGATTTAGAAAACAAATCAGCAGTTTTGAATATATTTTATACTGGTTTTGTGGAATTGGATCCCGAAAGTAGGCAATTGGAAAAAACATTGTTTTTCGGCAAAACCAAGGATGAGGTGCGTCGTTATTTGCTTTCTTTGGATCATGTCCAGGGGGTAGAAATTAAGTTTAATCCAGCTTGGATGATGACAGTTCCCCACGTGTCTGAACATGTAAATTTGGTGGTGAAGAAAATAGAGTAAATACCACAGATTTTTGAAACACAGATTACACAGATGTGAATTGACATTTTTTTAAGTATATTGTATAGTATCTATACAGTGATTGAAGTGTTTACCAAGCACTTACTCGAGAGAGTCCCATT
>CAYXGV010000011.1:0-24540 GCA_964464685.1 uncultured Gammaproteobacteria bacterium | reverse complement strand
CTGATGCCGTGAAAATGGGGAGGAAATCATGAAAAAGGTTTTGAAGTTTTGGTGGATTCTGTTGTTGGTCGGGGTGGTGGTGTTTTTCGCCATCCTGCTCTCTGGAGCTTCCGATGCAGATCGGCAGTTTCGAGAGGCCGAAGTCCAGGCTTGCCAAAAGGCTGGACTGGACCGACCGGTGCGCCAGACCTGCGGCGCCCACGGTGTCGAGTGCTTTTACTGCGCCGACGCTAAGGGTCGCCTCTTCCCAGTGGAGGATCCGTTGGAGACCCACTGAGACTCCCAAATATTCTAGATAATTTTGTTCTTTTTTGTGCGGAGAATTCCAGATAAACTCCGCCCCTTCTTTAATTTTTTAAACTAAAAAATTAAAGAGGCTGATTAATTAATTAAATTGATCAGTAATATTTTCCCTCCCCACTCAGCGATGACTAGCCTGTGAGTAAAATCACAGACAAAAATTAGGACAACACTCTTATTTCTCGATTTCCGAGAACTCTCTCCAAAGAATGTTATGCCAATTTCTGCTATCATCGCTAAGTGGCGAGAGAATAAAGCCTTGATTTTTCTGCTCATATATGATACACTATCTCCTGTATGCAAACAGAAAAATACCAAAAAATAGTTGCTCGGGCGGAAAATATCATGAAAAATTCACCCGATCCGATTCACGACCGTCGCCATGTCTTGCGAGTGATAGAAAATATTGAACAAATTTGTGAGGCCAATCAGATTGTCGGGGCACAAAAGGAAGCACTAATATTATCAGCTTGGTGGCACGATGTTTCTCGCACTATTACCAAATTTCCCTCATTCATCTGGATGTTATTTTTAGACGATTTAATTTCGGCTTTTTTGTTATTCAAATTTTGTTTACGCAACTGGCTATTTGGTTATGAAGCCAACACTGCCATAAAAATTGTTTTTTGTAAAAGTGTTGGTGCTGGACGATTGCTAACCAGAATATTATTACGCAAAAAAGATTGGATACTTTTAGATATTTTGAAAGATGCAGACATGTTGGATGTAATGCATGTAGAAAGAATTCGCAGTATTATGCCATTATCAGAATTATCAAAAATTTATTTATTCAATTACAAACGACTGGTAAACTATAGTTTAAAATTAAAAAATGCTAAATTCAAAACACAATCAGCTCTGAAACAATTTGAACAAATCATCCAGCAACTTATTATTTTTTTAAGCCAACCAGAAATTTTAGCTTGGCATATTGAACAATTTGGCAAAAAATGGTGTGGTGAGGTAGAAAAAAAATTAAATGAATTATTAAACTACATCAAGATACTTAATTTACAAACAATCTAATTATGTTTAATTTTTTATCTTCAAGACAACGAGTAAGAGAAACTGTTGAAAAACATTTGGAAAAATATAGTCACCCAACAACTGATTTTTTTGTTTTAATTGCCTTGTCAGCGAGCATTGCCACACTTGGGCTAGCTCTAAACAATACGGCAATTATAATCGGCGCCATGGTGGTGGCTCCACTCGTCACACCAATTTTTGGTTTTTCACTTTATTTAATTTTATTTAAAGGTAAAGGAATTAGCGAATCATTATTTTCCATTTTAGCTGGTAGTGTCTTGGCAATTTTAACATCTACTTTGATTGGTTATTTGTTTTTGGTAATTGAAGAAACAAATGTTTTGTACACTACGGAAATTTTGGCCAGAACTGAACCAAATTTACTTTATTTTATTGTTGCCATCTTATCTGGTCTAGCTGGGGCTTATGCTTATGTCAGACCAGAATTATCCGAAAGAATTGTTGGTATTGCTATTTCCGCTGCCATCATTCCTCCACTCGGTGTAATTGGCTTAGCCCTCGCTCTGCAAAACTGGGAGATATTTTATTCTAGTGCTTTTCTTTTTCTTTTAAATCTAATTGGGATTTGTTTTGGTAGTATTATCATGTTTTTAATTTTAGGTTTTGGTAAAAAAGAAAATTTAAAAATATAGTGAGTGCGATGCAAATATACTAATTCATACTAATAATACAAATTTTATACGAATAACTTTTCTTAAAAAAATTATTCATATAATTAGTATGCATTTGTATATTTGCATCGCATTTTACTTTGGGTCCCAAAAAGAAAAATATTTTTTACATTCACGTTGATTTTTACAAAAATTAAATTTAAAAAAGTTATACACAGTTTTTTTGACTCAAACTATTTCAAAAAAACAGAAAACAAACTATAATATAGTTAAATAAAGGTCGAAAGTTTTTACGTCGATGCTTGTCATGTAAAAACTCCTTAAAAAATATTTTGGTGTGTACCATGGTAACATCAAAAAATATTTTATCTAAAAAATGAAAGGGGGTGCCCACTATGCCAGCTAAAAAAAGAAAAGTAGCTAAAAGAAAACCAGCTAAGAGAAAAGTAGCTAAAAAGAAAGTTGCTAAAAAAGTAGCTAAAAAGAGAAAACCAGCTAAGAGAAAACCAGTAGCTAAGAAAAAACCGGTAGCTAAGAAGAGAAAACCAGCTAAGAGAAAAAAGAAATAAATTTTCTTTAGAAAACACCCTGATTTAGTCAGGGTGTTTTTGTTTATGAGGGGTTTAGATAGATACTAAATAAAAGATGCCAATATACAAATTGTACTAATTATACTAATGGTATACTAATGTGTATCAAAGTAAGACTAAATTTAAATTGAACTTACTTTATATTATTAAAAGTTAGTTTTAACAATTATTTATCAAAGAAAATATTAGTATTTATTTGTATCATTAGTACAATTTGTATATTGGCATCTTTTATCTTGTATATTATTATCTTTTATTTTATTCCAAATACAACTCCATTTCTTCCTGCTCTGATATTCCACGATTTTCATTATCGGTAAACACTTTAACTAAACCAAACTCGCCATCATAACCAGGTTTGACAAAAATATTACCACGCCTTACTCGGTCAACGGCAGTGGCAATTAGTTTTGAACTTTTATCTTCAATTTCTTTCAAATCTGCTTCAAGTAAAATATGAAACTCAGTTCCAATTTTTTCTATCATTTGATTGTACTGTATTTTAACTTTTTTGGTATTTACTCCACAAGAAAAAACGTTAGCCAATATTTCAGGTAGAGGCACCAAGCTCTTGTAAGGAATTTTGATATTTTTTATCTTCTCTACCTCTGCCAAACTTCTATCAGCCAACTCATACACGCGATTCTCAACTCCAATTACTAATGGCTTTTTGCATTTGGGACAAATACCTTTTAGTTTGGCTGTTTCCTCGGGAGCACAAACAAATTTACAATCCCGATGACCATCATAGTGATACTTTCCTTCTTCGGGATAAAATTCTATGGTATATAAAAATTTATTTTTGTCTTGTTCACGTAATATGCGCATTATTTCGTCATAGGTTATTTTCTCTTCATTATCAAATTGCATGACATTGGCTTCGCGCCCCAACTTGGCACAAGAATGAGCATCAGAATTTGAAACTAGCGCAATGTTGTCTAATGCCGATAAACGCCAATTCATAATCGGATCAGATGATAAACCGGTTTCAATCGCAAAAATATGTGGGGTTAATTCTTCAAAAGCTTCCTCCAAACTATCATATCCGCCTTTACTTCCAAAAATCCCAAACCATGGCGTCCAAGCATGGGCTGGAATCATTACCATCCGTTTATCAATTTCCAGCATTATTTCTAATAACTGTTTAACTGTTAAACCCAAAATCGGCCGGCCATCTGATTTTAAATTAAAACCACGACCTTCTAATTCGTTATTAAACTTTTCCACCACTTCCAAACTAGGCGCAAATACACACACATGCACACGACGGGTTTTATCTTTATGTTTTTTTATACAAGATAATTCTGTCCCCAAAATAAACTTGGTTTTTGGTTTTTGGGATTTATTTGTTTCCTTGTTTCCTTGTTTCCTTAGTTTATATATTCCGGGAGCGTCCTCAACCAACACCTCTTTCATATGTTCAAACCACCTCGGATGCGTAAAATCACCAGTCGCCACAATATCAATTCCCCGAATCTCACAAGCTCTAGCAATATTCGGCAAATCCAAATCTTTACTGCACGCTCGTGAGTATTTGGAATGAATGTGTAAATCAAGAATTTGTTTTATCATAATCAGTGAAATCTTTTTTAAATCATTATAATCAATGCTTAAAAATCTATCCTAAACTCCACCCCATAATCCTGAAATCCTAGAGTTTTGTAAAAGCGATGAATTTGTTCACGGGAATAGCGACTAAAACCAACCAATTTATAACAACCCATTTCTTTGGCCTCATCAATTACTTTTTGTACTAATTGCCGACCTATGCCCTGACTACGGTATTCACCATCCACAAACACATCTTCCAATAATCCATAGGGTCTTTCATGTAATTCATTATAAATCAAATACAAAAACGCTCGCCCTGCTTCTTTACCATCCACCTCAGCGATGAACTTAACTACATATTTTTCATCTATAATTTGTTTGTTGATGATCATATGGTATGGTTAATATTTTGTTAATATTTTTTCTAATAGTTTACCAAGTTTTTCATCACACAAACCACCACCGGATCTTTCAAAATCAGCTTGCAAAACTTCGCAATCACAATTTTCTACATCACAAAAAATAATCTCCCAACCATGTTGCTTGTAAAATTCTAATTCCTGAGATGTTTGCTCATGATTATTATAAATAACCACATCAATTTTTCTAGGCAAATAATTTTCCAACTCGTTTACAAACTCACTCAAAACTTTTGGACCAGTTTCACCGTTTATATGACGAGCATTGCCGGCAACATAAATCAATTTTGCTTTTGACTTGCATATCGCCTCTTTAAAACCTTTTGATAAAGTAGCAGCAATAACACTGGTGTACAAACTACCCGGCCCAAACAAGATGTAATCAGCCTTTTCCAAAACTTTTTTAGCTTCATCAAAAATTTGTACTTCTGGTTCTAGCCAAACTTTTTTTATACGCAAATTTTTATCATATTTTGGTTGATCTAATTCCCCTTCAGTTCTGACAATCTGACCATTTTCAAGTTCGCCAACCAAATCATTCACCTGCAAAGTAGTTGGGTACACATGACCCACCGCCTCTACAGTTTGCTCCAGAGCACGCACAGCTTTAATATAATCGCCACCATATTGTTCTCCCAAAACCAAAAATAAATTTCCCAAATTATGTTTATCCAATTTCCCAACATTTTCAAATCTATTTTTATAAAAAATCTTTTTTAAAAGCGGGTATTGATAAATGGACATCGCCAAAACCGCCCGCATCACATCACCTGGAGGCAAGGTATTAAACTCCTGACGCAACCTACCGGTTGAACCAGTGGAATCACTCATTGATATCACCGCCGATATATTTAAATCTAAATTCATTTTTTTAACAGCATTGAGTGAAATGGCACTGCCATTTCCTCCACCGACTACTACTATATTAAGCATTGATTTAGACTGATTCATAGCTTTTTTCAATAGTATTAATAATATTCTTCGCTATTTTAATAACTTGTCCTGGATCTTCACTCAAACTTGTTTCCTGCGACAACCAGATACCCGTAGCACCATCCAAAACAATATTGGTCAAATCACCTATCTCTGATCTGGCGGGAACTGATTTTTGCAAACAACTACCCAAAATTTGTGTAGCTACACTAACTGGTCTATTTTTCTTTTTACATAAATAACAAATCTTTTTTTGTTCCAAAATAACTCTAGCATAATCAGTTGTCACACCCAAATCACCACGAGCAATCACAATTTCATCGGCTATATCAATAATTTCTTCTATTTTATTTAATCCACCCAGCGATTCAATCTTGGCTAAAATTTTTGGTTGCCAAGTATCGCCATACAAATTTTTTATCTGCCACCGTACACATTGAATATAACTAGCCGAAGCTACAAACGACAGAGCAATATATTCTGGTTTTATATCTTCAAATAATTTCAAAGAATCAGTCGCCATTTCACAATGATTCAAATCATCGGCCAAACGATTGGAAATAAGACTGCGGTATTGATCCACAAAACCACCGTCAGGAAAAATAATTTTTACTTCCTTGTCTGAAGCAATTTCTTTTATCTCAAAAAATATTTCTCCATCACCTATCATTATTTTGTCTTCTTTTTCAAAAAAATTAGAAAAACTTTCCACATCAACAGGTATAAAATCATTTATGGTTTTACTAAATTTTGCTGGTTTTAATATATAGACTTTATCTTTCATCACATCTTCTTTGCCCAATTCCAAAGCACCCAAACGAATTTTGTGTTCTGGCAAATCTACCAATATCTTTGTATTAGTTTTTTCTTGTGTAATTACTTTTTTTACAACTTTTACAACCTCTAATGCTTCACTGTTGGAAACATGAGCAAACTTAACCCGCAGAATATCGGCTCCCGCACGTATCATTTCACGAACTTTTTTCTCGTCAACAGGACTTTTAAAAATTGTGGCTGTAATTTCCATAGCATTGATTTCGCTGATTACTCAACGGTAACTGATTTAGCAAGATTACGAGGCCTATCTACGTCCTTACCTAACAAAACCGCCACATGGTAGGCAAATAATTGAAGAGGAATTGTGTTCAAGAGTGGTTCAAGTAATTCCATAGTTGGTGGAATATAAATTATATCATCAGCCAAATCTTTGACATTTTCATCACCACTGTTAGCCAACATTATCACTTTAGTATCACGTGCTCTTACTTCTTCAATATTACTACGCATTTTTTCATAAAGTTGATTTTTTGTTATAAGTGCAAAAACTGGAAATTCAGGACAAAGCAAAGCATTTACACCATGTTTCATTTCTCCGGCCGGATAAGCTTCACTATGAATATAAGAAATTTCTTTTAATTTATGGGACCCTTCCAAAGCGACTGGAAAATTTATTCCTCTGCCTAAATACAAAAAATCCTTATAATCTTTATATTTCTCTGCCAGTTTTTTTATTTCATCACTTTGTTTCAAAATTTCATTCATCTTTTCCGGTATTTCCAATAAAGCTTTGATTAAACGTTGTCCGGTTGCTGGCGTAATGCGTTTTAATCTACCAAATTGCAAAGCATACAAAAGCATAATTGCCACCATGTTGGTATAAGCTTTGGTAGAAGCAACAGCGAGCTCTGGCCCAGCATGAATATAAGTACCGCCGTTAGTTTCGCGAGCAATAGTTGAGCCAACTACATTTACAATTCCTCGCACAAAGGCACCTTTTCTTTTGGCTTCGCGAACGGCCGCCAAAGTATCGGCTGTTTCACCAGATTGGGAAATTGCAAACACCAAAGTTTTATTATCAACAATTGGATCACGATAACGAAACTCGGAAGCCACATCAACTTCGGTCGGAATTCCCGCTAATCTTTCAAAAGCATACTTACCAACCATGGCCGCATAAGAAGCTGTACCACAAGCAATCAAAATTATTCTATCAATGCCACGCATTTCTTCGTCAGTCATATTAAGACCACCTAAATGGGCTGTACCTTCTTCCATATTTATACGACCACGAATCGCATCTTCAAAAACTGTTGGCTGATCAAAAATTTCTTTTAACATAAAATGATCATAACCTTGTTTTTCAGCTTGCTCGTCATTCCATTCAATTTCTTCTACACATTTGGTAATACACTCATCTTTCAAATTAAAAGTTTCCATTTTTTCTCTAGTAATTTCAGCGACCTCACCGTCTTCCAAAAAAATAACTTTTTTTGTATAAGCTAGCATTGGTGTAGCGTCACTAGCAATATAATATTCGCCATCATCAATACCAATAACAAGCGGACTTCCCAAACGAGCCACAATTAATTTGTCTGGTTCATCCACATGCATAGCCACCAAACCATAAGTTCCCCGCACGTGAGTCAATGCCTTTTCTACTGCTAAACGTAAATCACCTTTATAATGAGATTCAATCAAATTAGCCAGCACCTCAGTATCTGTTTCTGATTTAAAATTAAAACCTTGCTCCTGCAATTTTACTTTTAATTCTCTATAATTTTCAATAATTCCATTGTGAACTATCACCAATTTTTCTGAGGTAGAAAAATGAGGGTGGGCATTCTCTTCTGTCACCCCACCATGAGTTGCCCAACGAGTATGGGCAATTCCAATAGTTCCATCCATACAGACCGTTTTAACTTTTTCTTCCAAACTATCAATTTTTCCAACCGAACGCAATCGTTCAATTTTTCCACCAATCAACAAAGCCACACCAGCACTGTCATAACCACGATATTCCAAACGACGCAACCCTTTTAAAAGTATAGGTAAGGCAGGTTTATTACCAATATAAGCTACTATTCCGCACATAAATTTATCATTAAAATATAAAAACATTAAAACATTAAAACAAACTGTTACATTCACTGCTTTAATGTTTTCAAGTTTTAATGCTTTAAAGAAAATACTCTCTTATTCTCCTCCCACCACCTTTTCTTAGAAAGTTTTTGTTCTAATGCTTCAAAAATTTCTTGCTTTTTTATAATCTCTTTTTTTTCTAACATTTCAGAAATCAAACTCAGAAAAAAAACATTTCTACTGTATGGTTCAACATTATTCTCCTTAAAAAAATCTATATAGTCTTTTATATCTACAATCTCAACACCTTCCTGATTATACTCCGATGTTCTTTCTCTGGCTTGATCGGACATAATTAATAAAAGATCTGGTTTGGAAAATTTTGGATACCCACAGGGCATTCCTCTTTGGGAATATTTATTTTTTTCATAAGAAATTTTTATATAAGCCATAGAAACTCCACCCTTTTGTTCCAAACCATAATTGGGAATATGGCTCACTTCCAAATTATTTTTAAAAGCAGTGTTGCAAATCAAATATGACAAGGTCTGAATCCCTTGCCCCCCGTCACCTGATAATATTATTTTATACATCATATTTTTTTCACTTAATCCCGAAAATACACAGAGTGATTGAGGGATATTTCGAAAAACAAGTACTGTGAACCACCCCATAAATATGTAATCCAAAATATTTACGCTTCGAAAGATCCCTCCTCATCCATTTTCGCTCACGCTCAATGGATTCGTTCGGGATAAATTTTAAAACTCCCCCATCTTAAATAATGTCTTCAAATTATCCTCCAAATACTTATTCGTCTCCACCCCAATTGTTTTCCAATTCAACGGACAATAGGATAAAAATTCTATCATAGAAAAATTACCAGCCTGCTGTGCTTCAATCGCTTTTTCTAAATATTCTTTTACTTGTTTTGGATCATTTACTGCTGTCCGAGCTATAAAGGCTTTTTTATTTAAATTGCGAATAAGTTCGGGACCAAACACCGGTTCGCCTTCAACTCCAGATGGATTGGTATCTGTAATTTGACCTTTGTATGAAGTTGGTGCTGTCTGCCCACCAGTCATGGCATAATTAGAATTATTAACTACCAAAACAGTAATTGGTTCATTGCGAATAGCTGACCATAATAAACTTTGCAAACCGATTGCATAGGCACCACCATCTCCAGTATAAGCAAAACTCAAAGAGTTTGGTTGAGCTCGTTTGTACCCCACCATCGTCGCCGTCACTCGGCCGTGATGAGTCTGAAAAGTATTGATTGGTAAAAAATCCCAGGCGAGAAGTGAACAACCAATATCTAAACCAAGTACAGATTTTTTTTCTAATTGTTTTTCTTTCAAAACCATATGCAAAAATCGTAGTACAATTGGATGACCACAACCGGGACAAAATTTTGCTTCTTTAGCCATATGCCTTTATTCAAAATTTATATTTATTATAAAAAGTTATCATCTATCATTTATTTTTCTAACTAATTACGATAGATGATAAATGATATATGATATATGATATATGATATATTATTTAAGTAAGGCTGATACTATCTCCTCACTCTCAATCCCAACTGCCGGTCGATACAATCCATCAATCTGTTTTAATCTGTTTGAATCAATGCTTAAATTTTGTTTTACCAAATCGCGAAGTTGTCCCATACTAGATTCAACAATGAAAATCTTCTTAACTTCACGCGCCAACCTATTCAATTCATCTTTTGGAAATGGGCTAAGTGTAATCGGACGAAACAATCCAACTTTCTTTCCCTGTTTCTCCAACTCTTCAATCGCCTCTTTCACCGCCCCGGCAACAATACCATGGGCGATAATCAACTCATCAACTTTATTAACTTTATAACTTTCAAACTTTATAACTTCTTTCGCCATTTTATTAAAATCCTTTTCTTGATTTTCTAATTCTGATCGCAACTCTTCTTCAAAAGAATAAATGTTACGAATATTTTTTTGATCTTTGGATGAAATTAAAGCGGTCGGTTCAACATTTTCTATTTCAAAATCCATACTAACTGGCTGTCTAGTTTTCATCAAAAATCCATCAGACAATAAAACACTAGGAAATCTATATTTCCAAGCATTATTAAAAGTAAGACGAGTCAATTCATAAAGTTCTTCCAAATTACTTGGCGAATATACCAAGCGCATGCCCTCACCATTACCACCATGGATTGCCAAATTTACTTCTTGCTGAGAATAGATCACAGTTCCTGACGATGGCCCACCGCGCTGAACAATAATTGCTACAAACGGCAATCTCATACCATCAGCCATACTCATGGCATCTTGCATTAAAGTCGTCCCCGGACCAGCCGTCGCAGTAAAAGCTTTCGCCCCACCAATCACTGCTCCCGCTACAGCAAAACCAGCTGCGATTTCATCTTCAGTTTGCAAATACATTCTTTCGCCATTTGATTTTTCCGCTTCCCTAATCCAACCAGTCAAAACTTCTGTTCCAGGTGTAATTGGATAACCATACATCTGAGTCGCCCCAGCGTCAATACAAGCCTGGACAACTACTTCAGCACCGATGAGGAATTTTCTTGTTTTTTGTTCATTCATATAAATTACATTCTAATTTCGAAACTATCCGAATTTTCGAATTTCGAAAATTCGCATCCTTTCGTAATTTGGATGTTAATTCTTCAACTCATCCGCCCTACTTAATTCTTCAATCGTATTTATCCCAAACCACTCACTACTTTCACCCAACTTAATCACTTCATATTTCTTTCCCTCTCCTCGCGCTACTGCCAAGGCGGTGGGCAATCCCCACTCACCCAATTTTCTAAGCTTAGGCATGTCGGGAAACATTTCCTCAAACCATTTTCTATCAAAACAAAAAGTGCCAGTACTAATTTCTTTTATTTGTTTTTGTTCTTCTGCCAAATATTCTTTTTCTACAATGGCAATTGATTTGTCAGGATAACGAATTATTTTACCCAACATACTCGGATCTTCTATTTCAGCTGAAAGTAAAGACAGTGTGTTTTTGTTTTCAATATGATTTTCAACAAATTTTAATAATGTTTCTTTGGTATAAAATGCACTATCATCTCCACCCATTACTAAAACATTTTTAATATTTGAAGGTAAAGATTTTATTCCTGTAAAAGTGGCATGGGCGGTTCCCAATTGTTCTTCTTGGGTAATAAAACTAACTTTATCTCCAAAATAATCACGAACTTTTTTTTCTTGAAAACCAACCACCAAACAAATTTGCTCTTTTTTAAAACCAGCTTCAAATAAAGTCTCTACAACATAACTAACAATTGGTTTACCACCAATTTCAAGCATTACTTTTGGCATATCTGAACAATTAAGACGTGTGCCTTTCCCTGCCGCCAAAATTACTATGCCAATTTTTGATAAATCTAAAGTCATATTATCTTTTTATACCAATATGCCCTTCTGGATTTTTGAATTTTTCTGGATTGGGAAAATTTTCAAATTGTTCACGTAAATTATTTAGATTATCTGCCCAAAAAAACCTATCACCAAATTCTTTTTTAACTTCTTCAAAATCTTCTTCCCCATATCTGCTATCACCAGCGACTTTGGGGGTGAACGCAATCATTTGTGGAAAAGCTCGCAACATCCTAGCTGTTTCCCATGGCTTATCATTAAAAATTACAAAACCTTCACCAGTAAAATTTTCTCCACCAAATTTATCTTTAATAGCTTCTGATTTTCGCGCATCTGGATGATTATTAACAGTACAAATTACATTACTTTCACCTTTTTCATCATCACTAACTCTAAAATATTTATCTAAACCAGAACTTTTTATTTTTTTTGCTTGCCACTCTGGAACACCCAAACTAATTAACCAATATTCATCACTATCTTTTATTCCAGCCTCTACCAATTCTTTTGCTCCGTCAACTGGTCGTGGCAATTTGTCTAGTCTTTCTCGATATTTTTGCAACAAGGTAGAATCCAATTCCAAATTTCGCTCTTTCAATTTTTCTCTTAAAACTAATAAAAAATAATCAAAGGTGATGGCGATTTCATGCCCTTTAGTTCTGGCTTCGTTATAAATATTTTTGGCCTCATCCTCACTAAAGCCATGTTCAATAGCAATGTTTCTAAATTCAGTCTTAATTTCTTCGGTATCTACCAAAGTTCCATCAAGATCAAATAATGCTGTTTTAAATTTTTTTTGTATCATAATTTTAATTTAAATTCCTCCACAAATTATCAAATACTAATTTCTGTGTTTTACAAACTCCATCATTTTCAATTACCACACCAATTGGTTCGTTTTTGGCATCAAGCGATATGTAAGCAGTTTTACCAGGATAAATAATAATATAAGTATCAGTTTCTTCATCTGACTTGATCCATTTACGTTCATCTAACCCGCGCAACTCTCCACCCTCACCAATCGCAATTACTTTTACATTGATACCTTTGGCAATCCGAACATCGGAAAAAGTTGGAAAACTGGCGTACAGATATTCTCTCATACCCTCGGCTGAATAGATTCGATATAATTTTTCTGCGGATTCTTCACAAACAGTCAAAACATCTTCCAAAATTTTATTAATTTCACTTTTTTCATAATACCTAGCTACCGGCCTATCACCACCTTTATTATGCAAGGCTTGGAGTTCTGACACTGTCTTGTATAATTCAGAATCCACTGAATTCAACTCCTGTTGCTGTTTTTTGACTAAATCATGCAGTTTTTCTGGATTTTCAGCCACAAAATACTGTTTAGTATCTTTATTATAATAACTCACCACACCCTTGTCTTGCAAGCCCTTAAGAATATCATAAGCAGTTCCTCTATTAATTTCGCTTATTTCAGCTATTTTACGCACAGAACTAGGGCCTAAACGCAATAAAGCTAAATAAATTTTAGCTTCCTTGTCAGAAAATCCTAATTTTTTAAATATATTGATATCCATATTTTAGCTAAGATTAGTATAATATAGATATATATTTTTGTCAATTTTTTTTCTACAACTTATCCACAGTATAAAAAAAGTAGAGATATGCCTTGGCACGTCTCTACTTTTTCAATCTTATTATTTTTAAGCCAACATTTCTTCCAATTCAGCTACGTGTTCCTGTTTCAAAACACCATCAACTTTTAAAAATTCTAACAATTTTTTGGAGAATAATTTTTGCTCTTGATAAGCGCGGTTAATTCTCTTGCCAATCTCACTACCCAAATCTGCCATTTTGTCATCTAAATAACTCTTCGTGACTATAGTGGTATTTAATATCCCAACATCTTTTTTTACTTCCTTTATATTTTCTTCAACCCTATCTAATCTACCACAAACATCATCAAAACCATCTTTGACTGTTAGTAGTAGATCTTCAAATTTTTGTTCTAATTCTTTATCCATATAACACCATTATAAAACTTTTAAATATGTCTGTCAAATTTCTAGCTTATCACCACCTCATCCTCTGCTCTCCAAGCTGGATCACAAATACACAAAAACTCTAATTCTTCATCACCAATATTTTCTATACACTGCACAGCGTTAGGCGGAATATAAATTGTATCATACACACCAACATCTTCTACCTCATCATTAATATACATTTTGCCCCTGCCTTTTGTAATCACATAAACCTCAGTTGTCTTCATCATATGTTTCCAGGTAGTTTCACCAACTGGAACTTTGGCCCAGGCAATACTATGCCGACATTCTACATCATCACCATCCAGTTTATTTAATAACTCACGCAAAATACAATTATCACCAGCAATAATTTCTTTTTGTTGTTTAAATCTTTTTACAAGCATACTTTATATAGACATATATATAGATATAATTTTAACCAATAAAATAAGCAGCAACTTTCATCAAGGCTTCGGCTCTGCGTTCTTCTGAAATTTCATCAAAAATATAAAACGAAGAAACCAAACCTTTTAAAATATTTACGAAATCTTTTCTTTCCTCAAATTCAAAATTATCACGGATAACCAACGAAATCTTTTCCATTTTTGTCTTCAACTCAGCTTCCTGTTCGGCTACCTGCTCTATCTCTGCCTGTACTTGTGGCGATAAATTTCTACCAACAAAATCTTTAACTCCTTTTAGAGCACTACCAGAATCACCAAAAGCTAAACCACCTAACAAATCTTTTAGGGCACTCTGATTTTCTTTTGAAATTTGTATGACATTACCAAAATCTATTGCGGTAATCAAAGCCGAATTGTCTTCTTCAGAAATATCCAACATGAGATTACCCCGATGCTTGTCAGCATGAAAAACTCCATGTTCAAATATTTCTGCAACAACCAAATCAACCAACTTGAGATATACTTCATCAATATGATCCAAAGCCTCCAAATATTTTTGCAACTTTTTTTCTTTTTTCAATTTATCAAATAGGGCCTTTGCTCTAGATAATACTTTTTCACTCACCTGTTGGAAACCAATTCCTTTTTGGTTTTTTTCAAATACACTTAAATAATACAAATCATTCAAACTAATCCCAGGTGCCAACTCTTCAATTAGAGCAGATTCCTCACATCTCGTTATCCTAGGCAAACCTAATTCTATTTTTGAATAAAATTGCGGATGTTCTTCATCTGCCTCCTGTTCTTGTTTGCTCACAAAATCAAAAACTGGTAATAATAAATTTAGATTAGTTTCTTCATTGTTAAAATTACTCTCCTCTTCGAGTAGTCGACTAATTTCTTCAGCAAAATTAGGTACGTTGGCGCCGTGTTTCACTTTTATTTGTTCAATTATTTTTTCAATAATTTTTACATCATCCATTCGATATTTATCTACAATGGGTGAACGGACTTTACCAACACTCTGTTTACCGTCAGTAGTCTCCAACATATGCACTTGTCCTACGGATGCGGCGCCCAACAATCCTTTTATCTTTGTTATCTCCCCCATCATACCTTCTCTACGAAATATTTCAAAAATAGTTGACTTGGAAATCGGGGTGGCATTATCTTTAATTTCTCCAAGACTAGAACACAAAGACTCTGGTAACAAATCGTTTCTCTCACTCAATATTTGAGCGGCCTTTTTGAAAGCAACTCCAATATTAAGAATTGACGCCATGATATCATCGGCCGTAGGTTTCTCACCCTCTTGAAAATTCTTCATTATAGAAAAAACTAACTGAACTCTTCTTTCTGGGTCTAAACTTTCCATCAAAGTAGTGAAGATTGTTCTATACACCGATCGATATTTTTCTTCAACCTCATCAGCAGAAAATAAATGATCAAATAATTTTTCAGTGGTATCAGAGAGTATTTCTTGCGCCTCTTCCACCTGTTTTTTATCAGTTGACAAACTATCGTCCAAAATACCATTTTCTGCTCTAAAAATACTTCGTAAAAACTTTTTTTGTTCTTCAAAAGTTAAAACACCAAAGTATTTTGGCAAACTATCAAAAGTACAATTATTTAAAACACCTAAACAACGAATAGTGTCTGGTGGCTGACTAAAATCTTTATGGCCAATCAACCAAAAAAATAAATGTTGCCGTTCTTTTCTATCAAACGTGGAGTTTCACTTTCAAAACGGCCAGGTGAGGAAGAATCATTATTTTCTCGTCCAGATATATATGAATCCAAATAATATCGAAGATTAGAAAATAATACTTCATAATCCATATCTTGCTTACACTCATTGGTCTCTATTTGTTCACGCGCTATGCGATATTTTTCGTACAAGATATAATGTTGCATCCATTCTACCTGATCCCCCACATTGTCAAAACTAGCCATTACTTCTTGTAAACTCTCAGGGGTCTCTAAATTTAATATTTGATCATCAACATGCGGGTACGTACCCTCTTTTTTTAAACTATCAACAAACTCCGACGACAAAGGTGTTGTAGGACGAGTTATAGAAGCTACTGTTTCTGGACTACGTAAAATAGCTTCAATATCTGTCATTCTTTTGTACGATCTCGGATGACTACTGGAATACGCCCCTTCCTGTCCTGTCAGTCTGTTTAAAGCTTCCATTGTTTTTACATATTCCAATGGATTAAACCCTGACTGTTCTAATAATCTAATAGCAAATCTATCAGCATCATACTCTAATTCTTTATGATTTACATCACTTTTTCCTCCCTTCTCATCTAATATTTCGCCAGTACCTCTTTCCAAGTGTCCAATCTCATGAGCACAAACACCAACAATCTGATCCAAAGAACAATTGCCTTCCTGAGAAGTGTCAATAAGATATTCGATAATACCACGACCAACAAAAATAGTATCGCCACCAATAAAAACTCTGGCATTAATTTCACCACTGTTTATTACAACCACTCGTTTGACATCCACATTCAAAAAAGGCTTGAATAATTCCACAGCATTTTGTACTTCCTTCACCACAGGGGAATCATCGGGCAATATACCAAATCGATCTATCATTCTCTGTAAATATAATTCTTGGAAGCTACCGACTTCCTTGTCCTCTCTTGTCTGTTCCTTTTTTTCAGGGTGTTTATGTTTATCTTTTGCAGGCAAAGAAAAATCAACCATATTATGGCCACTTTCCATAGCTAAACTCGACAATTTTCTCATAATAAATTACTTAACGACATAAATATATAATACTCCACTGATTATTTTAAGTCAAAAAAAATATCCTAAAAAAATATAAAAATAATCACATTATTTTTATCTTTTTTTACATATTTGACTAGTAAAATTTAATCTACTCAAACAACTTACTCCCCATAAACTCCAGCAACTTTGTCATCTGCGTCACATATCCCCATTCGTTGTCATACCAAGCCTGAATAAATACCATGGTCTTGTCAGTCACTTGAGTTGATAAACAATCAACTGTCGCGCCATAGGGACTACGAACATAATCAACTGAAACTAATCCAATATCACAAGTGGCTAAATTTTCTCTATATTGTTTGGCTGACTCACGAAATAAATTATTTACTTCTTCTACGGTTGTTCCTTTTTCTAGTTCTGCCACAAAACTTATTACCGATGGCACTGCTACTGGCACTCGCAACGCATTGCCATCTAACTTACCATCTAGTTCAGGAATAACTTTACCAATTGCCTTGGCAGCACCAGTGGCAGTTGGAATAATTGACATGGCCGCTGCTCGAGAACGACGAAAACTTTCGCCCTTGTGTGGATGATCTACCAAATGCTGATCATTTGTATAGGCGTGTGTAGTCACAACTGTACCATGTTTTATACCAAAATTTTCCTGCAAAACTTTTACAACTGGCGCAAGACAAGTAGTTGTACAAGATGCCGCTGAAACAACTTTATGTTTAACTGGATCAAAATCTTTATGATTAATATTATAAATCAAAGTTATATCTTCATCTTTGGCTGGAGCTGAAATCAAAACATATTTTGCCCCATTATCAATGTGTTTTTGAGACGACTCACGATCACGAAATACTCCGGTTGATTCCAAAACTACATCAATATCATGTTCTTTCCAAGGAGCGTGCTCCAATTCATTTTCATGATAAAGTGCAATTGATTTTCCGTCAACAATAATTTCATGATCATTGTTATGAGTTACTTCGTGATCCCAAACACCATAAATAGAATCGTACTTCAAAAGATGAGCATATATATCCCCTGGTGAACGACTGTTAATCGCTACGATTTCAATATTTGGATTCTCCCAAGCAATCCGAGTAAACACTCGACCAATCCTTCCAAAACCATTGATTGCTACTCTGACTTTTTTCATAAATTTAAAGTTAATCCCGAGCGAGAACAGATTTTCTGAAAGAAAAATCTGGGCGACGAGGGATCTTTCTTATCTCGAATTAGTTAAATATATTATTTTTTAATTTTAACAAATAAAGAATTAAAAAAGATCTCTCACTCACTTCGTGTAGTATCGAGATTACTCGAGTACTCACCCGAACGAGCCAAACTGGTCATCTTGCATCTATGTAAAAATACTTTTTGAGCTGATTCCCAATTTTCATCTTTGCCTAACCAAGCTTTTAGGGTGCTGGCTTGCAAAGCTCGGCCATAGGAAAAACTTAATTCCCAAGGATGCAAATCATCACCACTATTCATCGCATTCAAATTTTCACAAGCCTGTTGTTCAGTTTGTCCGCCAGATAAAAATACTACACCAAACATACCGGCTGGGATTGATTCGTGAAAACATTTAACTGTCATATCGGCCACTCTTTCTGGATTATCTTTTTCTGCTCCTTGACCAGCAATAACCATATTTGGTTTCAAAACCATACCGTCCAATTGCACACCGCGATTAACTAATTTTTCAAAAGTAATTTTCAAAACTTGTTTCGTCACTTCATAGCAACGCTCAATAGTGTGATCACCGTCCATCAAAACTTCTGGCTCCACAATTGGCACAATATTATTTTGTTGACAAAGATATGCATACTCAGCCAAATCTTCGGCATTGCGATTCATCAATTCTTCGGAAGGTAAATCAGCTGATACTGGATAAGTTGCACGCCACTTGGCAAATCTTGCACCCATTTCATAATATTCTTTTAGTCTGACATCTAAACCATCCAAACCTTTGGTATATTTTTCTATTTCTGAATTATTAAAAGCTTCTGTGCCCAAATCTACTTTTATACCAGGGATAATTCCCTGCTTTTCTAAAACTGTCACAAAAGTATGGCCATCGCTAGCTCGCTGACGAATAGTTTCATCATACATAATCACTCCGCTAATATATTCACCCATGTTTGGAGCAGTAAAAATAAGTTCACGATATTTGCGTCGATTATCTTCAGTATTTTCTACATTAATTCCCGCCAAACGTTTACCAATAGTTGGCGTACTTTCGTCAGCCGCCAAAATCCCCTTACCCGGTGCCACCATTTGGGCAGCAATTTCTTGGATTGTTTTTTGCATATTTTTTTATGTCATCCCGAGCGAGGAGAAATTTTTTTCGCAAAAAATTTTGACGACGAGGGATCTTTCCTAGCTCGATCTTTTTTAAATTAATTAACTTTTATAATAAAAATTATTTTCTAAATATGTTACATTATCAATATAACAATGATTTTATTTTTTCTCCACCTTCGGTGCATCCAACCTCTCAACTACTGACAACTCACCCACCAAAGGCTTTACATAATCAATAAAAGCCGAGGTGACTCCGTTTGTTCCGGCAATAAATTCGTCTGGCATTGGTTTTGTGCCACAAGCAACTTGGGACAATTCAACCAATTCATAATTTATATTATAATCCCCACTTCGTTTCATCACCACTGACCCATCAACATCGCCACTCATGGCAAAACGTACAGCCTGTTGACCAACTTCGCGCGCTTCTTTGGCATCTGTTTCACTCACGCAACCAAGAAATGATCTTTGCAAATAACCTAGAGTGTCAGCCCTAACTCGTTTGATCTCAGCCTTAGATCTAATTTCTTCTGCCAACAAATCACCCAACACCCCACTACCTGATAACTGAACATTACCGTGAGCATCGCGTTCAATTTGTTTGGAAAGTTTGAGAGCGATTGGCATATCATCTTCATCAACAATTCCTTCGGAAACTGCTACTACACAGCGACCATATTTTTCATAAACTTCTTTAACATCACGCACAAAATAATGGATATTAAATGGTTTTTCTGGTAAATAAATAAGATGTGGACCATCATCTGAATATTTTTTTGCCAAAACTGAAGCAGCCGTCAAAAATCCCGCATGCCGTCCCATCACTACACCAATGTACACACCCGGCAAAGCCGAGTTATCCAAATTAACACCAGCAAAAGCACTAGCAACAAACTTGGCCGCCGAACCAAAACCCGGACAATGATCTGTCACTAACAAATCATTATCAATAGTTTTGGGCACATGAATAACATGCAATTCATAGTTATCTGCTTTAGCTGCGGCATTAATAATTCCACAATTAGATGCTCCATCATTACCACCAATCCAAAACAAAAATTCAATGTCATGCATTTTTAAAATAGCAAAGATTTTTTTGCAATATTCTTCATCTGCTTTGTCACGCGTAGAACCAAGTGCCGAACTAGGTGTTTGGGCAATGAGCTCCAATTGGTCAACTGGATAATCAGTTAAATCAACGAAGTCTTGTTTTACAACACCAACAATCCCATGCTTAGCGCCATAGATTTTTGAAATTTGTGGATACTTTCTAGCTTCCAGTACCACCCCAACCAGAGTTTGGTTAATCACCGCTGTTGGTCCCCCAGCCTGTATAATCAAAGCCTTAGCTTTTTTTTCTGACATAAAAAATTTAAAAATAATAATAATCCAATAATCAAAAAACGTCCAATCACTCTATTACTTTTATTCAATCTGTTCTAATCCGTTAAATCCGTTAAATCCGTGTTCTATTACTTACCTCTTCAAGACTTTTTAATTCCCGATATCCTCCCATTTACCAGCAAAGACATGGCCACATAACTTATTATCTCTTATCAAATCTGGCAAAATTTCTCTTTCAAAACTAACAGTATCTTTTTTAATATTATCCAAAAGCTTGGGATCTAGCACATATATTCCAGCATTGATCAAATAAGAATTATGATCAACTTTACCAGGTTTTTCCAACAAACTAACTACACTCAGACCGCTCAAACCAACCACTCCCCAACCACCAGGTTCACGCACACTAGTCAGTGCCATAGTGGCTGGTTTTTTTTCTTTTAAATAGGTACTTGCCAAATCACTCAAATCAAGATCCGCCCAAACATCTCCATACCACAAAATAAAGGGTTGGTTATCAAAATTTTGTTTGGCTGAAAAAATAGCTTTGGCTGTGCCTGATCCAGGCTTCTTTTGTTCAATGTAAATAATAGACACGCCAAATTTTTCACCATTACCAAAATAGTCTTTTATTTCTTCCTGCCCTCTACCCACCACAATGGTTATTTCTTTTATACCAAAATTGGTCAATTTTTCCACAATATTGTGCAAAGCTGGCCGACCAGCTACTTTTTGCATGACCTTACAAACTTTTTCAGTACAACTGCCACCAGCAGCCAAAACTAAAGCTTTAGTAATTTTTGGACTAAAATATTTATTGAGAACATACTCAATCGCGTGGGATCTATTGCGAATTTTTTTCTTATCAACAATTGAATCAAGATAACGCAAAATTTTTTGTTCCAAAGTAATGGTAAGTCTTATTCTAGACATATATTTGGCTAACTTATAAAGCCATCATACTATATCATAAAATAAAAATCCCTACAAGTGGGATATTTATTTGTTTTGTATTGATATTTTAGAGGACTTCCTCTTCTTCATCAGCAATATTTTCTGTGTCCAAACTATCAATTTCATCTTTTTCAGCAATATATTCATCATATTCTATACCACCGCTCATGGCCTGATCCCAAAGTTCATCAGTGTTATATTCTAACTTCAAATCTTCGGCATGATCCGCATACCAACGTTCAAATGCCACCCTGAGCTCATCCTCATCTGAAGCGCTCTCAAAGGCATCTTCTAGCATGGCATATTTTTCCTGGTGAGACATGGCCATATCTTCTTCCAACTCTTCAAAAAGTTGTTGAATGTGAGCCAAAACCGTCTCCTTGGTTTTTTCGTATTTATCTTCTGACATATTTTTTATTTATTTTTTATTAGTAAAAATATACCATATTTAAACTATATTGCAAGAGGAAGTGGGTGTGGATAAATCTTCAGTTATCAATTAACGGATAGCAGATAACATTTGATTGAAAATATTTAAAATCTCTGGTATATTACCTAATGTAATTTAATTATATATTATCTGTTATTTGCTAACTGTTATCTGATATGTTATTACTTTCTTGGAACGTCAACGGTATTCGTGCTGTAATTCGCAAGGGATTTGCGGAATTTTTGCTTGCCAAAAAACCAGATATTATTTGTTTACAAGAAGTAAAAATTAGTAATGACGCGAAAGAAAAAGCTAAACTTAATTTTCCTGACTATACTGAATACTGGAACTCAGCCAAACGTCCCGGCTATGCAGGTACCGCAATTTTTGTTAGGGAAGATTTAAAATTAAAACCAAAATATATTACTGGAATTAAAATTAAAAAATATTCCGACCCAGACGCCGTGCCTACCGGCGGGCAGGGATCCGCCTTGGGTGGAGATGAAGAGGGTCGGATCCAAACTTTAGAATTTCCAAAATTTTATTTAATAAATACTTATTTTCCCAATACTCGTGGTGATTTATCCCGGCTTGATTTCAAAATTGAATTTGATGAAGCACTTTTGAAATATATAAAAAAACTAGACCAAAAAAAACCGGTAATTTTAACCGGCGATTACAATGTCGCTCACGAAGAAATTGACTTGGCCCGACCAAAAGAAAATGATGGTGAAGCTGGCTTTCATCCCGAGGAACGCAAATGGATGACAAAATTTTTATCAGCTGGTTTTATTGATACTTTTAGGTTTCTTCATCCCAAAAAAATCCAATATTCTTGGTGGTCATATCGTTCAAACGCCAGACAAAAAAATGTTGGCTGGCGGATTGATTATTTTTGTGTCAGCAAACGACTAAAAAATAAAATACAAAAAGCGGAAATTTGGGATAGTGTAGAGGGTTCGGATCATTGTCCGGTGACAATCACATTGTCATCCTGAGTGAGTCCGAACTCGCGTGAGGGCGAATCGAAGGATCCCTTTATTCACGACACACGACCCACACAACACGACACGATTTTCAACACAAAAATCCCGATGAATTCGGGATCTTTGCAACTGTCCCGACTGGTTCTTGAGAGTCAAGACAGTCGGGAGGGAAATTCCTCCTTGATTACAAAAGAACTTGTCTATCCTTGAGAAGCGTCAGATGAACACATCAAGATTTCGTCTACCCGAGGTATCTTGTTCAAACGCACCAAGACCTCGTCACTCTCGTCCCATGGTTCACAATAAACATCCTGATTCCGTTTGACACGTATCCTCCATCCATGTTCATGCACACAACTGGGCTGGTTGTCGTAGTACAATACCGGGATAAACACCTCACCAGTCCCTTTCTCAACAAGAACTGTCCCGGTAAGAACAATACTTCGACACCATGCTATCGGTTCAGTTGGCAATTGACCCTCCTTCAACCACCTGTCCGCGTCAACCAACCCATACTTGGAGCCGAGATCCCTAGCTTTACCTATGAAAGCCCAGCCCTCAATTGGCCCCTTTTCCGGCATAAGACAATTGGGGTGCACACTCCAAAGATCCTTGATGTCATGACCGGTCGGTGCTGCATCAACATAAACCATAAAACCTTCAGGTATCCTGTCTGGACACAAAAACTCAGACGGTGCTGGATAATATGCTACTCTCGCTTGTTTCAACACAATCCTGCCTACATCGCCCAAGAAAAGAGGGTCGGCCTTGAAGAGATTGAGAAATACCAAGTCTTCATTACCTCCCACCATCTCAGCCGCGTTGATGACCACCTTAACCAACCCGGCCCCACGACTCAATTGACTAACCACCCCGTCTTTCTTACTCATCTTCACACCTCATAACAATTCCGGCGTACCTTGTACCATCGCACCTTGCTATGGTGTAAGGCGTACCAGCATTCAGTCGAGAATATCTCGACATCACATATAACATACATTTTTTTATGACTTTTGTCAATACAAAAACGACCTTAATAGATCGTCTTTGAAACTGCCCCGACTGATGCTCGTGTGTCGAGGTCAGTCGGGGGAAAATCCCCCTTAGTAAATGAATGTTATTTCCCACCTGGGATGCCAGGCCCCAAAACCCCGAGACCTTCTTGGCACACACCAAAAGCATCCGATTCCCTTTGTTGTTGATCCTGCCAGATCCCCATCAGGATACTGAACTGCCTATCCCTAGGCAAAAGTCCAAAACCTTCCTTCCACTTCCGACGCTCGTCTTCTGGCATGTCGAGACTGTCGGCATACCGACCGTACTCTGCCACATAGGTGGCACATCCTCCTGAAGCATCGACCTTGTATACACCCATGACAATACCCTCCAAATAGAGTTGAGATACAAAACTAGAATATATTATTATTATACTTTTGTCAACCTTTCAAGCCCCGAATGAAGTTATACACAAAGTGTTGCATTGAAAGCTTGAACTTTTAGAAAGGGCGACAGATAATAGCCTGCCTGCCGGTAGGCAGACCAGACACTTTAGTGCCTGGAATATACAAAAATATTCCAAAAGTCCCAGAGGGATGACATAACATTAGAAAATTAAAATACTTCATGTTTGTGTCGCCCCTCCGGGGCTTATTCCTT
>CAYXGV010000010.1:11558-26308 GCA_964464685.1 uncultured Gammaproteobacteria bacterium | reverse complement strand
ATGATTTTAAAATAAGTTCAGCAGTTGAACTCGGTGGAAATCAGGGAGTTTTTTCCCAATTGTTAATTGAAGAAACTAAAGTAGAAAAAGTTATCTGTACCGATTATGATGATACAGCAATTGATGCATTATACCTTAAATTAAAAGGAAAAAATTTGAAAATTACTCCGGCTGTACTTGATTTTATTTTTTCTGATGAAATGCCTTTAGACAAAAGAACGTATGAACGTTTTAGAGCAGATGCTGTCTTTGTTTTGGCCGTTACTCATCATTTGATTTTAACTCAAAATATTCCACTGGATTATATTTTTAAAACAGTTTCAAAATTTACTAATCACTATGTTTTTATTGAGTTTATGCCTTTGGGTTTATATAGTAATAATAGTAAAGTTCAAATTCCAGTGCCATCTTGGTATAACGTCGATTGGTTTAAAAGGGAATTGTCAAAATTTTGTTATATAATTTGTGAAGAAAAATTAGAAGCAAATAGGATTTTATTTGTAGGAGAAAAGATAGAATATTTTTTAGTTAAAAAAATATTAAGTTAACAATAACATTCTAATTAATTCAGTCTTTAATCAAAAATTAATATGAACAAAATAACAAAATTTAAAAAAAATAACGCCACTAAAGAAGCATCATATACATCAACTGGGGATAAAATTTTGTGGCATAAATTGGCAATTAAAGATTTAAAAAAGAAAAAGAACCATCCTATCGTGATGCATATCATGCCTACGGAAGTATGTAATTTAAAATGTGTATTTTGTTCTGTAGCACAGCGTGGGGCAGAAGGTAGGTTGTTGCCAGATTTAACAATGGAACAAATTAAAAATGTAGTCGGTACATTTAAATCATTTGGGCTTAAGGCGGTGATACTTAGTGGTGGCGGTGATCCTACGATGTTTCCACAAATTAATGAGCTGATTGAGTATTTATATTTTCAAGGTTTGCAAATAGGAATAATTACTAATGGAGTGGCTTTGAATAGAACTATTAAATCAAATAATCTCAAATTATTAACATGGGTAAGGATTTCTATTAATTCTTTTGATTATTTACCCGATATTGAAATTCCCCAATTAAGTAATAAGACCGTTTTAGGTTTCAGTTATATTTGGAATTCATTAACTAAGAAGGATATTTTAGAGAGAATAAGAGAGAAAATAAAACAGATTTCTTTAAATAATAAGGTGACCTATGTTCGATTACTTCCAGATTGTAATTTAAAAACAACCGAATTAGAAGAGGCGCATAAAAAGTTGAGAAAGGTTGCAGAAGAATTGGGTGAGCCATTTTTTCACCAATATAAAACTCATAATATGCCATTGGAATGTCATTTAGGCAGACTACATCCTGTACTTTATACTGATGGATATATTTACCCATGTGATTCTTTGGTATTAAATTCACCGGCCGATGATAAAAAATTTCATAGAGATTTTGCTTTATGTCGATGGGATGAAGTTAAAGATTTTTATTCTAAAAAAATAGATGGTTCTCTTTTAGACACGAATAAATGTCCACATTGTGTTTTTGCTCGTCAAAATTTATTAATTTCTGATATTATTTATGGTAACGAACTTCCCCCTCTTGGGCAAGAGAAACCACAACATATTAATTTTATTTAATATATGCAAAATGATTTAACATTAGAAAAATACGACAGAGATTATTATGAAAACGGAGTTATATCTGGTAAATCATGTTATACAAATTATAGATGGATGCCAGAATTAACTGTAAGGATGGCACATAAAATTATTCAACATTTAAATTTAAGTGAAGGTGATAAATTGTTGGATTTTGGTTGTGCTAAGGGCTATTTAGTTAAGGCTTTTCATATATTAGATATAGAATGTTATGGGTGTGATATATCATCTTATGCTATCAAAAACGTTGATGCTGAAGTGAGAGATTATTGTAGATTATCAAATGAGAGGGACTTTATTCCTTTTGATGATGTATTTGATTGGATAATAAGCAAGGATGTTATGGAACATATGACAGAATATGATGTAGATATTTTTTTAGATTTAGTTCGAAAAAAAACAAAAAAAATGTTTCATGTCATACCATTGGGAGATCAAAATGGTCATTATATTATTCCAGAGTATTCATTTGATAAGACACATGTATTAGCTAAAACAAGAGAATGGTGGGAAAGAAAATTTAGAGAACATGGCTGGTCTGTAGAATCATGTAGTTATAACGTTAGTGGAGTAAAGGATAATTGGACAAAAAAGTATGCAGAAGGGAATGTTTTTTTTGTTCTTAGATAATTTATTTTTATTGTGTTATTTTTATGCCTATAATTTCAATTGTTATATCAACATATAATAGAGCAAATATGCTCAAGATAGCCATAGAAAGTTTGATTTTGCAAACGTACCCACATGATAAGTACGAACTAATTATTTGTGATAATAATTCAAGAGATAACACTAAAGAGGTTGTAGAACAATTTATAAAAAAAAATATTATACGCATTTCATATGTATTTGAAGGAAGGCAGGGTCTTCATTTTGCAAGGCATACTGGCGCAAGACATTCTACAGGAGAAATATTATTTTTTACTGACGATGATATGGTTGCTGATAAGGATCTTTTAGTGGAAATAATAAGGGCTTTTGAATTAGATGATAAAGTTGCCGTGGTTACAGGTAAGATTTTACCAAGATGGATGATAGAACCTCCTATATGGGTTCCAAAACTTTGTAATAATTTTATTCTATCTCTTAATGATAGAGGAGATAATATTGAAATAAGTAATGACGATTTAGGTGCTTTTGGTTGTCATTTAGCCATTAGGAAAGATGTATTTTACAAAGCTGGAGGTTTTAATCTAGAAGTAGAAGGTGAAAAATGGTTAGGAGACGGAGAGACGGGTTTAAATATTAAAGTCAAAGAACTTGGTTTTAAATTTGCCTATAATGGAAAATCAGTTATTTATCATATGATTCCGCCCAGTAGAATGACTCAGAAATATCTCAACAAAAGATTGGCCAACCAAGGTAATACAAATAGTTATACAGAATATCGCCAGAGGTTGACAGGGAAAATAGGGTTATATAAAAATATTATTATTTATTTTGTGGGAATTGTCAAACAGTTTGTTAAAATAACAATTAAGTTTATTATGTTTGATTATAGTTGGAGGATAAATGTAGCTTACATTTTTTATTTTTTAAATAGAATTAAATACGATTATAGATTGATAAGTGACGAAAATTGGAAGAAAATCGTATTAAAGAATGATTGGTTAGAAGCTTAAGGTTAATAACACTTTAAAAATCTACTGACGGAGGTCATTAGATAATTAATTAGATAGTTTAAATCCCCGTTGTTAATAGTAGAGGATAGTTTATTTGATGAATAATATGAAGAAAATAGAGTGGAAAAAAATAATTAAATGTTTTGTCCCACCTATAATAACCTTTTTATTGAAAGGAAAATTTTTGCGTGGAAATTATTCTTCGTGGAAAGATGCAAAGAAAGATTCTGTTGGTTATGATAGTGTTGTGATTTTGGAAAAAGTAAAAAAATCATTATTAAAAGTCAAAAATGGGGAAGCAATTTCGGAGCGTGATTCTGTATTATTTGATAAAGTAGAATATTCTTGGCCTATGGTGGCTGGTTTACTTAATGCTAGTAATAATAAAAGTGGTGAGTTGAGAGTGTTAGATTTTGGGGGCTCACTAGGGACTACATATTTTCAAAATAGGTTATTTTTGCAGGATTTTAAAGAATTGCAATGGGCAATAGTAGAGCAAGAACATTTTGTACGAACAGGGAAAGAATTTTTTGAAGATCAAAAATTGAAATTTTACCATAATATAGAAGATTGCGTTAAAGAGATAAATCCTAATGTGGTGGTGTTGTCAAGCGTTATTCAGTATATTGAAAAACCATTTGAAATTTTGGATAAATTAATGAAAGTAGGGGCTGATTATATTATTATTGACCGTATGCCTTTGATAGGAAAAAAGGATAGAATCGTAGTACAGAGGGTGAGCTCGGCTATTTATCGCGCTAGCTATCCGTCTTGGTTGTTGAATGAACAAAATTTCGTTTCTTTTTTAACCAGAGATTATAATTTACTAATTGATTTTGATGCCATTGATGGTGTTTGGTATATGGGAAGACTTTTAATAAAACACAAAGGTTATATTTTTAAACGTAAGTCGTAATTATATGAAACGAATTGGTATAGATTTTTCAGTAAAAAAAAGTGCTGGTGGCGCTTATCAATATTGTTTGGCGTTTTTAGATGCGCTTAAGGATAATTTAGGTGAAAATAGTTATGTCATTTTTGATTATTCACCAGATTTACCCAAAGAAGATTACCAAGATTCGTTCAGAATTGTCACGGTAAAACAACACAACAGCGAAAAAAAAGAGGGTTTTCGTTTAGTACCATGGATAAAAGAAATAATATATAGAATTTTGTTGTTTTTTAGGCTATTTTTCGTTATTGATATAATTTTTAAATATATTTATCGTAGGAATTTAATACTTATTAAAGAAAATGATATAGATATAATGTTATTTCCTTCGGGAGCGCAATATGCTCCTTATTTAAAGATTCCTTATATTACCACTATTTATGATTTGGAACACCGTAAACATCCTGAATTTCCTGAAGTTTCCAAAAAAGGCAGGTGGCTTTCTCGGGAATATTACTATCAAAATATTTGTAAGACAGCCTCTTTTATTTTGGTCGATTCTGAGGTAGGCAAACAAGACGTACTTAATTTTTATAAAATTAATGATGGCAAAGTAATTGTTTTGCCATATTTGCCTCCTAATTATTTGCAAACTGATTTGTCGTTAGAACAAACTAAAGAGATTTTAGAAGATTTCAAATTGCCAAAAAAATTTATTTTTTATCCAGCACAGTTTTGGCCTCATAAAAATCATCTTAATTTGGTTAAAGCTATAAAAATATTGAGAACAAAAGATTTTTTTATTAATTTGGTTTTGAGTGGAGCTAAAAAAGAGGAATGGGGAGAGTTTAAAAAAGTACAGGAATATATAAGGGAAAATAAATTAGAAGATGCAGTTTTTTATTTGGGGTATATTGATAATGAACAAATTTCAGCATTATACAAATCGGCTGTAGCGATGGTTATGCCCACTTTTTTTGGGCCAACAAATATTCCGGTTTTGGAAGCTTGGAAGATGGGTTGTCCTGTGTTATACTCTGACATAATAGGTTGCAGAGAACAATTAGGAGGGGCTGGTTTGTTGATTGATCCTTTTGATCCATATAATATAGCTGAAAAAATTGGTTTGATTTGGCAAGCTGATGATAATTTTAGAAAGGATTTAATTATTAAAGGTGAAATCAGATTAAGTTCGTGGGGATATAAGGATTTTTCTTTAAAAATCGGAGAAATTATTAAGAAAGTAATTTAATTTTATGGAACCAAAAAAAATTTGTTTTAAAAATGAAGTATTGGCGATATTTTACTCCAAAAAAATAGATGCCGGTGGTTCAATTAAATTTTTGACTCCCAGTGATTATCCTTTGCAGATAGGGTTGATTGAGCATGCGGAGGGGAAAAAAGTTAATCCGCATATTCATCGTGATTTACGCTATAATGTAAATACTACCCAGGAATTTATTTACGTAGAGAAAGGTGATGGTGTGCTAGTGAGTGTTTATACAAAAAATTGGGAAGAGGTTGAGAGGATAATTATGTCTGCTGGTGATTTTGTATTATTTGTGGCAGGGGGACATAGTCTTGATATTCCTAAGGGGTGTCGTATACTTGAAGTTAAACAGGGACCTTATCCTGGCGATAAAGAAGCTAAAATATTTAAGGATTAATTTATAATTATATGAAAGTGATGGTTAACGAACCTTTGTTATCAGAAGAAGCTAAAAAAAATGTTGTAGATGCGCTTGATACCGGATGGATTTCTTCTTCTGGTTCTTATGTAAAAAAATTTGAGAAAGATTTTGCCAGTGTTTATGGGGTTAAATACGCAATTACGGTGGCCAATGGAACGGCAGCTCTCCACGTTGCATTGTTAGCATTGGGAATTGGATCTGGTGATGAGGTAATAGTACCAGCTTTTACTATGGGCGCCTCTTGGTTGGCAGTGATGTATACTGGTGCTAAACCAGTATTTGTTGACTGTGAATTGGATACTTATAATATTGATGTTACAAAAATAGAAAAAAAAATAAATTCAAAAACAAAAGCAATTTTACCAGTACATATTTATGGGCAGCCTTGCGAAATGGATAAAATTATGTTTTTAGCTAAAAAATATAATTTATTTGTGGTGGAAGACGCTGCGGAAGTCCATGGGGCTTTGTATAAAGGACGTTTGGCTGGTACCATTGGGGATTTGGGGTGTTTTAGTTTTTACGCCAATAAAATAATTACCACCGGTGAAGGCGGGATGATTATAACTAATGATAAAAATTTGGCTGATAAATGCTATAAATTTAAGGACTTGCATCATTCAGCTAAAAGATTTATACATGACGGTGTGGGATTCAATTATAGAATGACTAATCTTCAGGCGGCTATCGGTTGTGGAGAATTAATACATTTAGATGAATATGTAGAAAAAAAAATTTGGATGGCTAAATTGTATGATGAGATTTTACGAGATGTTACGGGTATAGTTTGCCCCACAACCAGAGAAGGTATAAAAAATGTTTATTGGATGTATGGGGTGGTGGTAGATAATAAAAAAATTTCTGTAAGTAAAGATCAAATAAGGGAGAAACTTAAAGAGGTGGGGGTGGATACTAGAGATTTTTTTTATTCACCGGAAGACCAGCCAGTGTTGGCTCCTTTATTGTTAGGTGAAAAATTTCCCAATACAAAATATTTATCAGAACATGGTTTTTATTTACCTTCTGGTTTAGCTATTACCGAGGAGCAAATTAGATATACAACTGAACAGCTAAAGAAAATAATAATTTAATTATGGGTATACTTTCTGTTATAATCCCGGTATATAATGAAAAAAATACCATTAAAGAGATTATTGAAAAAGTTAAAAATGTAACTCTAATTGAAGAATTTGAGAAAGAAATTGTGGTGGTGGATGATGGCTCGACAGACGGAAGTAGGGGAATTTTATTGTCTTTATCAAATATAAAATTGATTTTTCATGAGGACAATCAAGGTAAGGGGGCGGCTGTAAGAACAGGATTAAAGGAATGTAGTGGTAATTATATCATCGTGCAAGATGCTGATTTGGAATATGATCCGCATGATTTTAATTTTTTGCTTAGTAAGATAATAAAAGAAAATTTATTGGTGGTGTACGGTTCGCGCGAACTTAGAAAGCAAGAAAAAAGATTTTCGGGAGTAAGTTTTTATTTAGGGGGGATATTTTTAACATGGTTAACTAACATTTTATACAAGCAGAAAATTACCGATGAGCCTACTTGTTACAAAATGTTTAAAACCGAATACTTAAAAAGTTTGCCTTTAAAATGTAAAAAATTTGATTTTTGTCCGGAGGTCACAGCTTTAATTGCCAAACAGGGGATAAAGATAGAAGAGGTTCCAATATCCTACTACCCCCGTCATAAAAATCAAGGAAAAAAAATAAATTGGAAAGATGGGGTAATGGCAATTGTGACACTTTTGAAATATAAGTTTAAATAATTTTATGATGGTTTTTGTTAACAATATTTTAATGCCAATATTTTTATCAATTGTTGTTTTGGTTGTCGTTTATATTTGGGGAAAATTTGTTTTTTTCAATATGGTTGATAAGGATTGGGATTTAGGTGAAGCTATATTTTTGATGGGGGGTAATGGATTATTGGTTTTATTAGCTTTATTGCTGTCATTATTTGGGTCAATGAAAATTGGTATTATATTGGTAATTTTATTAGCCACAATTATTGTCGGTTATAAATATGTATTTAATTTAATTGGAAAAGTAAAATTATTTTTTAGAGAGATCAAAAAATGGGAAAGAAGTGATTTAATATTATTTTTAGGTATTATTTTATTTTTTGTTTTTTATTTGACTTCCGCTCTAGTGCCACCTTATAGGACAGATGCCTTGGCCTATCATCTGCCGGAAGCGATTGGGGTGGCGGAAAACGGAATATCTTTTTTGACAGATGGGACAATTGGTAATTTTTATAAAAATATACCAGCCAGTATTGAAGTAATGGATGCACTTTTGTATTGTTTGGGTGGTTTTACTCTCATTCATTTAATTCATTATAGTATTCTGTTGTCTTCATTATTTTTTCTTTATAAATTTATTAAAAAATATTTTAATCGATCCAAGGCATTATTATGCATTTTGTTAGTTTTTTCCCTATATGATTTGTTTGTCAATGGTACCAATGCCTATGTGGATGCGGTTATGGCAAGTTGGGAGATTTCAGGTCTAATCTTACTGATGTTGTGGATTAAATTGAAAGATGATAGATTTATTATTTTTTCCGGCTTTTTTTATGGGTTGGCGATGGGAACTAAGTACAATGCTTTATATGGGATTTTGCTCGCTGGGTTAATTTTCATTGTTTATCTGGTGAAGAGTAGAAGTAAATTATTAGATGTAGTTAAAAAAGTTTTGTATTTTGGTGTACCAATTTTTTTGGTAGCCGGTTTTTGGTATTTGAAAAATTTTATTTTTTATGGTAATCCAGTCTACCCATTTTATTTTGGCCATCCTGGTTTTGAAGATGAAGGGTTTGCACAAATGGTTACGGTTATAAAATCATTTATAATGGACCGCACATTTGTTAATTTTATATTTTTACCTTTTAATTTCTTTTTAAAAAGTTACTATATAGTTTTATTTTTGGCTTTTATTGCTTGGCCTTTTATTTTTTTAGCAAAGAAGTTTAATAAAGATGAAAGAGATATTTTAAAAATTGTTTCTTTTTATATTTTCACTTATTCAACTATTTGGTTTTTTGTGGCCACTCATCAAACTAAATTTTTTTATGTGCCAATGATTTTATTATTAGTAATTTTTGCCATAGAATTGGATTTGGTTGGACGTTATATATTAAATCGTTTTAATTTTAAGGTTGTTTGGGTTATTTTTTCTATAGTTGTATTGGCGATAGGTTATAAAGTAGTTACTGCAAAAAATAATTATTTTATTAGCGTAAAAAAGGCTGATTTGGCTTATATTATTGGGATTGATAATAAAAGTGGTTTTTATCAGAGAAAAGAAATGGGGCATATTTATCGTGCCAGTCAGTTTATTAATAGTAATTTTAAGGATGTTACTTTTTTAAATGTTTGGTCTACTACTAGATTTTTTTTGGAAGAAGGAAATAAATTTTTGTATCCATCCGAATTAATATATAATAAAGATAAAGTTTTGACTGCCAGTACAATATTATTTTTTTTAAGAGAGAAAGATATAAAATATATTATAATTGACGAAAATAATAAAAAACGTTCTGCAAATGATGAAATTTTGTCTAAAGTGTGTGATCAAGACCCAAAATGTGCATATTATAAAAATAGAACTGAAATAATAGAAAAAGTTGTAAAAGATGTCAACATTCCGTTTTATAATAATGAGGGTGTGGCACTCTATAATTTAGAGAATATTGATAAATGATATTTATGAAAAAAATTATTGCGCTATATAATCCAGGCAGATTGGCAAATCAGCTGTGGCTAGCTACTAGTTTATATGCATATTGTCTAGAAAAAGGTTATGAATATAATAATTACGTTTTTTATCCTTATTATAATTATTATGGACATCGTTCCGGCAATTGGTTTATTGATAAAATATTAGTTAAGCTACCCTCGAAGTTGGGTATTGTCGTATATAGGGTTTGGGCGCAATGTATTAGGATATTGAATAAAAAAAGGATTTTATATGATAGAAAAAAGGAATTTTTGCTTCCACCCACAGATGTGATAGAAAAATTTTGTTTGGAAGAATTAAATAAAGTTGATCGGACTAAGACTGATAGATTTTATTTTTGGGGTTGGGTATTTCGTAATCCAGTTGGGCTGGAAAAATATCGGTCAGAGATAAAAAAGTATTTTTGGCCAATAGAAAAATATGCCATACAAATTAATGACTGTATTACAAAAGCGAAAGCAAGTGGAAAAGTTTTAGTTGGTGTGCACATTAGACAGGGAGATTTCAAAACTTGGCAGGGTGGAATTTATTATTTCTCTATTGAAGAGGTGCGTGGAATTTTAGATGATTTTTTAGCGTCACGAAAAGAACCACATAATTATATTTTTTTGATTTGTTCAGACGAAAAAATAGATGAAAAAGTGTTTGTTGGAATAAATTATATTATCGGTCCTGGTAATTTGATTAGTGACCTGTATTCATTGGCTGGTTGTCAAGTTATTTTTGGACCCGGAGGTACTTTTAGTCCTTGGGCTGCTTATTATGGTGGAGTAAATTATATCCGTTTTTCTCGCGGTCTTATTGATTGGCCAGATTTATAATATGAAATTTTCTATTATTACCTGTACTTACAATAGTCAATATTTTTTGAAAAAAAATATTGATAGTGTAAAAAACCAGAAATATCCTGACTGGGAACATATTTTTATTGATGGTTTTTCTCAAGATGGGACATTGGACATGATAAAAAAATATCAGCAAGAATTTCCAGATAGGGTTAAATTATTTAAATTATACCCCAAAGGTATTTCTAATGCCATGAATGAGGGTATTAAAAAGTCTGTTGGAGATTATATTATTCATTTACATTCGGACGATAGTTTTTATGATCCCAATGTATTAGTGGATGTTAACGATTTTTTAAATAAGCAGGAATTGGATTGGGTTTATGGTCAAATAAACATAGTAGAAAGAGACGGAACATTTGTTGGTGTTTTTCCTCGAAAAAAGATATGGAAACAAAAAAGTCAAAATTATTTGGGGAGATATTTATTAAAGTTTTTTAATTTTATACCGCACCAGGCAGTATTTATTAAAAAGAAAGTTTTTTATGATTTTGGTATTTTTGATGAGAATATAAAGTCCGCCATGGATCCAGATTTATGGTTAAGAATAAAAGATAAAACAAGGTGGTCTTTTTTTGAGAGAATTATCAGTAATTATTGTTTACGCTCTGATTCCCAATCCGCTGGTTTGAAGTATAGAGAAAACAATCGTGAAAATTATTATTTGGTTCAATCTAGATATTTAAATAAAATAGAAATGTTGTTAGCCGGTTTTATTAATTGGTTATTAGAAATAAAAAATAGAAATTATCGTTAAAATTATGTCTTTAGCCCCTATAATTTTATTTGTATATAACCGTCCTTGTCATACGTGCCAAGTAGTTGAGGCTTTACAAAAAAATATTTTGGCCAAAGAGAGTAAATTGATTATTTATTCTGATGGGTTCAAAAGTGATAAAGATAAAAAAGAGGTCGAATCAGTAAGAAAATATATTAGAACTATTTCGGGATTTGTTGATGTTGAAATCATCGAAAAAACAAAAAATTTTGGTTTAGCTAAGTCAATAATAGAAGGTGTAACAGAAGTAATTAATAGATATGGTAAAGTTATAGTGTTGGAGGATGACTTAGTGGTTTCTCCTTTCTTTTTGGATTATATGAATAGTGCCTTACAAATATATGAGAGTGAAGATAAGGTTGCGAGTATACACGGTTACATTTTTCCTGTTAAACATCAGTTACCAGAAACATTTTTTTTACGCGGTGCTGATTGTTGGGGGTGGGGGACATGGAAAAGAGCTTGGAATTTTTTTGAAAAAGATAGTAATAAATTACTGAAAGAAATTAAAAAAAGAAAATTAACCAGCCAATTTGATTTTGGGGGAGGATATCCTTTTTTACAGATGCTCAAAATGCAGACAAGAGGGCTGGTTGATTCTTGGGCTATTCAGTGGTATGCTAGTACTTTTCTAAAAGAAATGTTAACTTTGTATCCAGGTAGATCCTTGGTTAAAAATATTGGTATTGATGGTTCGGGAAGACATGGGGGAGTTGTTAATATTTTTTTTACTGAATTGTCCTCAATGCCGATTAAGGTTAATCGTATAGAAATTAAAGAGAGCCATGAAAGTTTATTAATTATAAAATCTTTCTATAAATCTCTAAAAGTAAAAAATATATTAATTTTAATTAGAATTAAAAATTTTTTAAAAATTTTATATAAACAATTAGGATTTTAGGAAAATATGAAAATTTCCATAATCACTGTCTCTTATAACAGTGAAAAAACAATTGAAGATACGATAAAAAGTGTATTTAACCAGCAGTTTGTTGATTTGGAATATATAATAATTGATGGTGGTTCAAAGGATAATACTATGGAAATTGTTAATAAATATAAAGATAAAATTACCAAAGTTATCTCTGAATCTGATAGGGGAATTTATGATGCCATGAATAAAGGTATCAAATCGGCAAAAGGTGATGTTATTGGAATTTTAAATTCTGATGATTTTTATTACAACGAAGAAGTTTTAAGTAAAGTAATCAATGAATTTGAATTAGATAATTTCGACGCGGTGTACGGAGATATTATTTATGTTGATAATTTTGACATCAAAAAGCAGGTACGATATTGGAAGGCCGGTGAATATAAAGAAAATAAATTAAATTTTGGTTGGATAATGCCACACCCAGCTTTTTTTGTTAAGAAAAAAGTTTATAATGATTTTGGATTATTTAATCTAGATTTTAAAATTGCAGCAGATTACGAATTGATGCTGAGATTTTTAAAAAATAATTTGCAAATAAAATATTTAAATAAGACTTTGGTGTGCATGCGTGAGGGGGGATATAGTGCCAAAAATATCAAACAAAGGATTAGTGGCTGGAAGGAGTTATATCAGGCTTGGCGAGTGAATAATCTAAAGCCACCACGATGGTTATTTTTAACAAGACCATTATTTAAAATCCATCAATATTGGTTGAAAAATAAGGAATAAACAAAATCCATTCAATTTATGTTGAATGGATTTTTCTTCATTATCTCGAATAAAATTCGGGACACTGAAGATTGAGGGTTTCCTATGCCCTCGTCCCGACGTGACTGTCAGGATTTCGCCACTCCGAGTGAACACGCGGAGTTTGTTGGCAGGAATTAATGAACGGCTGTGAAAACAAATGCCACTTCTTGCATCGGCTGGTTGAAGTCGATGGAGGAGATGGTTTGTTTCGCGATGTGTCGTAGGCGTTTGGCGATTTTGATTTTTTCCTTCATTGGCAGATTCACTCCCGCCAAATGCATTGGTATGGAAGCAAAAACGGTTTCGATTACTTCCTGCACAGAGAGTGTGCCTTCGTAGCTCTCATTGATGTGAATCTGGATCGAGTGAAAACCAGCCTTGGTGAAAAGGCGATGTACTTCACTCGTTTTGAACAGTGGTACTGGCTTGGCCGGTTCGCGAATGATGCTATAGTCGCGGGCGAGAAGCTCGTTGGCCAATCTGTCCATTTCCATATATACTGGGTGGGTTAGGACTGAGCTTCGCTTTGTGATCATCGCATCAAGTTTGTGGTCGTTGTCAATGACTACAAAGTTTTTTGGCTCTAGTAGAGCAATCCTACCACCCGGCTCCAGCATTGCACCGAGGCTACGTAAGACGCTGATTATGGCGTCATGGTGGGCGCTTTCTGAATCCATTCCACGATCTTCTAGTTGCTTTCGCAATTTATTGATCGGCCAATGGACGAAGTTGTTGCCCACGATTGCGTCGAATCCACCAATCGAAAGTTCAATGCATGAACCTCGGATCAAATTCACCGTCCCGCCTTTCTGCCGAAACGTGCTGTTTGCGAACTCGTCACACATCTTGCGGAGTAACTGCAATAGTCTCTTTGTACCTCCCCCCCCTACTGTTTTTTCAGTGTGAAGCGAGGTGAGAAGGTTGTCCAGATTTCTTTCATCACACTTTTTCATTAGCAGTGTTTGAAAGATGTCGGTGAGTAGATCAGAGTTGTCTACAGCCAACACCTCTTTTGGGTTGTGCTGGGCAATTGCTACGGTCGTGGTTCCAAAGCCACAGCCCATGTCAATCACCCGTTTTCCCCAGAGTGGACCACAGGCTGTCGCACAGAGGTCAGATTGTCGGCGGTAAACACCGCGTACTGCTTCCAGCAACATGTATAGTGTTGCCGCAATGTTACCAAAAGCATCATTATTGACATCGAAACCATGACCACCATAGCGATTATTATTCATTTTTATACCCCCGTTTTTCAGTTGTAAATGAACGTTTTTAAATGACCATTTGACAGGTCAACACACAATTATAGCACATTTTGAAGGTTTTGTCAAGTGGGTGTACATGGTGTGTATGGGTAACCCCCAAGGGTTGCATTTTGTCAAAAAAAAAGGTAAAATAAACTCAGTAATTTAATAGATTAATATATGAACACACTCTACATCGGTTCCGGCTTTGTTGGAGCTTCCTCAGCAGCCATCTCGGCCGCATCTGGGCATAATGTCTTAGTTTACGATATTGATGAAAACAAGATAAAAATGCTTTCATCTGGCGATCGTGATACTATAGAATCCTGTCTTTTTGAAAAAGGTCTAGGTGATCTTTTGGTACGCAATTCCGATAGAATTAAGTTTACTACAGATTATACAAAAGTGGAGGATTTTTTAGATACCTGCGATGCTGTCTTTATGTGTTTACCAACTCCTGAAATAGGGGAGACAGGTGAGAGTAATTTAGAGTATTATTTTGGTGCGGCAGAAAAGTTGTCCCAAGCATTATTAAAAAGAAATGGTGGCAAACAAGGTAAGTATGTTGTAATTGTGAATAAAAGTAC
>CAYXGV010000010.1:0-11458 GCA_964464685.1 uncultured Gammaproteobacteria bacterium | reverse complement strand
TTATCACACCAATTACAAACCTCAGGCACAAATGCTTCTTTGGTAAATGAAATATATCAGGGAAATAAAAGACAGTTGGAATTATTTATTAGCAGGGCAAAAGATGATGCTAATTTTGATTGGAAAGAGAAGAAAGTTGCTTTATTAGGTGTTGCTTTTAAACGCGATACAAATGACATTCGCAATTCACCAAGTATTGATATTATGCATTTTTTGCATGAGAACGAAGTTAAGGAAGTTAGTATTTTTGATCCGGCCGCAATGGGATATTTTAAACAAGTTTTTCCAGAATCTGAAATTGTTAAATATAAAAATAATGAAATTGAAACATTATTAGATCGTGATGTAATAATTATTGCTACTGATTGGCCACAGTTCAAGTCGCTTGGTGATGTTATTATTGAAAAAATGAAAAATAAAAAACCTCTCATTATGGATGGCCGTCGAATACTCCAACATCGTTACGATGATTTGCAAAAAGCTGGTTTTGATGTAATAGCGGTAGGATCGAGGTTTATAAAGTCGTAAAGTCAAAAGTCTATAAAGTGGTGATTGTACTTTTTATGTTATAATACTTTCAATTTTGTGGATTTTGTGATTTTTGATCTCGTTTGATTCCACTATTTTTATACACAGCCTCTTGTTTTACAGGGTAAAAAAAGGGTGTATAATATAAATACGTTTCTTTTTTTTATCATTTTTGGTAATAAAAAGAAATATAATAAAGAAAATTTATGCAATTTCAGCCATTTTATAAGAAGATAAGAGAATTTAGACCAATTTTTACTTTATCTGATTTAAGGATAATTTTTTCAGATCAACCAATTTCATCTAAACAATTAAATAGGTGGCAGGAAAGTGGTTATATTTTGAAGTTAAAAAATGGTGTTTATTTATTAGAGGATTACAAAGATAAAATCCATCCATTTTTAATGGCTAATTTACTTTATCAGCCGTCATATATTAGTTTGGAGTCGGCTTTATATGAATATGGATTTATTCCAGATGTGACACAATTAATCACCTCTGTTAGTGCTAAAAAAACATGGCAAGCAGATGTTTTGGATAATAGATTTGATTATAAAAAAATTAAAAGATGTTGTTTTATTGGCTATGGTTCAAAGATGTATCTTGATTATGAAGTGATGATGGCTGAACCAGAAAAGGCGATTGCTGATTTTTTTTATTTTAACAAAAGTCGTTTAAAGATAGGTAGTCAAATTGATGAACTAAGATTAAATTATGATAATTTAAAACAAAAAGTTGATAAAGAAAAATTACGTCATTACACAGCTTTATTTAATAATAAAACTTTGAATATATTAATCAAAAAATTGATTAACAGATTTTAATATGGAAGATTTCAATTCAGTTTTGAGTTATGCCAAAAATAAAAATTATCCGATTCATAATCCGCGTGGTTTGTATGTGGAGTATTTACAGTGTGAAATATTAAGAGCAATTTTTAGACATACAACCAAATTAAGTTTTATTGGTGGAACAGCTTTGCGTATGATTTATCAAACTCAAAGATTTTCTGAAGATCTTGACTTTGATAATTTTGGTTTATCAGTGGATGAATTTGATGTTTTGACACAAGAAGTGCAAAAGGATTTAGAAGTACTTGGTTTTCAAGTACAGTTTAGAAATGTTTTTAAAGGTGCCTACCATTGTTATTTTAAGTTTTCTGACATGTTGTTTCGTTACGGTTTTTCATCTCATGAAAATGAAAAAATTTTGGTTCGTTTGGATACTGTAAAACAGGATTTTAATTTTGTTCCAGAGACGGCTGTAGTTGATAATTTCGGTATATTTTTTGAAGTTAAACATAATCCTAAAGATATTTTGCTTAGTCAAAAATTTATTGCCATATTGGAAAGACAACGCAACAAAGGTAGAGATTTTTATGATGCCACTTATTTGATGGGTATAACAAAACCTAATTTGGATTACTTAAAGCAAAAAATTGGCATCGTTAGTTTGCAAGAATTAAAAGAAAAAATATTAGAAAGATGTTCAAAAATAAATTTTTCTGAAATGGAAGATGATGTGGCCCCATTTTTATTTAATGTTAATGATCTAATTCGCGTCACCAAATTCAAGCAATATATTGAAGGGTGGAAAATATAAAATTATGAAATATTTAGTCACTGGCGGTGCTGGTTTTATTGGTTCCCATCTAGTTGATAGATTAATTGATTTAGGTCATGATGTTATTGTCATAGATAATTTAATGCTTGGTAAAAAAGAATTTGTTAATAAACATGCTAAATTTTTTAAAGTAGATATTCGTGATTTGAAAAAACTCAAGAAGATATTTAAGGATGTAGAAGTTGTATTTCATTTGGCTGCTGATCCACGATTGCAAGTTTCAATTGAGGATCCAATCAGTACACATGATATTAATGTCACTGGGACTTTAAATGTTTTGTTGGCCGCCAAAGAGTCAGGTGTAAAAAAGGTAATTTTTTCATCATCGTGTGCGATTTATGGAGATCTACCTTTGCCAATAAAAGAAGAAAGCAAACAAGAACCACTTAGTCCCTATGGTTTGCACAAAAAAATGGGAGAAGAATATTGTCGTTTATTTAGTGAGTTATATAATTTAGAAACAGTTTGTTTGCGATATTTTAATGTTTTTGGTTTGCGGAAAACAGCGGATGGTTCATATCCAATGGTAATTCCAATATTTTTGAAACAAAGACTCGAAAATAAGAAATTAACAATCGTTGGTGATGGTGAACAAACTAGAGATTATGTCTATGTTAGTGATGTGGTGGAGGCAAATATAAAGGCCTGGCAATCAGATATAAAAAATGGTGAATGTATAAATATCGGGATGGGAAGACAGGTGAGTGTAAATGAAATAGCAAAATTAATTGGAGGTGAGTCAGTAAATGTTGCTGAAAGACCGGGTGAAATGAGGGCAATTCAAGCTGACAACACCAAAGCCCGTGAGCTTTTGGGTTGGGAACCGACGATTGGGTTGGAAGAGGGGATTGAGAGGTTGAAAGTAGAATGGAAGATTTAGTAGGATATAGGAAAAGATATAAAAGATTTTGTAAATCTAAAAGGTTAAAATTTCCAAGATACAATTTCCAAATAATTTACAAATTTCAAATTCCAAATAAAATTTATATGATAGAATATAATTATAATCTTGAAGAAAGGACCACAGAATTTGGAAAGAGAATAATTAGATTGTGTAAGGTTTTAATTAAAGATCAAATTAATCTACCAATTATAGAGCAAATAGTTCGTTCAGCAGGTTCTGTCGGTGCTAATTATAGAGAAGCTAATGATTCGCTTGGTAATAAAGATTTTTTATATAGAATAAGAATATCAAGAAAAGAGTGCAAAGAATCATTACACTGGTTAGAACTAATAGAGGAAGCTAATCCAGAAATAAAGTCACGAATGCAGAATCTTAAACAAGAAACTAAAGAACTAAAAAACATATTATCTACAATAATTTTAAAGAAAGAAAAAATAACAAATTGAAATTGATATTTGTTATTTGGAAATTATTTGGAAATTGTATCTTGGAAATTCTATTTTGAAAAGTATATATTGTCTCTTGTTATTATTGTCCCATCATCCGCAAAATCACATTAACTGTTCTAAGTAAGATTGACAAGTCAAGCAAAAAACCCTGATTTTTTATATAGTAAAGATCATATTGAATTTTTTGTAGAGATTTTTCCATGGTATCGGTGTAGTGTTGATTGATAACGGCCCAGCCAGTTAGACCCGGCTTGACCATGTGGCGAAGCGAATAAAATGGCATTTGAGATTCTAGCTCTTTGACGATTTCTGGTCTTTCTGGGCGTGGTCCGATTAAAGTGATATCGCGTTTTAGGAGATTTATAAATTGGGGAATTTCGTCTAGTCTAGTTTTTCTCAAAACTTTTCCAGTTTTAGTGATACGTTTGTCATCTTTGGTGGCGAATTGAGCACCTTCAGTTTCTGCTCCACCGTCATCAGTCAAAGCATACATGGAACGAAATTTGTATAGAAAAAATGTTTTTCCGCCCTGCCCAACTCGTTTTTGTTTGTAAAAGATTGGGCCGGGTGAACTCAATTTTATAGCTATGGCGATAAAAGGCAATAATAAACCAGTAATTAAACCAATCAATGCGCCAATTATTATATCAGCCATAGCTCGTAGCTTTTCGTAAATTGGATGATAGTTATTTTTTAAATTTTCCAAAAACCAAGACTCTGAAAAAACCGATGGGGTGATACGACCAGTAATTATTTCATAAAAACTTGGCATGTCATAAATTTTAGTTCCCCAAAATAGTAGTCCATAAACTTCGCGTAGGGTTTCTGTCTGTTTATTGAGGTGGGGGGCAATGACTACTAAATCTATTTTGTGATTGGTGACGGCTGGTCTAATGGCTTGTAGGTTGTGATAGACGTCAAAAAATGGATAATCAACCGATTTGATTTTGTTTTCTGGATCAATCAAACAAGTGACTTTGTAGCCAGTTTCCAAGTTGTTTTGTAAAATATTTATTAATTCTTTGGCTTCTTCATTAAAACCAATAAACATGACATTGCTGTTTAGTTTTTGCAAGCCAATATATTTATTGTAAATCAAACGCCATCCCCAACTCAAAGTGTAGCCCAGCAAGATGTTCAAAATTAAAATAGTTTTTGGTTCAATGCCTTTGTGAGGTAGGATATATGACATGACAAAACTAAAAACTAGTGAAATTAAACCCGCTTCAATAAAGTGACGAATTACTTCTTTGTTTTTTAGTTTATTCAAATCATAAAGACCGTTGATAAAATTAATCACGATCCAAGATAAAAAAAGCCAGAAAAATAAGGTTAGGTGGGCTTCTATTTTGTCCCAGTCTGGAACTTGCCAGTTTCTAATTACAAGACTAAGCCAAAAGGCAATTACAAAAACTAAGAAGTCGCCACTTCCCAGCATCAATTGTTTTATTCTATATACTATTCTCATGCTGTACTTTTAGATTTAATTCTGCTATAATTATACCATAAATCCCGCACCATCTCTGTCTCTGTGAGATGGTGTATAGAGCCTCTTGTGGTTTTTGGTGCGGGATAAAACATATTAATAATATCATAGATATGAAGAAAAATCAAGTCCTTATTTGGTTAATTTTATTTATTTGGCTTTTTGCTGGTATGCTTCAGGTTCAGGCCTATGATGATCCCTATGTTAGCATAAATAAAGGAAGTGCATCAACTCACATCAGAAAAGTGACGCTTTATTTAAAAGGACCTGAAAATGTTATGGAAATGAGAATATCTAATATTGCTGACTTTTCTGATTCTAGTTGGGAAGTTTTTAAGCCGGTTAAGGAGTGGTATTTGGAATATGGTACTAGTTATCAAACAGTCTATGTTCGTTTTAAGATCCAAGATGGCGAAGTGACCAATATTTACCGAGATTATATTTTGTTGTCTGTACCTAGCCAGATGGGGGTTGATTTTGAGATTGTGGATGACAACGGTGATGAGGACGAAGAAAGTGACGGTATTGTAAATTCTCGCTATATCCAATTAAAGTTAGATTGGACTCCGGGGGTGGAACAATTTAGTATTAGTAATTCTAGTGATTTCTCTGATTCTTCTTGGGAAACAATTGGTGAAGATGTGGCTTGGATTTTGACTCCAAATACTGGCGACAAAGAAGTCTATGTTCAATTCAAAGATGCTAGTGGAAAAACTAAAACAATCAAAAAAGAAATTAGATATGAACAGCCGGGTTATTATATTCCCGAAGGCACGTTATTAAAAGGGCAAGTAAGCACGGTTTATTATTTGGGTTTTGATGGCAAAATTCATCCTTTTTATAATGGGGCAATTTTTCATTCATGGGAAGAAAATTTTGATAAAATTCAATATGTTAGCAATTCAAAATTAAGCCAGTATAAAGTCGGTAATCCTGTCTGTGTAAGACAGGGGACATGGTTGGTGAAGTTTAGTGGTTTGCCAGCGGTTTATGCGGTAGAGCCAGGCTGTCAATTGCGTTTATTACGGTCAGAAGCTGAAGCGAGTTTGATTTATGGAAAAAATTGGTCAAAAAGAATTTTGGAATTGGATTTAGTTTTACAAAGTTATTATAAAATTAATTATCCAAACTATATTAAAGATAATGAAGATGAAGATTATATTGACAAAGATCGCGATGGTGTAGAAAAAAGTACAGAAAATATTTATAGTTCAAGTGATAATAATTTGGATACTGATTTTGACGGCTTATCTGATTATGAAGAAATTTTTTATTGGTTTTCTGATCCAAATGATAGTGATAGTGATAATGATGGTTTTAAAGATGGCACCGAAGTAGTTAGTGGTTATTCGCCAATCGGAGTAAATGCCATAACTGAAGTTGGAGTAGGAACTTATGATTTTGCTCGGGGTACTTTGATAAGAAAGGACAATAAATATTATTATCGCGATTTTGCTGGCAATTACCGTTACATTTCTAGCAAAATTAGTGACACACGCTTTACTTCAAATAATTTTCAAGCCAATTTTGCTGTTCAATCGCCAATTAATATACCATTTAGTAATGCTGGTAATTTGAAATCATCTGATCCTCAAATAATTTACCCACAACGTACGAGTAAGGAAGGTAATTTGATTAATCTGTAAAAGTCCATAAAGTCGAAAGTCCATAAAGTTTATAAAGTCCGTAAAAAATATAAATATACAAATTTACGAATTATACTAATGCATTTATCACCTATCACCTATCATCTATCACCTATTATTTATCACCTATCATTTATTTATGTTATTGAAAAAAAAGAGTTTGTATTTATCTATAATTTTAGTATTTATAATACCTTCTGCAGTAGTGGCCAAAATTTCCAATGACCCAAATTATTATCAATGGGCTTTTAATGATATTGGTGTTTACGAGGCCTGGGAATATACGACTGGTTCGCCTGATGTGGTGGTGGCAATAATTGATAATGGTTTTGATACGTTTCATCCTGACTTGCGAGATAATGCTTGGAAAAATGAAGACGAAATTCCTAATAATAAAATTGATGATGATAAAAATGGTTATGTTGATGATGTTTGGGGCTGGAATTTTTATAATAATAACAATGATCCTCGTCCAGATGTTAATGAATTAGATGATTCAGAAAAACAGGAACAAATTTTTAGCCATGGCACTATAGTGGCTGGTTTGATTGGGGCGGTTGGTGATAATAATAAAGATGGTGTGGGAATAAATTGGCAAGTAAAATTGATGAATGTAAAAGTATTGGGTAATAGTGGTTCTGGTGGTTTGGATTCTATTGATGACGCGATTTTATATGCAGTTAATAATGGCGCTAATGTTATTAATATTAGTATGGTGGGTTATTATACTGAAGATATGAAAAAGGCGGTTGATTATGCTTATGAAAAAGGGGTGGCCTTGGTGGCAGCGGCTGGTAATAATTCTTATTCTTTAAATGATAATGCGCTTTATCCGGTTTGTTTGGATGCTAATTCTGAGGTGCAAAAAATTTTGGGAGTTAGTGCGATTACTCAGAAGCACCAACTAACTACTTTTTCCAATGTTGGTTCGCAGTGTGTTGATTTAACTGCTCCAGGCACAAATGTGTCTTCCACAGTTAGATTTTCTCCAACTAATGGTTTGGCTAAACGTTATTTAGGTGGTTGGCAGGGTACGTCATTTGCCGCGCCAATGGTCAGTGGTGCTGTTGCTCTTATCAAAAGCATTCAACCAACTTGGGGGCCGATTGAAATTTTTAATGCCATACTCACAACTGCACACCATACACCAAATACTGATGAAAATGGCTATGCTGAACTTTTTGGTGCTGGAATGTTGCAAATTGATGAAGCAGTCCGTTATGCTTCTGGTAGTGTAATAAATGGCGATTGGGAAAAAATTGTGAGTTTTGATCCAAACTCAGGTTCAGCTTCGGTTCGAGATGTAGACAACAATGATGTCAAAGAAAATTTAAATTTTTTAGTTGATGCCGATGATATTTTTGCTTACAAATATAATGGTGGAAAGTTTTTTGCTCTCACCAAACAAGTGGCCGGAGGCACTAGAGTTTATATTTTAAATGAGAAGGGTAACGAAATTAATAGATGGGAAGTGGCTGGCTACAAAAAATATAATATTGTGGTGGCTGATTTAGTTGGAGATAGTGAGGTGGAAATAGTTTTAGCTCCGCAAGATGATGATAAATTATTATTCAAAATTTTTAGTTTTAATGGTGTTGAATTATCCACTTATAATTTAAAAAATCAACACAGTGGCGTCGATTTAGCAATTGTTTTATATGGTGGAAAAAATCAAGTTGTCACTTATTACAAAATAGAAGACGGTAATTTAGAAATTTCTCGGTTTGATAATCAAGCTCAATTGCAGGCTAGTTTTGCAGTTGATTCATATATAAAAGGCCGAGGTAAAATAACCGTAGGTGATTTTGATGGTGATAATAATAGCGAATATGTTATTACTGGTAATAATAATGATTTTCCATTTTTACTTTTTTATGAAAAAGACGGCACTTTGATTAGGCGGATGTATGTTTACAGCACCAGTTTTCGAGGTGATTTTGATATAGCTAGAATTGATTATGATAATGATGGCCAAGATGAAGTGGCTGTTTTGGCTACCAAAGGTAATGAATCGGCTCGTATCTGGAGTTTTTCTGGTAAAAAATTGGCTGTCTGGTGGCCTTTTCAAGAATCTAATAAAAATGAGTTAAATTTGTTTGTCTATTAATGATTATTAAAAAGTGTGGTATAATGAAGTCTGTAAAGTCAAAAGTCTATAAAGTTTATAAAGTCTATAAAGTCAAAAGTCTATAAAGTCCTTAAAGTTTGTAAAGTTCTTAAAGTCGTATCGGGTAATTAGATTATTGGATTATTAGTTATGAATACTGAATATTATATACTATCCGTCATTTAGTAATTTCGTATCCCATTCATTTTCGTAATTTCGTATAGTTCGTATTTCGTATCCCCTATAAAATCTTGTTTTAAAAAATATTAGTATTTATTAGTATCATTAGTAAAATTAGTATATTAGTATCTTTTATTTATAAAGTTAACCAATTTTTAAACCTCTTAAATTTATTATGATCGGCGATACACCAATTTTTGAAAAAAAGAACGTGCTTGTCACTGGTGGGACTGGTTTTTTGGGTTCCCATCTTTGTGAGCGTTTATTAAAAGAAGCCAAAGTTATTTGTCTGGATGATTTATCTAATTCTGAAATTAGCAATGTGTCCCATCTTTTGCAATATCCTGATTTTGAATTTATAAAATGTGATGTTAATAAGCCAATTGATCTAGATAATTTTGATGAGTTAGACAAATTTAAAATTAAATTTCAAGGCATTCAAGAAATTTATCATTTGGCTTGCCCAACTAGCCCCAAAAATTTTGAAAAAACAAGATTAAGTTCTTTGTGGGCCAATTCCAATGGGATGATTTCTACTTTGGATTTGGCAGTAAAATATAAAGCTAAGTATGTCTTTACTTCCAGTTCGGTAATCTACGGTCCGCCTAGAGAAGGGCGAAAAGTTTTTAAAGAAGGCGATGAAGGAATAGTCAATCATTTGTCGCCACGTGGTTGTTATGACGAAGGCAAACGGTTTGCTGAAACTTGTGTAGAGACCTACCGACAGGTTTATGGTCTTGATGGCAAAATTGCGCGTGTGTTTACAACTTACGGACCACGGATGAAATTACGCGATGGTTTATTAGTACCTGATTTTATTATTGATGCACTGGAGGGTAAAAATTTGGTTATTTATGGTAGTGAAGAGATTGAACAATCTTTTTGTTATGTGACAGACATGGTAGATGGTCTAGTACGTTTGATGCGGACTGGCCCCGAGATGTCTTTGGTAAATTTGGGTCATGAACAATCAATAAAAATTGGTGAAGTGGCGCGGATTATAATTGAAATGACTGAATCGTCTTCCCAAGTGGTGACAGAAGATCCAATGGTATTTATTACCTCAAAAGGTTTGCCTGATTTGACTAGGGCCAAAGAAGATTTGGGTTGGATTCCATTGTTTTTTCTAAAAGATGGTTTGAAAAAGATGATTGATTATACTTTGGCCAACAAAGAAGCCCTTGATTTGAATAGATAAAAATAATATTAGAAATTCATATGTTCGTCGCGATAGTTCCAGCATTTAACGAGAGTAAGATTATAGGCTCTGTGGTCCAGAGCCTTTTTAGTCATGTTGATAAAGTGATAGTAGTTGATGATGGTTCAAAAGATTTGACGGAAGCTGAGGCTCGGCAAGCCGGTGCAACAATTTTGTCGCATAAAATAAATCGTGGACAGGGAGCATCTCTACAAACTGGGCATGATTACGCTTTGGATCTTGGGGCTGATTATGTTTTACATTTTGATGGCGATGGTCAATTTGATACAGCTGATATCAAACCGGCTTTTGAAAAATTAAAAAATAGTGGTGCCGATATATTATTTGGTTCCAGGTTTTTGGATAACAGAACAAAAATTCCTTGGTTGAAAAAATATATTTTATTTCCACCGGCAAAATTATTTAATAAAATATTTGGTGGAGTTAACTTGACAGATATCCACAATGGCTTTAGAATTCTTAGTAGAAGAGCCTTAGAAGAATTAAAAATAGAGCAAGATCGCATGGCGCATGCTACCGAGATTCCAGCCAAGGCCAAGAGGCTAGGTTTGAAATATATTGAATTTCCAGTAAAAGTGACGTACCATAGATATGGTGGGGGATTGAAGCATGGGTTGGGAGTGGTGAAGGATCTTTTGTTGGGTGTTTTTTTGAAAAAATAATTAGATAAATAATTATTTTGAATTACGAAATACGTGTCATTGCGAGGAATTCCGATGAAATACGGGATGACGAAGCAATCCCAGTGTACTAGCAACGTTGCTACTAGTCTGGGATTGCTTCGCCCTGATGCGAATCAGGTCTCGCAATGACACACTAAAAATGGTTTTGTAATTTAAAGTAAGTTTAGTTCAAGAATCTAATGCAACGTTTTTAATCAAGAAAGAGTAGTGATTACCGTCATCCTGAGCGAAACGAAACGGAGCGATAGCGAAGTGTAGTGAAGTCGAAGGATCCCATAGTTTAAGCTACAACAAGGGGATCTTTCGACTTCGTTTCGCCCTATTGGGCTCCACTACGCTCAGGATGACGTGGTATATTACAAACACTATTGCATTAGAAAGTTGAATCCAAGTAATTAGAATAATTAGAATAACTAAAAATATGCTTATTTTATTCCAATCATTATTTTCTCTTTTTGCCATCTTTGCTATTGGTTCAGTTGTTTCCAAACGCAAGAGTGGTTTACTTGGTCCCAAAGGTACTATTTTTTGGATTGTATTTTGGCTCTTTGCTTTAGTTTTTGTTTGGTGGCCAAACAGTACTGTAATATTAGCAAATTATCTCGGCATTGGCCGTGGAACAGATTTGGTTTT
>CAYXGV010000009.1:14310-27502 GCA_964464685.1 uncultured Gammaproteobacteria bacterium | reverse complement strand
ACGCATATTCCGCCTTCGCAGACCATATTCGCACCACAAACCTCATCGTCGCAGTCCGTGTCCTCACAGTCCACGAGACTGTCCGCATCCTCGTCCAATCCGCCTTCGCAGAAAGACTCAGTTGAGGAACAGAAGCCATCCTGATCCGTGTCGGCACACATCTCACATGTGCCGGGTTGGTTGGTGGGGTTGCCCAGAACATCATCGTAAGACGTACAACCGAAGTCGTATGCCGCCGGCAAGCACATGGTACCCTCCACACAGATGTGGCCGGGTTCCGGACAATCGGCATCCAAGACGCAAGGGCTGGAATAGCCCCACGAAGTTTCGCCGAAAGCAAAGCACTGAACGTCAGTCGTACAACAACCAGCAATGCCCGTGAAGACACAGCCAGTCGTCGGAGCACAGGAGTCTGTGGTGCAGGGGTTGTTGTCATTGCAGACGAGCATCGTGCCCGCCTGACAACCTGTCGCCGGATTGCAGGTCTCAACACCGTTGCAGACATTACTATCACCACAAACAATGGCTTCATGCTGACAGCCGGCGGCCGGGTTGCAGGAATCCGTAGTGCAGGCGTTGTTGTCGTTGCAACTGATAGATACCAGTTCACACCAACCCTCAGCCTGACACCAATCTACCAAGGAAACAAAATCGTTTCCCCAACAGCCGATGGCCACTGGACCACAATGACCTTCGTCATCACAATCCACGCAGTTCATACGGAAAGAACCAGAAAGACAGTCTCCCGCACTACACACATCGCCCACTGTACAGCCGTTGCCGTCATCGCAGGAATCCGTGTTATTGGCGTTGACGCAACCATCGATGGGGTCACACGAATCAGTCGTGCAGACATTGGTGTCATCGCAGACCAAATCAGTACCAGCCTGACATCCGAGAACCGCATTGCAGGTCTCGGTGCCGTTGCAGACGTTGCTATCCCCACACAGCCCGTTGTTTGGGGTGTGAACGACCACATCTGCAATCTCGTCGCAGGTGTCCACCGTGCAGTTAATACCGTCATCCGTCTCCGGAGCGGTACCAAACACACAACCCGTTGTCGTGTTGCAGGTTTCCATTCCATTGCAGAACAAATCATCGTCGCAGACAACATCAGCATACTCGCACACATTTCCGTTACAGGAATCCGTGGTACAAGCATCGCCGTCGTCGCAGTCGGCATCCTCAATGCATCCGACGCACACATTGGCAACGAGATCACAAACCTGACCAACGTTGCAGTCGGTGTCCAACAAACAACAACCCACGACCGAATCATGCTCGCATCCGGTATTGGGGTCACAAGAATCGGTGGTACAAACGTTTCCGTCATCGCAGTTGACATCTTCGTAGATGCACAACTTGGAGTCAGGATCGACTCCGTCTGTGGTGCAGAGGTCGTTGTCGTCGCAGTTGGTGTCGCCACCATCGGTGGTGGGTTTGAGGGCTTCCGACGAAATCCCTTCGGACTTCAACGGATCCAAATTATCACACCCCACCAGCGCGAAGCTGGTGAGAACCAGAACCATGACCAGCACGAAGCTGGTAGCAAACTTCTTCATCTTGATCTCCTTGCCCGACACCATGTCGGGAAAAATTGTCCGCTCGATTAGCCAATCAATTCAGCAAAACGATTTTTCTCTCTAGTATTCAACTTTCTCAACTAATCCAGTTTTTATTTCAACCAATCTGTTCTTTCCCTTAACGCCAAAGCGGAGGGTAGTTTACTTTTGCCATTTAGGCAGAGCCCGATCTAGGGCAATTGTTGAAACAACTAAATTAGTCAATCAGAATTCAACTAGAAATAGAAAAGTTTACCAAACCTTTTGACTTACCAAGCACTCATTTTCAACTTCAACCCTTCTACTCTACCAGCGCCAGAGGCCATTTAATCCCACTACCCAGGTTAACCCGGAATAATGGGAAGTCTCGGTCCAGGTGTGCCAGAACGGTTTCCCGTCCTTTTCCACCTTCTCTTCCTTGTCAATATCCCATGCCTGCCGACCCCAGCCAACTTGGCCAAAAGCCTCCAGACCGAAACGTTGCCAGAAAAAGTAGCGAGCCCATAGCACACCAGTGTGGCGGTGCAAGACCACCTCATCAGTCGTCGAACCGATACCAGCATTGTAGCCGGCCATCAGCTCAAACTTTCCTGGGTGCCACAGCACCCCACCCTCGGCTTGGGCGTAAAACACCCTTTCCGAGTTGGGATACCATCCACCACCGAAACCAGTCGCAAACTCCAGACCCCAAGCGGGGCCGAGAAAATTGCGCAGTTGCAGAATCCCTTCACCCCCGAAGGAGTAGAAGGTATCCCGACTACCAGGTCCAGGGATTTCTCCCCAGAACCCTCCACCCCTCAAACCCAGAATGAGCTTGTCACTCACCTGGTTGGGGTCGTCCGGACACCGCCACGTGACACGATCGCTCGTCTCACCGGGGCAATGCACCTCCACAGTGACCTGCTGATTTGGGACGCAAGTCACCGGTACTTCGATAACCGTCCCACACGCACAGGTCGTGCGGTGGGTATAGTGGGTCTTCTCCTGCGCGAAGACCGAATTGTAAGGAATGGCGACGCAGATCGCCAAGGCCGTGACCATTGTCAGCACAAGGCTGAGACAGGTCTTTCTCATTTCATCCTCCTCGTCCCCACCATGTGGAAACTTTCAAGTCCCCACGAGGGGAGCCAGTTTCAATCTCGACCACATAATTATATTTTTTGAAATAAAAATATATTTATGTAACCAACAAATTTATTTTGTTATTTAATATTTAGGTCGTGTTATGTGGGTCGTGTGTCGTGTTTAAAATCGATCCCTGACTGAATACTTTAAGGTATAAACCCTGAACCACAAGGATTCACGGCAAGTATTCACTCATAGGACCGCTTTGCATGTTGAGTGCAAAGACGGTCGGAAAAGGCGGGTGTCCAAGAAAAACTTCTTCTTGAACACCACGCCAGATTGAGAGGTAGGTGAAGGGTTGTTAACCCTTCTTGACCGGCACCAGCTGATGCTGGGTTGCTTTCGTCTCGGACTTGCACCCGTCAGGACATTTCTTCGTGTCCGTCGGAGTGGTCGGCTGTTCGACCTTCGGAGGTTCAGTGGCCTCAACCACTTTCCCTCTCACCAGATGCGGAATCTCCGCAACCTGGGAAGCCGAAGCTGCTCGGAAAGGCCGGCGGTAGTAGCACCGTTTTTCGCCCTTGCCAAAACACTCGACACAGGCGGGCTCAGATGAGTCCTTCCGACATCTCACCCTATAGGTAAGGCCGGTGGTGACGATGGTTTCGGTACGACCCGCAGAGGCCGCAACCGCGTCCACCTTGGAGCTAAGCTCCTTGGTGACAGTGTTGACCGCCACGACTTCAGCTTTCGCCTCAGCCACACTTCCTTCCAGCCGACCCATGCCGGTTTGGATGGAATCCATCTTCCCCTCGAGCCGACCCATGCCGGTATCGAGGCTCTCAAACCGATCAGCCAAGGCTCCGGCCAATCGATCCAGATCATCACCAGTAGCCAAAGGTGCGACCGCTTGGGTCACCCCATCGGCCGTGGCGAGTCCAACCGTGGCCTCCACCACATCCGCCTTGGTGGCTACCGAAGCCAAAAGCTCGGCCACTTCGGCCTTGCTTGCCGGCGCAGGCCGGAGCAACAAAATGACAGCGACCAAAATGGCCACAGCCGCCCCCACGATCAACCAGACCGTGTTGACGCCCTTTGCGGTCTTGACGACGTTTGCCTTGCGAGCAACAATCGCGTCGTCGTAGGCCGACTTCATGGCCGAAGCAGCCCCAGCCGCTTCGCCATCGGTGGCGCCTTTCGCCACCAAGATGGACTTGATGACCGATCCATCCTTTCCCGCTTTGAGAGCGGTGAGGATGTCGGAGGCCAAGTCAGCCTTGTCCGCGTCGGACAGGGGGGGAACACACACCGGAATGAAAGAAACCAGATCTGTCTTTTTCATAGCACCCTCCACAAGCACACGCTTATTATTAGCGTGGCTCAGCAAATATCTCCCGCATCAGGAGTAATACCGGAACTTCCGGCAAAACCCCTGATGGGGCCTTTTCCTGAATGCGGAGGGAGTCATCTATGCGTCATCCTGAGCGACCGAAGGGAGTCGAAGGATCCCCCACTCTATTGCAATAAAGTATAGGATCCTTCGACTTCATCCCGTATTCTCGGGATTTCGCTCAGGATGACGTAGATATATCTCTCCGCATCAGGAATTACCTCTCAATTTTAAGGTACAAAGTGACAAATAATTGCCACATCGCTACACTGTCAGCATGTACAGTACAACGATGTAGTAATTTATTCAAGCCGAAGTCATTTTTGTCCACCGGAAGCGTTTTAGATACTACTTATCCATTTTTATTTAACATGGCATTATAACACATTTTGAAGATCTTGTCAAGGACTTTATCCCCCAAACACACAAACATCCAAACACACAAACAACCTTTTTTCACTAATTTCGCTTAATCTAGCCAAATTTGTATCTTATTACGTGTATTTTGTATCTTGTTTTTAACAATCCATTATACCACATTTTTAAAGTTTTGTCAAGAGGTATTCTCCACAGGCGCAATAAACAAAAAACCGCCCCATTTTTACAGGACGATTTCTTTTTTATTTAAACTTTTAGTTTTAATTTCCAACTTGCAAATCCTCAACCGGTGTTACTACTAATTTATCACTATCAAAACCACAGATAGCTGAAACAAATTCACCATCTTCATTTTCCATAAACAACTCTCCACCTGTTCCAATTTTGAAAAGCTGTTCATTGTCTTGCAAGAAATAAACATCGCCCTGATAAGAAGTAAACTTCAATAAACCACTTGCCTCTTCGCCTTTGGGAATAAATACTGCCACCTCGCCCGGTTGAGGATTTTCTTCTAAAACAAATTTTAAAACCGGTGATAAACCATCATCTAATTTGTCAGACAAAATATCAACCATCTGTGTTTTATCTACTGCTTCATCAGAAAAACCAACTTGAGCAGATTCTTTTTGGTGCAAATAATTTTCTAATTCTGCTTTTATTTGGTCACTAGTCACCTCACCACTAACTTCCATCTTATCAACCTCTGCATCCCACCGCGCTTGCACATCATCCATAGCCAATTCATATCTAGCCGTTGGAGTCATTTCTGACCAAGCTGAATCTGCAGTAGTTATTGTTTCAGTTGCTGGAATTGTTTCTCCACTTTTACCAACATCAGCCCCAACTCTTTCTTCAGTCACATGCGTCCCAGTTTTATCAGTCACTTCAGTCCTACCATAAGCCTTACTACCAGTTTCTTTCAAATAATCGGCCATTTGTTGTTGTTCGGGTGTTAATTCAGCAGGTTTTACTCCACCACCAATAACAACTTTTTCAGTATTTGACTTCTTGACTACCTTTCTGTCAAAATCAACATTACTTTCAACTTCATCAAAACGCCGATCTTTTGATTTTGTAGATGGTCTATCTTTTATTTCTTTCTGTACTATCTTTTTTTTCTTTTCTATTTTTTTAGATTCTACTACAACTGTTTTACTTTCAACTGGCTTGGTCTTATTTTCATCGTCTTTCTGAACAACCGGAACATCATCATCTGATCTTCTAGTTAATTCTTCATCTACATCATCGTCCACAGGACTTTCAGCTTCTTCAAACTGTACAAGGGTAGGTGGTTCTTTAGGACGAACTTTTTTTTCTTTTGTATCATTATCTCCACGAACACCCATTGCCAAAGCTGTTACAGCCGCCAATTTAGTTGCACCAGATAACAGCTTCTTAGTTTTATGAAAAGACCTTTTGGTTCTGGCTGGAGGTTCGGGAGTAGACGATACTGAAATTGGTTCTGGTTCATCTGGTGAATCTGGAGATAAATTATCCTCGCGTAAATCTGGAAGATCAAAATCCGCATCTATTGTAGGTGCTGATGAAACACGACCTACAGGTTTAACCGGAGTTTTAAATCCAATTTTTCGTATTGCTGAGTCAATGTCTCCATTATATTCTTTATATAATTCCGTTGCTTCAAAACCACTTTTTACACGTTTTAATTCCATCCATCGTTTAGCAACAAAAAGTTCTCCGTTAGTTACTTTCCACAAATCAACAACATCTAATCCTCTTCCTATATCTCTTATCTGTAACCACCTTTTAGCAATTTCAATTTCTCCCTCGGTTATTTTGTATAAAGCCAAAACATCCCAGCCATCTCCTATATTTTCTATCTGCATCCAGTTAACAACTTCCTCATAGTCACCTTGAGTCACTTTATACAATTCAATTACAGATTTTTTATCTCCCAAATTAGGGATATCCCACCATAATTGCTGTTGTTCTGGAGTAAGCTTATCCCACAGTACAAATGGCGTTTCTGGAGTTGATCTAGATATTTCTATTTCAGGTTCTGACTCTGGTGCAAGGGGTGGTAATAAAGGTAATCTCGGTCTGGGCTCTGGTATATTTTCCTCATTTTCTCCAGTTTCATCTGTATCGCCACTATTTAATTTATCATCCTTGTTAGATATCCCCCAATCTAATCTACCCCCACTAACTTTACGCGCCAGAAACCCTGTCAAATTTGTGACAAAACTTATAGAAGCCAAAGCAGGCATCACCACAAAATGTGCCACCTTAGATACTCTGGATTCGAGTTTTGATTCAACCTCCTCAGTCTTAATAAATCCATCTTTCATTAATTTTAAGCTCTCTTTCAAAAGACTTTTCAATCCGTTCAAGCTACATTCAAAATTCCCCCCTCTAGACTTACCCGTATCAAAACGACAATCAACCACAGCCTTTGCATCTTTAGAAGCAGGCAATTGAATCTTAATATATCTATGGGCACCGTACCAAAACACAATATCCATTCCATTTACTGTCAAATATGGTTTTGGAAAATCTTCAATATTCATATCCAACTCTTCACCATCAACAAATCTAAACACTCCACCAGTATAATCAAATTGACCAATATTTTTTTCAAAATCAATTGATCTTTTATCATTATTTTGTTCTGTCTCGGGTTCTAATTCTGGAGTAGTCTCAGCGGATAATTGTTCTTCTTCCGAATTTAATGCTTTCTTTACTTTTGCTATATCTCCGCCATGTTCTTGATATAATTTAACAGCATATTTAACTGAGTCTGTTTTTTTCTCAAGACCAGATAAATTCATTAATCGTGTCGCAATATCTATATCACCACCAACTGCGAAATGAATTTGCGCAGCGAGAAGTCCGCTGTTAATGTGTGGTAATGCCAACCATTTTTGTGCTTCTACAAAATTTCCCTCAACTTCATCATATAAACGAGCGGCATCCTGGCCATCCTGAAATTTTGGTATTTCCATCCATTGTTGTACAGTTTCAATGTTACGTTTGGTGGACAAATATAATCGTGATGCTTCAAAGCCCACACCTATGCGAGGTATATCCATCAATGCTTTTGCTTTGTCGATATTACCTTGAGTAGCTTTGTATAATTGGGCAACATTCCATCCTTCGTTACCCGGAAATTGCTCGATCCATTGTCGTGCAATTTTGATATTGCCAGTCTCTGTATATAATTCTGCAGCATCACGACCTGGTCCAATACCTGGTATTGCCACCAACTCTCGCGCAATTCCAATGTTACCCTTAGTTACTATATATAATTCAGAAACAGTTTGCTCTACCATACCACTAGGGGCATACATTATATCCATCCATTCCTTTTTCTGCTCTGAAGAAATTTTTTCCCATGGCACAAAAGATATTTCCTCTTTTTGTTCTGCACCTATATCTTGTGTATCTGCTTGCAATCTTTCTACAGCCCTATCAAAAATCTCTCGCAATTCACTGACACGATCAATAAATATTTCTCTGTCTTCACCATACAAAGTTGTCGCGCGTTTTTCGAGGTCTGCTAACGATGCATTATGGCATTCTCTTTTTGACACTACATCTTCATGCAGTGTATCAACCAAACTTTCCAGTTCTTCACGTAAATGTTCAATATCTGAATTTAACTGTTTCTTCTCTGCGTTATTTTTTATATTATTTTCAGGCTTTTCTTTTTTTAAAATTGTTGGTTTTTCTTCAGTCATATAGATTATAAATAACTATTCTTTGATAGAAATAATGCGTTTGAGTGTATCGTTTATCCCCCTCTTATCTATTTTTTGATTTATTTCCTGTGCGAGTTTTCTTTCTTGTTTACCCAAATCTTTTACAGTATCCAAAAAAATCTCATACGCTTTTTTAACGCGATCCATCTGCATTTTTAAATTATTCGCATCTTTTTCCTCCATATAAAATTAAGCTAACCAATTTAATTCTTATAATTTTTTTTAAAAATCAACCCAGCCATAACCATGACACCAACTATAAAACCTAAAATTGCATTTACCACCAAATTTGGTTTGACTGGCCAATTTGTCACAATGGCATTGTTGACCACTTTGATTGTCACATCACCACCCACATATTCCCAGCCCCGAGATACCAAAGTATTTGCTACTGCGTCAGCCAACTGTTTGGCTTGAGCCTGATCTTTATGATAAACATTTATATTCAAAACTCCAGTACCATAGACCACCGAAGTATTAACCGTCTTTTGCCAAAGTTTTCTTTTATTTTTTTCTGGCAATTTTTCAAATATTTCCCTATCCAAATCAGAATTAGCTTGTAATATCACTTTTTCATAAAAATCATTGGTCCCAACCACTTGCGAAATATTTTCACCAATTCGCTCAGCTGATTTCACGATGGTGTAAGGATCCACCCCAGTTCGTGACTTGGCAATAATCAACACCTGCGCGTCAGCCCGATATTTCAGAGGAAAAATTAGAGAAAATAGCAAAGACAAAACAGCCACGACTAGACCGGAAAAGACCAACAATTTCCACCGTCTTTGTAATAGCTTTAGAGGGGTATGTTCTAGAAACATATATTATAGTTATAAAGTTAATAAAGTTAGAAAGTTTATAAAGTAATGGAAATAAAACTATAAGAATATTGATTAAAAATATTAGTAAAATATTTATTCGTTTGTTTGTCCACCCTATCTTGGTCTAAAAAAGTTCAATATATTTCCTAATGAATAGAACAACCGGTTTATATATTTATTTTGTTTATTCTCCCAAGATAATATTTCGTTAATATTTCGTTAATATTTCGTTAATATTTCGTTAATATTTCGTTAATATTTTCGCTTATTTTAGCCTTTTTAAATAATGTAGAAATTAACAGATAACAGATGGCAGATAGCAGTTAAACACCTGGGTGATTGACATATAACATTATTTACCTAATCTTAGCCAAATTTACAAACTTTATAGACTTTATAGACTTTTGACTTTATAGACTTTATGGACTTTATGAACTTTATAACTATCCATTATACCACATTTTTACCCTTTTGTCAAGCTATTATTCATAATTCGAATGTTCTAGAACACCTTCGCCTTCGTCACCTCAATATCCATTTCTTCACCAGCTCTCCAAATTGAAACATTAAACACATCTGGGGCAGAATAGAGCTGGGCGGCTAAAAATTTTTCATCAACTAACAAGCCATTAATTTTCAAAATTACATCCCCCACCCCCACAGTTGAAGTCGTAACAAAGCTATCAGCTTCGGTAACATAAAAACCAGATAGTTTTTTCCATTTATTATCTAATTCCACTCCAGCCACCATGTAGCCACGCCAAGACAAACCGTAATAAGATATTTGACCTAATTCTAACAAAGAATTTACTCTACCCTCCATAAGCCAAGCTGGACGTAATAATTTATCTTTGTCCACCACCCCAACCAAAGCACCCTTGCCGTCAAATAACAATGTCCCGCTGGCCAGATCTTGCCAAACTGAATAAAAATATTGTGGACGCCAAATTAAATAGGCTTTGTTTGTGTTGGCAAAAATTAAATCAGCCAACAAAATCTCTTGCCAATCATCACGACCAAATGCCCAATAGCTATTTCCGATTGATAAATCCGACCAATCAGCAAAAGAATTCAAACGAAAACCCTGACCATCAACTTTTAAATACAAAAGTTCGGCGACTGAATCATAAACAGTTTTTTCTACACTGTAATACAAACCTTGACTATCCACCGCTTCCCAATTTTTTTCCAAACCAACCTTATAACTTGGATAATAAGCCACGGCCCAACCATCGGAGCTAAGAATCCCCGCAGAAAAAATTAAAGAATCTTGATTATAAAAATTTTTATTTATCTTTTTATTTTTATCATAAACTCTCAGTATTTTTTGTCCAACCTGATGTTGAAAAGATTGATCTGGTTTATTGGTTGCAAGCAAATGTGTCTCACGAGTAGTTGGATAAAAAGAATCTGACTGAATAAAAGTTGGCGCCAGCCATGCCACCACTGACAGAGCCGCTGATGTACCACTCACAAAAGCCACAAAAATCAAAAACAACGTCCACTTAAGACTTCTTAATCTGTAATAAGTATCTACCCGACAAGCCCGAGCTGGTAGATGTGGTGGATATTTTTTATCTTTCATAATTATAATAAATATAACCAAAATATTAACAAAATATAATTAAAATATTGAAAAATATTTATTCGTTATTTTGTTTTGTGTTCTTTGAGTTATAAGTGATACTTATAAATTGATTAAGCTGATAATTTCCCTGTTCGGCTTTACTTAAAAACTTATCGTAAATTTCTTTATCAACTTTATTTCTTCTATGTAATAAAAACATCCAGTGTTTTGATTCATTTAGTGATGCTCTGGCAATATAATAGAACTTTATTCTGTCTAAATAATGGTATCTTCCATATCCTTCTACAATATTTGCTCCAAATGAATCTATTGATCTTATAAATTGGTCTCCCATTATCTTCTTATCTGTCCATTCCATCTTATCATATATTGCCCAAGCGATGTCACCAAGCTCAATAGACTTTCGATAAACAAGCAAATCTCCTAATTTTACATATTTAGTTTGTTTCCCCTCCATAGATCATATTTTATTAATATTTTGTTTGTATTTTTTTATTATATCCACCTCACAAAAAAATATAAAACCAAAAAATATAAAACCAAATTACTTAGCAAAAAACCAATTTGTTTTTTCCAAATTATTCCCCTTTTTGACAAATGAAATCTAATAAATAATTGCATCAAATACCAGAGCCAAGCCACTAAAGCACCTAGGGCAAAATAACCCAAAGGTAAAAAATGGATTACCCACATTACCTCCCAAACTACAACTGCCAAAATAACTGCCCGCAAAAAAAATCTCTCAATCGGCACATTGAAATACATTTTCCAAACAACTATTGAGATATAGCCAATTAATATTCCAACTAAAAAACTAATTAACCAAAAAGGTGTCTTGGGGAAAAAAATACTAAGAGCAAAACCAAAGGTAATCAAAGCATAACTATTAAAAATCCAGAGCATGGTTAGCATCCGACGATAAGGTTTTTCTTGATAACTCAAAGAAGTGGTAGTCGTGTGAAAAATACGAAGAAAAATAAAGAAAATTACCAAACCAGCCAAAAACATTAAAAAATAACGCAGATACATTGGCTCAAGCAGTGAAATCAAACCAAGAAAAGACAGAGCTGTCATGATTACCAAAAATAAATTATCCCAAAAATTATTTTTGACTCGGTAAACCAAAAAAATTAATATTGACAACCAAATCAAACATACTGGCAAAAAAACCCAAACTAAAGTAAAAATATTTATTACCCACAAACAAATTAAACTGAACAAAGCAATACTACCACTAATTAGAATTCTCTTCATAGTTTAAATTGATTTTTTTTATTAATTCATCCAACAAAACTATTACGTCAGCATTTTTTCCTTTTGAATCTTTCAAAGAATTTATTTTTAAAAATGTTTGCAAATGATCATCCATCATTTCTTTGGGAACTTTGACTGAGAAAAAAACTTCTTCTGCCAAATCAAAAACAGCTGGATCATCGCCCATAGCTTCAATATCAGTGTATAATTTTGTCATGTCTTGCCGATAATTTTCAACCAACAACTTTGGGGTGGTCTGAATTAATAAAAGATTTTGAGCTTCACTTTTTATTGACCCTTTTAGGGAGTCTACCTTGTTCAAAAAGATAACCAAAACAAACACAACCGATAAAATAATCAAAAAAGCAATTGCACTAAAGATAATTAAAGAATTATCTTGGTATTTATTTTTGTGCCAAAACATATAAAAAACTTGAAAAATTATTAAATATATTATACACTAATATTCTATATAAAGCAAAATATGAATAATGCTCGGAAAACATGAAATAATACCGATCATATGCCAACCTACGCCGTAAACAAAAAAGCTAGATTTGACTACGAAATCCTGGATACCTACGAGGCTGGTTTGATATTGACTGGCCAAGAGGTAAAATCAGTCCGAGCTGGACAAATGAACCTCAAGGGAGCGTTTGTCTCTTTTCATAATAATGGTGCTTTTTTGACCAATGCTCACATCTCAAAATACAAGTTTGCTGGCACTGCTTTTGACTATGACCCTGACCAAAGCCGTAAATTACTCTTGAAAAACAAAGAAATCGCCTATTTAAGAGAAAAATTGCAAGAAAAGGGCTTGACAATCATCCCCTTGTCAGTGTATAATAAAGGCCGTCGGATTAAGCTAGAAATTGGCGTTGCCAAAGGTAAGAAAAAATACGACAAAAGAGAGTCTATCAAACGAAGAGAAGTAAAACGAGAGTTAGATAGAAAAATGAAAGAAACCTAAAATATATAGGTTAATTAAAAATTTCAAATTGAAAATTGAAATAAGGGGGATGACAGGGTTCGATAAGTGGACCTAGTTATCTTTCATTCGCATGTCGAGGTTGTATTCTTTTCCTCGTTAATACCAAGAATACACGATATAAGTGCAAACTTTGTATCAAGAGTGAAAACTGCTGTAGCTTCTGCTTTCAGCGTACCTTCATTCGCATCCGTAGTCGCTTAAGTGCTTCTACCATCGCTCTCATGATACTCAATATTGAATCAGCGGTGTCAAATCATTGAGCGTAGGACTTGATTTTTGCCTGTGAATCTTGTCCGAACTAATTCAGGCTTACTTGCTATCTTTTTGCTGATTTTAAAAATATCAAGGAACCAACAAACCAGCTAAACATGTAGACTATGGGGGTAACCCATTTAGACCCGGGTTCAATTCCCGGCATCTCCAC